>NZ_JAZHOG010000002.1:0-384968 GCF_037892215.1 Elongatibacter sediminis | reverse complement strand
GGCTTTCGGAGACTTGCCGCAGGCAAGCGAGGAAGCCATCAATGCCGGCGGAGCGTTGCGGTTTGCGCGTAAGCGCAAGAAGCGACGCGGAGCCACGATAGGAATCGAGTCCTGGATGGCCCACCAATTAAAGACCGGCAGTGAAAGCGAAGTAGGCAGAGCTTTCACACCGGCAGGGCCGGACTCGAACCGGGTTCCGGAAATTTCCCGGATTACCCGATGCCCATTGCGGGAAACGCCCGGTAAGCGCCCGGGTGTCTCCAGGCTGACCAATCAGGCGAAAGTGGCGGAATTGGTAGACGCGCTGGATTTAGGTTCCAGTGGGGCAACCCGTGGGAGTTCGAGTCTCCCCTTTCGCACCAACGATGCGCAGGTGCCATAGAGGGCAGGGCATCAGAGGCGTGAGAAGGCAAACGAGACAAAGTCGTTTGCGGTTGGTCATGCGAAGCATGATCAGAGCAAACGCATTCCGTGCAGTTGAGGACAGGCGAAAACGCCCGCACGTATTGAGCGCAGCTCAATGAGTAAGGAAGTGCAGCCGTAGGCCGTGCAGCCGGTTTACACGCGCGACGGTGACGCAGCAGCGCTTCTTGCGCTACGCGCAAATCGCACAGCTGCTAACACCTGCGCTGCGCCAGCGGCGTATGAAGGCAAACGAGACGAAGTCGTTTGCGGTTGGTCATGCGAAGCATGATCAGAGCAAACGCATTCCGTGCAGTTGAGTGCAGCCGGTTTACGCTGCGCCAGCGGCGTATGAAGGCAAACGAGACACTTTAAATGGAAGTATCCGTAGAAAATACCGGCGGCCTGCAGCGTCGCCTCACCGTGCAGATCCCGGGTTCCGAAATCGACCAGAAAGTTGACTCGCGGCTCAAAGAGCTGAGTAAACAGGTCAAAATCAAAGGCTTTCGCCCGGGCCGTGTGCCCATGAGCGTGGTGCGCCAGCGTTATGGCAAGCAGGTTCGCCTGGAAATTGCCAGCGAAGCCATGCAAAACGGCTTGCAGCAGGCTATCCGGGACGAAAATCTTCGCCCGGCATCATCACCCCAGGTCGACGATGCGCCGGATGTTCAGCAGCAGGGAGACCTGCAGTTCAGTGCCGTCCTTGAGGTTTATCCGGAAATCGATCATGTCGATGTATCCGGCATGGAATTTGAGAAGCCCGAGGCCGAGGTCGCTGAATCCGATATCGACGAAATGCTGCAGACGCTGCGGGAACAGCGCCGGACCTTCGAGCCGGTTGAGCGTTCACCGCAGAATGATGATCAGGTGGCGTTCGAGTACGTGGCGGAAACCGACGAGGGCCGGGTGCCGGAAGAAGGGCACCAGCGCCTGGCGTTGATCATGGGGCAATCGGGATTCGAAGAACTTGAATCCGCGCTGGCCGGGCTGGAATCAGGCGCGAGCACCGAAACCGAGCTGGAATTCCCCGAGGCTTTTCGCGAGCCGGCCCTGGCGGGCAAGAAGGCGAAAGTCGAATTGAAGCTCGACCAGGTCGCGGAGCCGCGTCTGCCCGAAGTCGATGAAGCCTTCATCCGTGGGTTTGGCGTGGAGGACGGGACGGAAGCGTCGCTGCGTGACGAGATCCGAGCCAACCTCGAGCGCGAATTGCGCCAGGCGACGCTGTCGATCATGAAGGTCAAAATCATCAACACCCTGATGGATCATCTGCCAGATCTCGAGGTTCCCGCCGGTCTTGTGGACCAGGAAGCGAACAGCATGGCGGCCCGCGTCGCCGCTCAGGAAGGCCGTGAGCCGTCGGCGGATGAGGCGAGTGCGTTCGCCGAGCCGGCGAAATCGCGGGTCCGTGGGGGTTTGATCATGGGCGA
The DNA here is from genome assembly GCF_037892215.1 of Elongatibacter sediminis. Taxonomy (NCBI): domain Bacteria; kingdom Pseudomonadati; phylum Pseudomonadota; class Gammaproteobacteria; order Chromatiales; family Wenzhouxiangellaceae; genus Elongatibacter; species Elongatibacter sediminis. The sequence goes on along the minus strand of NZ_JAZHOG010000002.1, from coordinate 383,139 downwards.
AATCGCACGCCAGAATGCCCTTCGTATCGACAACACACGTGTGCGCAGCGCAATCGAGACCATCGCCCAGACTTACGAAAATCCGGCCGAGGTTCTGCAGTTGTATTACGGAAACCCGCAGCTCATGGCGCAGGTCGAAAATTCCGTACTCGAGGAGCAAGTGGTTGACTGGGTGTTGGAAAACGCTAAAGTGTCAGCCACGGCAACTCCGTTCAAGGACGTTATCGCGGAGGCGTCCAACCTGTCCCGCTGAGCGTCGGGAGGGGTAGGACAACCCGGGCGCCGCGGCCAGGGGAGGCAGAAAGAGGCAAATGGATACCAAGGCACTGAATCTCGTCCCGATGGTCGTGGAGCAGAGTTCGCGTGGCGAGCGCGCTTACGACATCTATTCCCGGCTGCTCAAAGAGCGGCTGATCTTCGTGGTGGGGCCGATCGAGGACCACATGGCCAATCTGATCGTGGCCCAGCTGCTGTTCCTCGAATCAGAGAATCCCGACAAAGACATCAACCTGTACATCAACAGTCCCGGCGGCGTTGTAAGTGCTGGGCTGGCGATTTACGACACCATGCAGTTTGTCCGCTGTGACGTAAGTACCATGTGCATCGGGCAGGCAGCGAGCATGGGAGCGTTGCTGCTGGCCGCTGGTGCCTCCGGCAAGCGGCTGTGCCTGCCGCACTCCCGGGTCATGATTCACCAACCGCTGGGCGGGTACCAGGGGCAGGCATCGGATATCGATATTCACGCCCGCGAAATTCTCAAATTACGCGGTCAATTGAATGAAATCTTTGCCAATCATACCGGTCAAAGCGTGGAGAACATTTCGCGCGATACCGAGCGCGACAACTTCATGGGTCCTGATGAAGCCTTGGAATATGGTCTGATCGACCGCATTCTGGTGAATCGCGGAGTCGACTCCGAGAAGTAAAAAAGGTAAGCTTTTCACTGCGATAGTGGAATTTCTAACGAATGCGTATTAAGAGCACAACATGACTGACCTCGAACGCAAGGGTTCCGACGGCAAAATTCTGTACTGCTCGTTCTGCGGCAAGAGCCAGCACGAGGTACGGAAACTCATTGCCGGCCCCAGCGTGTACATCTGCGACGAGTGCGTCGAGTTGTGCAACGACATCATTCGTGAGGAACTCGAGGAGAGCGGCGCCACCGACCGCGCCAAACTGCCGAACCCGCACAAAATTCACGCCTTTCTCGACGAATTCGTCATCGGCCAGGATCATGCCAAGAAAGTGCTGTCGGTCGCGGTGTACAACCATTACAAACGCCTGGAAACCCGCGGGCGCGAAAATGACATCGAGCTCAGCAAGAGCAATATTCTGCTGATAGGGCCCACCGGTTCCGGCAAGACCCTGCTGGCAGAGACCCTGGCCCGCATGCTCAACGTTCCGTTCACGATTGCCGACGCCACCACTCTGACCGAGGCCGGTTACGTTGGCGAGGACGTCGAGAACATCATCCAGAAACTGTTGCAGAAGTGCGACTACGACGTCGAGAAAGCGCAGACCGGCATTGTCTATATCGATGAGATCGACAAGGTTTCGCGCAAGGCGGAAAATCCGTCGATCACGCGGGACGTCTCCGGTGAGGGTGTCCAGCAGGCACTGCTGAAACTGATCGAGGGCACCATTGCCTCGGTGCCGCCGCAGGGCGGCCGCAAACACCCGCAGCAGGAGTTCCTGCAGGTCGATACCAGCCAGATCCTGTTTATCTGTGGTGGGGCCTTTGCCGGCCTGGAAAAGGTCATCCAGGCACGGTCCGCATCCGCCGGTATCGGATTTTCCGCCGATGTGAAGAACCGCGAGCGGGTCGACAACATCGGCAAACTGCTGCTCGACGTGGAGCCGGAAGATCTCGTCAAATACGGGCTCATTCCAGAGTTCGTTGGGCGCCTGCCGGTTGTCGCGACGCTGGAGGAACTCGACGAAGCAGCGCTGGTGCGCATCCTGGTCGAGCCCAAGAACGCACTGGTCAAGCAATACCGTCAATTGTTCGAGATGGAAGGCGCCGAGCTGGAAATTCGCGAGGACGCGCTGCTGGCCGTCGCGCGCAAGGCCATGGCCCGCAAAACCGGTGCCCGCGGCCTGCGTACGATTCTCGAAGGCGTGCTACTGAACAGCATGTATGATCTGCCGTCGCTGGAGAGTGTCTCCAAGGTCGTCGTCGATGAAACCGTCATCGAGGGTGAAGCGGAGCCGTACATTCTGTACGAAAACACTCCCCAGGCCGCGCAGGGCGGAGACTGATCACACCCTTGCATGCCTGCCGGCGACGGTCCTGTCTCCGGTGATCCACAGCCTGGCACCAGGCCATTCAGATTGGCTTCCGGATGCACCGCGTCACTTGAAAAACGCGGGGCGGGAACAATATTTGCGGTAGTCCTGCTTGAACGGGTTTTCGACCCCGCCTAGTATTTCACTGAACACAGGCTTCAGGCCGCCGCGCTGGCCCTGCATCGCGTGGCCGCTGCCGGAGAGGAACCGATGTCCGAGAAAACGACCAGCAAACCAAGCCTGCCCATGGCCAATCAGCCAACGCCGGTGTTGTCCCTGCGCGATGTCGTGGTGTACCCCTATATGGTCATCCCGCTTTTTGTCGGGCGCGAGCGTTCCATTCTCGCGCTGGACCGGGCCATGGATGTGGACAAACGCATCCTGCTGGTGACCCAGCGCAGCGCTGACGTCGACGATCCCGAGGAGGCCGACCTGTTCGAGGTCGGCACCCTGGCGACGGTGCTGCAGCTGCTCAAACTGCCCGACGGCACAACCAAGGTTCTGGTCGAGGGCGGGGAGCGTGTGAATATTTCCAAGTACCAGTCCGAAAGCGGCTACTTCGAGGCGTATTGGGACCTGGTGCCGGTGGAAGAAGAGGCCACCGAACGCGAGCTGGAAGTCACCATGCGGTCGCTGGTCTCGCTGTTCGAGCAATACGTCAAACTGAATCGCAAGATTCCGCCCGAACTGCTCACGACCCTGGCCGGCATCGAGGATCCGAGTCGGCTGGCCGATACGGTGGCCGCGCATATGGCCATTCGCCTGGAAGAAAAACAGGTGCTGCTCGAAATGGGCAGCCCGCGCCGTCGCATGGAACACCTGATGGCCTTGGTCGAAGGCGAAATCGACGTGCTCCAGCTAGAAAAGCGCATCCGGGGCCGCGTCAAGACGCAGATGGAGAAAAGCCAGCGGGAGTACTACCTCAACGAACAGATGAAGGCCATCCAGAAAGAGCTGGGCGACATGGAAGACGCGCCCAACGACCTGGAGGACCTGGAGCGCCGGATCAAGGAATCCGGCATGACGGAGGAGGCCGAGAAAAAGGCCACTTCCGAGCTGAACAAGCTCAAGATGATGTCGCCGATGTCGGCGGAAGCCACGGTGGTACGTAACTACATCGACTGGATGTTGAACGTGCCGTGGAAAAAACGCAGCCGGATTCGCAAGCAACTGAAAAAGGCCGAAGAGATTCTCGAAGCGGATCACTACGGACTCGAGCGGGTGAAGGAACGAATCCTGGAGTTCCTGGCGGTGCAGCAGCGGGTGCGCAAGATCAAGGGCCCCATCCTGTGTCTGGTGGGACCGCCCGGAGTGGGCAAAACCAGTCTCGGCCGCTCCATCGCCCGGGCCACCGGTCGCGAATTCGTGCGTATGTCCCTGGGGGGTGTGCGCGACGAGGCTGAGATCCGTGGCCACCGCCGCACCTACATTGGTTCGATGCCGGGCCGGGTGGTGCAGAACATGGCCAAGGTCGGTACCCGGAACCCACTGTTCATGCTCGACGAACTCGACAAAATGTCGATGGACTTCCGCGGCGATCCGTCCTCGGCGCTGCTCGAAGTGCTGGACCCGGAACAGAACAACACGTTCAGCGATCATTACCTGGAAGTCGACTTCGATCTTTCCGAAGTGATGTTCATCGCGACCGCCAATTCGTTGAACATTCCGGGCCCCTTGCTCGATCGCATGGAGGTCATTCGCATCCCGGGTTACACCGAGGATGAGAAGCGCAACATCGCCCGCCGCTACCTGTTGCCCAAGCAGATGGAGGCCAACGGGCTCAAGGATGATGAACTGAGTGTCAGTGACGCGGTGCTCACCGACATCATTCGCTATTACACGCGTGAGTCCGGTGTGCGCAACCTGGAACGCGAACTGGCCAAGATCTGCCGCAAGTCCGTGAAGCGGCTGACCCTGGAGAAGAAGCTCAAGAAGGTAACCGTGACGGTTCGCAACCTGGAGAGTCTGCTGGGTGTGCGCCGGTTCCGGTACGGCGTGGCCGAGGAGAACAATGAAATCGGTCAGGTGACCGGTCTGGCCTGGACCGAGGTGGGTGGCGAACTGCTGCGCATCGAGGCCACCCTGGTGCCCGGAAAAGGCCGGCTGTCGCAAACCGGGCACCTCGGTGAGGTCATGCAGGAATCCATCCAGGCCGCGATGACGGTGGTCCGCAGCCGCGCCGAGCGACTGGGCATCGAGTCGGGCTTCTACCAGAAGTACGACGCCCACGTGCACGTTCCCGAAGGCGCGACACCGAAGGATGGTCCGTCGGCGGGTATCGCCATGTGCACAGCCCTGGTGTCCGCTTTGACGCGGATTCCGGTCCGCGCGAACGTGGCGATGACCGGCGAGATCACCCTGCGCGGCAAGGTATTGCCCATCGGTGGACTGAAGGAAAAGCTTCTGGCGGCGCAGCGTGGCGGTATCCGTACCGTGCTCATTCCGGAAGAGAATGAAAAGGATCTGGTCGAGATTCCCAAGGCGGTTCTCAACAAGCTGGAAATTCACCCGGTATCGACCGTCGACGAGGTCCTCAAGCTCGCGCTCACCGAGATGCCGAAGCCGTTGCCGGCGGCGTTGGAAGCCGACAAGCCGGGCCGCGCCAAGGGTGAGAAGGCCGTTCTCACGCATTGACAGTAGTTGTGCCCCGGGGCGCGCGGACGGCGCCGATCGTCAAATTATCCTGGCGATCGGCCCGTCTGACTGAAACTTCGGAATTACGTAGCCGCCCGGTATTTCACACACAATGAGCAGCTTGGCGCTCGAACTTCACTTAACACTTGTTCATTGGCCAGTATTTGTGTTGCGCCGTACCGGCACCCGTATTAGTATTCACCCACGGCTTGCAGGCCTTGCCAGATAAGGCTTTCCGGGAGTTTCCGCTGCTTTCGCGACGCAAAGAATCAGCCGACTGGGTCTGGGTGTCGGTGGCTTCTGCAAGCACGTTCAACTCATCGCCTACTCATTAAAAATGGAGTGCTAGAATGAATAAATCTGAACTTATTGATGCAATTGCCGACTCCGCGAGCCTGACCAAGGCTGACGCCGGTCGTGCTGTTGACGCGTTTATCGGATCCATCACCAAGGCTTTGAAGAAAGGGCAGACCGTATCGCTCGTAGGGTTCGGCACCTTCGCTGTGCGCAAGCGCGCAGCCCGTACCGGCCGCAATCCCCGCACTGGCGAGACGATTAAAATCAAGGCTTCCAAAAACCCGGCATTCAAGGCTGGTAAAGCACTCAAGGATGCCGTAAACTAGCGCGCCTTCTGAAGGGTGCTTAGCTCAGTTGGAAGAGCATCGCCCTTACAAGGCGAGGGTCGGCGGTTCGAGCCCGTCAGCACCCACCAGATTTTGCGGAGTGGTAGTTCAGCTGGTTAGAATACCGGCCTGTCACGCCGGGGGTCGCGGGTTCGAGTCCCGTCCACTCCGCCACCTAATCGTGAAAGGGCGCCTTGAAGGCGCCCTTTTCATTGTGGGCTAGCCTGAATTCTGCATCCGTAGTGTGTGTATGTACCGGTGCAGCAGAGAACGGGTGCAATTCCCGGGCTAGCGTCCCGCCGGCTATAGTCGGCGTTTGGTTGATTAATCGAGTGCGCATATGCTTCAAGCCATCCGTGAACGGCTGTCCGGCATTCTGGCCGTCTTTATTCTGGGTATCCTCGTGGTGCCATTCGCTCTCGTCGGCGTCAGTTCCTACTTCCAGCCCGATGCGGTAAACGCGGTCGCCCGCGTGAACGACGTTGAGATCACGCAGACCGAATACACCCAGAGTTTTCAGAATTATCGGCGGCGCATGCAGTCGCTGCTCGGTGCAAACTTCGACGCTGAACAGTTCGACCAGCCAGTCGTCCGACGCCAGCACCTGGAAAGTCTGATCAACCAGGAATTGCTGTCGCAGGTCTCACTGGAGACCGGCCTGGCGGTCGACGATCAGCGGCTGGCGGAGGCCATTCGCAACATCCCGGCGTTTCAGGTCGATGGCGAATTCAATCATGACGTCTACCAGAGTCGTCTGTTGGCCCAGGGCAGTACCCCGCAGCAGTTCGAGAACGACATGCGTGCACAGCTGATCCTCGATCAGTACCCCGGTACCATCGCCAGCAGCGCCATCGCCACCGACTGGGAGTTGCGCGAATACGTGCGCCTGCACGATCAGGAACGCGAATTTGAGGCGCTTATCGTGCCGGCCGTCATCGACGGCGATGAAGGCGAGCCGGTCGGCGAGATGCCCGAAACCGGCGAGGAAGCCGTTGCCGCGGAAGATGATACGGCCGCCCCGGAAGCGGCCAACGAAGAGGCTGCTGGGGAGGCTGTGTCCGAGCCCGTAGCCGATTCGGAACCGGCCATGGCGGCGGACCTGTCCGAGGAGGCGCTGGTTACGTGGTACGAGGCGAATCAGCAGGATTACCGGTCTCCTGAGCAGGTCATTATCGAATTTATCGAGCTCGATGCCTCGGCGCTGGAGCAGGATGTCGCGCCGAGCGAAGATGAGTTGCGTGCCCGCTTCGAAGAACAACAGGCGCGGTTCATCACCCCGGAAGCGCGGCTGGCATCGCACATTCTGCTCGAGGTTGCGCCCGACGCGGATGAAGCTGCGGTCGAGACCGTGCGTGAGAAGGCCGCCGATCTGGCACAACAGGCGAGGGATGGTGCTGATTTCGCCGAATTGGCTCGCACGTATTCCGAAGATGCGGGTTCGGCGTCCCTGGGTGGTGACCTGGACTGGGTCGAGCCCGGTTTCATGGTGCAGGCATTCGAAGATGCGCTGTATGAACTCAGTCTGGAAAGCCCGGTCTCGGAACCGATTCAGACCGGATTCGGCTGGCATGTGATTCTGTTGCGCGATGTCCGCCCCGCCGAAGGCATGTCCTTTGAAGAGGCCCGGGACACCCTGATGCAGGAACTGGTGGCCGAACAGCAGGAACGGCGCTTCCTGGAGCAGGCAGACCGCCTGATCGACATCATCTATGAAGACCCCACGACCCTGCTGGCGGCCGGCGAGGAACTGGGCCTGACCATTCAGGAAGCCGGTCCGTTCGGACGGGACGGCGGAACCGGTATCGCGGCGAATCCCGATGTGGTGAGCACGGCGTTTTCCGATCTTGTGCTGCAGCAGGGGTCGGTGAGCGATCCGGTCGATCTGGGTGAAAATCACATCGTGCTGATGCGGCTCAACGAATACATTCCCGAAAGTATCCGTCCGCTGGAAGAAGTGCGCGACGAGGTCATCGCGGCCGTGCGCCAGGACCGTGCCATGCAGGCGGCGGCGGAACGGGCCGAATCCCTGATGGCCCGGATCACCGATGGTGCGGACATGACCGCACTGGCGACTGACGAAGGTCTGGAGCGGGTGTCGGCCGAAGCCGCCACACGCAACTCCACCGATCTGCCGGCCGGCCTCGTGGGTGAGCTATTCCGTCTGCAGCCGCCTTCGGATGACGCCCCGCGCGTCGCGATCATCGAACTCGATCAGGCCTATGCGGTCGTCCGGTTGACGGCGGTTCGCGACGGAGAATTGAGCGACGACGAGTTGATCCAGCAGCAGACGCAGCGCCGCCGCATCGCCAACGCGGCAGCCAGTGCAGAGGCTTTCGGGTTTATCCGGATGCTGCGCAGCCAGTCCGAGATCGATATCTACGAAGACCGGCTCTGATCGTCATCGATCCGGCGCGCCGTTCATCGGCGCGGCCGGATCCGACCGGCCCCGCCGGTCGGTGGGGCGCTACTTGATGCCGGCCATGCCGATGATGTTGTGGCCGCCGTCGACATAAGTGATCTCGCCGGTCACGCCGGAGGCCAGGTCGGAACACAGGAAAGCGGCGACATTGCCGACTTCCGTGGTCGTCACGGCACGTCGCAGGGGTGCGGTTTCTTCCACGTGACTGAGCATGCTGCGGAATCTGGCGATGCCGGCCGCGGCCAGGGTCTTGATCGGCCCGGCCGAAATGGCATTGACCCGAATCCCTTTCGGGCCCAGGCTCTGGGCCATATACCGGACGTTCGCTTCCAGGCTGGCCTTGGCCAGACCCATGACGTTGTAACTCGGCATGGCCCGCTCCGAGCCCATGTAGGTCAGGGTCAGCATGGAAGCATCGCGGCCCTGCATCATGGGCAGTCCAGCCTTGGCCAGTCCCGCGAAGCTGTACGAACTGATGTCGTGGGCGATCTGGAAGCCTTCCCGGTTGATGACGTCCATGTAGTCACCATCGAGCTGTTCACGCGGTGCGAAACCCACCGAATGAACCAGGATGTCGTAATGGTCCCAGTGTTTTTTCAGCTCGGTGAAAACACCGTCAATCTCCGCGTCGGAGGCGACGTCGCAGGGCACCAGGATATCGGACTCCGTGGCCTCGGCGATTTTTTCCACCCGAGTGCGTAACTTGTCGTTCTGGTAGGTGTACGCGAGTTCCGCGCCCTGGGCCCGCATGGCCTCGGCGATGCCCCAGGCAATGGAGCGGGGGCTGGCGATGCCGACAATCAATGCACGTTTGCCTTCAAGAAATCCCATGGTGGTTATGTACTCCTCGGACGGTCCGTACGGACGGGTTGTTCAGATTCGGCGCAGGGTACTGCAAATCGCCGGTTGTGTTAAGAACGGGCATCGAGAGGTTTGCCAGAACGGACCGGTCACGTTCCGCCGGCAACCGGGTCTCGCAGCCGTGTATTCAGCGGTCGAATCGCAGGCGCATGGCCGCATCGTGCTCGCATACCTTGCCGTCCTGCCAGGCCGGCACACCGTTGACGAGGGTGGTCACGATGGACGAGCGCAGGGCCCGGCCTTCGAACGGACTCCAGCCGCAGCGCGACAGAACGCGCTTCGCGCTGGGCTCGGTCGGGCGTGACAGGTCAACCACGACCAGGTCGGCATAGTAGCCCTCGCGCAAAAATCCACGGTCGCCGACGGAAAACCTGACGGCCGGGTTGTGGGCCGTGCGCTCCACGACACCGGGCAGACTGAGCATGTCGTCGTGGTAGAGTTCCAGGGCAGCTGGCAGCGCCTCCTGCACCAGGGGCAGGCCGGCCGGCGCCGTCAGGTAATTGTCGCTGGCTTTCTCTTCCCGGGTGTGCGGCGCGTGGTCGGTGGCGATGATGTCGATTCTGCCCTCGCGCAGGGCCAGGCGCAGTGCATCACGGTCAGCCGCCGACTTGACGGCCGGGTTGCATTTGATGCGGTTGCCCATGCTGGCGTAGTCGTCGGCACTGAAGATGAGGTGATGCACGCAGACCTCGGCCGTGATCGACTTACCCTCGACTGGTCCCGGTTCGAACAATTCCATTTCCCGCTCCGTTGTCAGGTGCAGAACATGTAACTGGGCGCCGGCTTCGCGCGCCAGCGCCACGGCCATGCTGGAAGAGGCATAACACACCTCGGCGTTGCGAATGACGGGATGTTCGGTTACCGGAATATTTTCACCGTACCGGTCCAGGGCGGCAGCCAGGTTTTTCTGGATCATGGGTGTGGATTCGCAATGAGTGGTGATGGGTACACGGGCATCGCGAAAAATACCGCGCAGCACGGTCTCATCGTCCACCAGCATGTTGCCTGTCGAGGCACCCATGAATACCTTGATGCCGGCGGCGGATTTCGGGTCCAGTGCGCGTACGACATCCAGGTTGTCGTTGGTGGCACCCAGATAGAAAGCGTAGTTGGCGTGGGCGGAACGTTCCGCAATCCGGTACTTGTCCTCCAGCGCATCCAGGGTCACGGTGGGCGGCAGTGTGTTCGGCATTTCCATGAAACTGGTAATGCCGCCGGCCACCGCCGCTCGGGATTCCGAACCGATGTCGCCTTTGTGGGTCAAACCGGGTTCACGGAAATGCACCTGGTCGTCGATCATGCCGGGCATGACATGCAGGCCGCCGGCATCGAGAATGCGGTCGGAATCGGAGGCGGCGATTTCGCGGTCGATGCGCGCGATGCGGCCTTTGTCGATCAGCAGGTCGCCGGGCAGGATGTCGCCTTCGTTGACGAGGAGGGCGTTTTTGATCAGCAATCGTTGCGGCATAGGGGGATTGGAGTCCGATTTTGAGGCGCCCGGTCACGGGCGGCGTGAAAGGTTATTGTACCGGGTCGGATGAGCGAAAAAGAGGCTTTCCGGCGGGGGTTGGGAAACCACGGTCATGGAACGGGGTCGAATCCCCCCGGACACAGTGGATGGCAGCGCGCGATGCGGCGAATGGCCAGCCAGCTTCCCCGCAGCGCCCCGTGGCGTTCGATGGCTTCCGCTGCGTAGCGGGAACAGCTCGGGGTGAATCGGCAGTGATTGCCGAGAAAAGGACTCAGCATCAGTTGGTAGGCGCGAATCAGGCCCTGGAGGAGCTTTTTCATGGACAAAACGTGTATGTGAGTCGGGTTTGAAAGTGAAAAAGGCTTGCCGTGGAGCGCCAGTTCGGCTATAACACTGCAATTTTTCTCGGCCGGGCTTCCCGCCCGAACCAGTAAAAAAGTCGAAAAAACAGAAAGATAGATAAATTTTTCGATTTTTTGAATTCAGGAGTAGGTTAGCACGATGACCAACAACCGTGTGAAATTGAAAAAGAATTACAAGCCGCTCAAGAAAGAGCAGTACATGTGCGCCAAGCATCTGGAGTATTTCCGTCAGAAGCTGGTGAACTGGCGCGACGAGCTGGTCGAGGAATCGCGTGAAACGATCAGCAACCTGCAACACGAGGTACGTGATGTGGGTGATGAAGTCGAACGCGCAACCCGTGAAACGGAAAACAGCCTGGAATTGCGCACCCGGGACCGCTATCGCAAGTTGATCAACAAGATTGATCAGGCGCTGAACCGGATCGAGGAAGGCGAATACGGGTATTGCGAGGAAACCGGTGAGGAAATCGGTCTGGACCGGCTCGAAGCACGACCCATCGCCACCCTGTGCCTGGACGCACAGGAACGGCGTGAACTCAAACAGCGCCAGCAGGGCGATTCCCGCTAAACGATCGGCATGGCCCGCAGTGGGCCGATGCCGGGCCCGTCAGGCCAGTCCGGTCACTGTCACGTCCGCGGGCGCCAATTCTTCCGCTTCCCGGTAAAGGGTTGCGGCTTTAATGTTTTCTTAACAAGTCCCCGGTACTCTAGTATCATAAACATGGATTCGCCTATTGCGTCCGCAAAGGTGAGCGGGCACTTACCAGATAGATGTGCCCTTTTGAGGCAAGGAGGAGCGTTGCGTGAAAATTTCAAAATCAATAACAGCCGTCTCGGTAGCCGTATTGGCGCTTGGCAGTGCGCCAACCCACGCCGACGGCGATCAGCCGTGGCACTTCACTTACCAGATCGGTGGGGCCAGTCTCGATTCGGCCCGAAACACCCGTGATGGCGACACCTGGCATTCCATCGGTTTCGGCCGCTTTTTCGGCGACAACCTGAGCCTGGACTTTGAATACGACGAATTCGAAGCGACCTATCGCGATTTCGATACCGTCGTGCCCGGTGCGACCTACGACGACTGGAAGCTGTCCACGTATGGACTGATGGCCCGGTATCATTTCGGTGAAAAAACCTTGCGGCCTTTCGTGGGTGCCGGTCTCGGTCGCACCAAGCACCGCAGCGTGCTCGACGAGGACACCAATACCGGAATCAGCGTCGCTCTGGGTGTTGCCGGACAGATGGCCAAACACTGGTCCATGCGCGCCCAGGTCATGTGGCGCAACGACTACGACAGTGGCAGTCTGCCGCCGCGCGGTCATTTCAAGGATTTCTTCTACAGCGTGGGTCTGAGCTACGACTTCGGCGGGGTTGATGCGCCACCGCCGCCCCCGCCGGCCAAACCGGCCGCGCCACCGCCTCCGCCGCCCAATCCGGATCTGGATGGTGACGGCGTACCGAACGAGCGCGACAAGTGCCCGAACACACGTCCGGGTGCCGTGGTCGACCTCGACGGTTGCGAAGTCGAAGCGGTTATTTCGCTTGAAAACGTGCACTTCGATTTCGACAAGGCCACCCTGCGCCCCGAGGCGATCGTGATACTCAATGACGCGGCCAAGCTCCTGAATACCCACGAGCGTGTTGTGGTTGAAGTTGCCGGTCACACCGACAGCGTCGGTACCGAGCAGTACAACCAGGGTCTGTCAGAGCGCCGCGCCAATGCGGTACGCGATTACCTGGTAAATCAGGGTGTACGGGCCAGCCGCCTGACCGCGCGTGGTTACGGCGAACTGCAACCGGTGGCGACCAATGACACGTCGGCCGGTCGTCAGATGAACCGCCGGGTTGAGCTGATCGTTCTCGATCGCTGATCCGGTTTAACGGCAAGAACGAAAAAGGCCCGCCTCATGGCGGGCCTTTTTTTGTGTCCGTTCTCGGTATATCCGGCATCGGGTCCGGGATGAGCAACGGATTCAGGCGGTTTCGGTCAACAAATCCCGGGCGTGCCCGCGTATGGCCGAAAGCATGGCGTGCAAACCATTGGCGCGGGTAGGGGAGAGGTGGTCGGCGAGCCCGATGTCACGCACGAAGGTGGGTTCCGTTTCCACGATCTGCTGCGCCGAGCACCCCGAGTAAACCTGGATGAGCAGCGCAATCAGCCCCGAGACGATGGCGGCATCGCTGTTGGCACGAATGCGAACCTCGTCCCGGTCGCCTTCCAGGTGCAGCCAGACACGCGATTGGCAGCCGTGCAGCAGCCGGTCGTCCGTTTTTTCCTCTTCACTCAGCTCCGGGAGCCGTTTGCCGAGGTCGATCAGGTACTGGTAACGGTCCAACCATTCAGGAAACAGGCTGAATGAACGGACAATTTCGTCCTGCGCGTGTTTGGGGTCGCTCATGGGTTTTCAGACTTCGCCCGCGGTTCAGGGTTCAGCACGGCGCCAGCGGGTCTGGCCGTCGCGGTCTTCGAGCACAATGCCCATGTCGGTAAGTTCATCGCGGATTCGGTCGGCGGTCGCGAAATCCCGATCCGCGCGTGCCGCATTGCGTTGGGCGATGAGATCGTCGATGCGCGCGGCTTCCTCGTCCGATGCGCCCGCTGAAAACCACTGGTCGAACGGGGTCTGCAGCAAGCCGATCAGCTCGGCGTCCGCCAGCAGTTCGGCGGCAAGCGTCCGGGCCGTCTGGCGATCTTCGGCCTTGGCCAGTTCGCGGGCTACCCGGTTGAATTCGGCCAGGGCTACCGGCGTATTGAGATCATCGTCGAGCGCGGCGAGGAAGCCCTCGCCGGGCTGCGGGGCGGCCTCGAACGGACCGAATCGGTCGCTGGCCGTCCGCAGGACGCCGTACAGCCGGTCAAGGGTGCGCCGGGCGCGTTCAAGCTCCAGGTCGGACCAGTCCAGCGGTTGCCGGTAGTGTGCGCTGAGCAGCAGGTAGCGCATCACCTCTCCGGGCCACGACTTCAGCAGTTCGTGCACGACCAGGGTGTTGCCCAGGGACTTGGACATCTTGCGCTTTTCGATGGTCACGAAACCGTTGTGCATCCAGTAGCGCGCGAAGGGTTTGCCACCGTGGGAGCACACGCTCTGGGCGATCTCGTTCTCGTGGTGTGGAAATATCAGGTCCTGGCCACCGCCATGGATGTCGATGGTCTCGCCCAGGTGGCTTTCGGCCATGGTCGAGCATTCCAGGTGCCAACCCGGGCGTCCCCAGCCCCAGGGGCTGTCCCAGCCGGGTTGTGGTTTCACCGAGGGCTTCCACAATACGAAGTCTCCGGGATGGCGTTTGTAGGGTGCGACTTCGACCCGGGCGCCTGCCACCATCTCGCGCATGTCGCGGCGCGACAGGGCGCCGTAGCGGTCGTAGGAATCGATGGCGAACAGTACGTGGCCCTCAGCGACATAGGCATGACCCGACTCGATCAGTCGCTCGATCATTCGGATCATCGGCTCAATGTGCCCGGTCGCCCGTGGTTGCAGCGTCGGGGGTCTGACGCCCAGTGCCGCCATGTCTTCCAGATAAGCCGCGGTATAGCGCGAGGTAATGTCTTCTATGGGCACGCCACGTTCGGCGGCGGCGGCGTTGATCTTGTCGTCGACATCCGTGATGTTGCGGGCGTAGGCGACCTCCGGGTAGTGGCGTTCCAGTACCCGGCGCAACAAATCGAAGATGACGGCCGGCCGGGCATTGCCGATGTGGGCGTAGTTGTAGACCGTCGGGCCGCAAACGTACAACGTCACCCGCTTCGGATCCAGGGGTTCGAACGCCTGTTTTTCGCGCGTCAGCGTATTGTAGAGCTGGATGGCCACGGCCGATGTCCTGTTTGCCAAATGCCGAAACGGCATCTAAAGTGCGTTCCAGCCCGGTGCGCTTCGGCCGGTTGCTGCCGGCCGGCCGCCCCTGAATTGCCGGAACCAAAGCCGGCTATTCTATCAAGATTCGCCCGGTCGGAACCACGCGGCGGTGCCGTGTGTGCTTCAGTGTTCGCCAGAACGGGCCGGCGGCAGGCGTCCGGGAACGGGTGATCGGGTTGAAACTTGGGGGCTTTCCGACAGGATGAACAGATGAACGAACAGTACGCCGCTCACGTGCGGGAAATGCAGGAACGGTGGCAGCGCATCGCGACGGAGGAAGGCTTCGACGCCGTGCTGGTTCTGGCCGGATCACCCCGGGTCAGTTTTCTCGATGATTTCGAGTACGCGTTCCGGGCCAATCCGCATTTCCTGGCCTGGTTGCCGCTGACTCATCATCCGCACTGTGCCTTGCTGGTGCGTCCGGGAGAGCGGCCCCGTCTGTGGTACTACCAGCCCGAGGACTTCTGGCACCTGCCACCGACCGATCCCGAGGCCTGGTGGTCGGACCGATTTGAAATTGACGTCATGGGCGAGCCTGGTGCCTGGCGGGCCGCCTTGCCGGGTGCGGGCGCGTCACTTGCCGTGATCGGCGATGAGACGGGGCCGGATGGTTCGATTCCGGGAGCGGAGCACAATCCGGAACAACTCCTGATGCGGCTCCATCTGGAGCGCACGCGAAAAACCGGGTGGGAGATCGACTGCATGCGCCGCGCAAACCGCCGGGCCGTCGCCGGGCATCGTGCGGCGGAGCGGGCTTTCCGGGAAGGACGCAGCGAGTTCGACATTCATCTCGAATACCTCAGGGCCGTGCGGCAGAACGACGCCGAATTGCCCTACGGCAGTATTGTCGCGCTGAACGAACACGGTGCGGTGTTGCATTACCAGCAGCGTGAGCGCGTCGCACCTGAGCCGAGCCGTTCCTTTCTCATCGACGCCGGCGCCACCGAGTACGCCTACGCATCGGACATCACGCGCACCCACGCGGGTGACAGCGGGGCGTTCGCCGACCTGATCTCGGCTCTGGACACCGTGCAGCAGGATTTGGCCGCGGCGGTTGGGCCCGGGCTGGACTACCGGGATCTGCACCTGCGCGCCCATCTCGAAATCTCCGGGGTACTGCGCGCGGCCGGAATCATCCGCGTCGCGCCCGAGGAGGCCGTGTCCAGCGGTCTGAGCGCTGTCTTCTTTCCGCACGGACTGGGTCATTTCATCGGCCTGCAGACGCACGACGTGGCCGGTCTGGTGGATGATCACGGCGCGCCCGTGCCGCGCCCGGATGGTCATCCGTTCCTGCGGTTGACCCGGAAGCTGGAGCCCGGCAACGTACTGACGATCGAGCCCGGAATTTATTTCATAGAGCCGTTGTTGAGTCGCTGGAAAGAAACTGCCGATGCCACTGCGGTCGACTGGGCCGTTGTTGAAAGCCTGGCGCCATGCGGTGGCATACGCATCGAGGACAATGTACTGGTGACTCGTGAGGGTGCCGAGAATCTGACCCGGGATGCGTTTGCCGGGCAGGGGGGCTGAGAGCCTTCAGTCCCCGGTCAGACCCAGCGCTTCCAGGCCGTCGGTTTTCATCCGGCCGGCCGAGCCATGGCTCCAGATGGTGCTCTCGTTCGCGACGTTGAGGCGTTTTTCCTCGCTGGCGAGTTCGATCATGGATTCGACCACCCGCGCGTCGCGCATGGTGCGAATGACCACCCGGTCCAGATCCGTTACGTAAGGTTCGCCGATAATCCTCCGCATCACGCGGTTGGCGCCGGTCAGGTTGTCCGGAAACAGGTACTTTCCCGTCTGCAACTGGAAATGGTCGGAGACCGTCTGCAGGGACGTCAGGGAGCAATAGGCATCGTCGAGCAATCCGATGATGCCCAGGTGGTCGGGGATGATGTCGTCATCCTGTTCCCAGTAGGAAACGACCGATTGCAGAATACGGTCCATCTGGGGCGCCAGACCGACGTTGCCGGCAGCCGTGTGCGCGACCTTCATCATGTACGGCACCTGTTCCACGTAGGATTTGACGAAATCCGCGCCACGGGCCAGGGCCTCCCCGGATGCCTGCGTACCATGGCGTTCGGCAATCGCCGCAAGCAATTCGTGCAACTCCTCGTCGGAACCCGGATCGGCCTGACAATCCGCAATGATCTTCTCGATGGATGAAGTGTCCACAGGCATGTCATGGAGGGGGTCGGTCGAATAGTTTATCAATACGGCGGCGCAGTGGACCAGAGGACGGGCCGCGTACCCCGGCTGTGGTAGTATTCGCAGCCCTTTCGAGCACTCCGGGTTAGCCGTGCTGCTACTGTCCCTCATCATGCTGTTTGCCGGTCCCGTGCTGTACCTCTCGGTGCCGCGCGAGGGTGGGGCGGCGCGGCTGATCGACCGCATCGTGGTGGTGATACTGGTTCTGCTCGTGATGTTGCTCCTGGTGCCGCATACGGTGCATGAACTGGGGCTCTGGGCTCTGCTGTACCTGTCCGTCGGCTATGGCCTGCCGGGTTTGCTGGAAACCCTGGTTCGGCGGGCCGCGGAAACCATGCACCTGGCCACGCTCTCGCTGGCCCTGGCGGGTCTGCTCCTGCATGCACTGCTGGACGGGGCAGGCCTCGCCGGCAGCGCCTATTCGTCCGGACCTGTTCTGGCCCTTGCCATCATCCTGCACCGATTCGGCGTCGGCCTGATGCTTTGGCTGATCATGCAACCGGCCTTCGGCGCACGCGCGGCCTGGGCGATGCTGATCGGCATGGCGCTGGTGACTGTTGTCGGTTATCAGTGGTCCGCCACGCTGCTGCCTTATACCGATACCCGGGTCATCCAGGTCGTGCAGGCGATCATTACCGGCACCATCATGCACAGCCTCGTCCATCGCGGACACGTCCATCGGGCGGGCGGCGCGCCCAACGCTCATCATCAGCATTGACCGGCAGGCAAGACCCACCTGAAAACTGGGGTGAGAGGGTCTGACATCTGGCGCTTGCAACCAGCGGTGGTGTCGCGCTTCCGCCGCGCCTTCATTCGGCTGCGCCGAAAGCCGGCACGGCTGCAGCGCGACGTCCCCAACGGCCGTGCGGCGGGTCACGCGAATGCGTCTCGGGGAGTAGAGTCGCCCAACGAAAAAACGGCCTCGCGGCCGTTTTTTGCATGCGCTGGTCGGGGTGAGAGGATTCGAACCTCCGGCCCCTGCCTCCCGAAGGCAGTGCTCTACCAGGCTGAGCTACACCCCGAATTTCGATTTTTCGTCCGGGCGTGGGCGCGCGGGCGAGGGCGCATATTCTATAGAAAGCCCCGTTCCATTGGAAGCATCGGGAGGGTGGTGCGTTGAATGGCCCGGGTGCCTGATGTACGATAATCTTCGTGTGTTGCAAGCCTGCAACAATGGTCGACTGGATCGGGCCCGCCCGACTGCTGGTCACGGGTTCGCCGAGGGACGAAACCGTGACGAATGACAGTGGTTGGCGGAAGACGAGAGGAGTAAACAGGTAATGGATACGGAAACCGGAGGCGTGCCGCAGCCCACGCGCACGGAACTGACGATTCTCAACATTCTCTGGGACCGGGGGCCGAGCACCGTGCGTGAAGTGCACGAGTCCCTGAATCGCATCGAGAAGAGTGGCTACACCACCGCTTTGAAGATGCTGCAGGTGATGCATCAGAAAAGGCAGGTGGTGCGGGACGACTCGGAACGCGCCCATGTTTATTCGGCTGCGATCAGCAAGGATGAGACGCAGAAGTTGTTCCTGAGCGATCTGGCCGATCGGCTGTTCGACGGATCCACATCCCGGCTGGTGCTGCAGGCACTCGGTTCATCGCAGCGGGCCAGCAGCGAGGAAATCGAACACATCCGCCAGTTGCTGCAGCGACTCGAGGACGATTGAGGGCCATGTAATGGGTGGTGCGGACCTGATGCTGGCGAGCGGACTGGTCAGCGCGCTCGGCTGGGCCCTGGTTCATTTTTTGTGGCAGGGTTGTCTCATCGCCGTCGGGTTCTGGCTGGTCTGTGTTCTTTCCAGCCGGGAGAGCGCGCATCTCCGCTACTGGGCGGGCGTGGGCGGCCTGTGCCTGAGCATCCTGGCGCTGGGTGCGACATTCGCCATCTACTACGAGCCGGACGCCACCTTCACGCTCACGGCAGCGTCCGAGTCCGTCAATTCCTTCCTCGTGTTGTCGGGCAGTCTGCCGGATATGTCAGGAGTGCTGCAGGACGGCATCGAGCCTGCTCTTCCATGGGTTGTTCTGATCTGGCTGGCGGGGGTGTTGTGGTTGTCGGGTTGCGCCGCGCTGGACTGGCTGGGTCTCCGTCGGCTCGTGCGCCGAGACGCCGTGGACGCGGGAGAAGCCGTGTCCCGCATGACGCGTGGCCTGGAAGAGAAACTGGGCTTGCGCCGGGCCGTACGGGTCCTGCAATCGGCCCGGATCACCGTGCCCATGGCGGTGGGGTGGATTCGGCCGGTCATCGTGATTCCGGCCAGCGTGATGATGCGATTGCCGCCAGCGCAACTGGAAATGGTGCTCGCCCATGAACTGGGACATATTCGCCGTTACGACCACCTGATCAACTGGCTGCAGGTGACGTTGGAGACCCTGCTGTTCTATCACCCGGCGATTCGCTGGATGTCCCGGCGGGTGCGCGAAGAGCGCGAGAACTGCTGTGACGACCTGGTGGTTTCACGCTGCCGTAAACCGGCGACTTATGCGCGCGCACTGACCAATCTCGAGATGTTGCGCGGGCCGGATGCCCCCACCGCGGTCATGGCCGCCACCGGCGGTAATCTAATGGGCCGCATCCGACGCATCGTCGATGCGGAACTACCCCGTTCATCGACTGCTTACGCGCAGATTTCACTGATGGCCGCGCTGGCCCTGATCGTCGCACTGGGGGCGCACCAGGGCCTGGCCCTGTCGCGGGCCTTGAATCAGGTCGCCAGCGTCGCGCAGGTGCAGGCCTCGGACATCGAATGGAAAACCTGGGGCCGTTCGCGAGCGGCCTGGGGGGCGGGGCTGGATCGCTTCGTCACACAAACCCGGGTGCCCTTGGCGCGGGGGCGGATTTCCGATCCGTCGCCGTTCATCACGGCTGGTTTGTCTCGTGCGTCGGCGCTGCCTCCGGTGCAGAAAAGGGCACTTGCCGCCGATGCGGTGCCGACAGCGCCGGAACCCGGTCACGTGACGCCTTCCAGCCATCCTGGTCCGTATGAAACGGCCCGGCTGGATCTGTCTCCGGCAACCGTAGACAAAGCGCCTCAGCGAGCCGCAGAGCCGGCGACCCTGTTTGTCGGCGTTGGGCTGCGGCCCATTACCCTGTCCGGCGCCACGGTCACGGCACTGCCCGGGAAGCGCGTTCCGCAGCCTCAGCACAGGTTCGCGGCACGAATCTCGTCACCCGTTTCAATCCATCCAGTGGTGGTCGAAAAAGTCGAACCACGCTATCCGTGGCGGGCCCGCGCCTACGAACTCGAGGGGTCGGTCGAACTCACGTTTTCCGTCGACGGTGATGGCCAGCCATACGACATCGATGTCGTCGATTCCATACCCATCGGCGTGTTCGACCGGGCCGCCAAGAAGGCCATGAAACAGTGGAAGTTCAAACCGCCGGAGGGATTGGCGGCCAATCTGCGGCTGACTCAGACGTTTGACTTCGATCTCGAGGACCTGCCGGCTGAACGGCCACGCCGGCGGTATTGCCAGGCGACCGGTCGCCGCACCTGCAGCATGGCGCCGCCCGATGCCGTGGTGGTCTACGTGAATCCGCCGACCCGGCGAAGTCCGGAATATCAGGGCGCCCGTCTGGATTGAGTCGACGGGGCAGGCGTTTCGGCACATGAAAATGGCGGCCGAAGCCGCCATTTGAGCAGTACCTCTTTCCGAACGGGACTCACAGGGAAGCGACCGCTGTCGCTGCCGGTTCCACGTCCGCCCGGATGATTTCCGGGCAGGCCTGACCTGTCATCCCGCAGTGCTGCATCAGAACCGGTAGCGGATGCCCAGCTGAATGCGCCACACGGAGTCGTCGACGTCCTGGTTCTCACCTTCATCGAACCAGTCACTGACGACGAACTGATTCAGGTTGCTTTCGTCACCCAGGACTTCCAGAACCCGCACGCCTTCCTCGATATCGCCGGTATTGGTGTAGTTCCTGACGTTCTCGTCATCGCCGAAGAACAGATTGAGGGCGTTTTCGATGTCCAGGAAGATGCTGAGCGAATGGTTGTCGTGTCCCCAGCCCCAGGGCAGGCGGATGTCCTGCTGGATGCGGAGGTCCATATCGGTGTACCAGGGGCCGTCGAAACCGTTCTTCGGTGTGACCCGGCCGGCATAGGCGCTCAGGCCCGAGCTGTCGAGAAAATCGAACAGCGCCGTAACTTCGGCATCGGACAACTGCGAGAAGTCGTACAGCGGGTCGTCGGGCCCGGTGGGCACGTGCAGCAGAATCCGTTCCTCGTCATCCGAATCTCCGAAATAGTCCTCGACCGTGTCGTCCTCGTAGGTGTAGCTGAAGGGACGCCCGGAGCGGCGCTGCAGGAAGACGGCGACAGAGAAGGGGTATCCGTCGGCCCAGTCGTGCTGGAACCGGGCCCGCAGGACGAAGTTGTGTTCATTGGCCCACAGCCCCGGGCCGTTCTGGGGTTGATTCAGGACGGCCAGGGCGACTTCCTCATAGCTCGAGCCTGCTGTCGAGCTGTTGATCGGGCTGGCGTACTTGGAATCCACCCATGCGTAGCCGAGGCCCACATCCAGAGTGGTGCGGTCGCCCAGGATGAACGACTTGGACAGCTGGATCGAGATGGAATCGGTCGATCCGTCGATGCCGTTGGTCATCAGGGTGTCCTGGTTGGGATTGCGGGTGTCGTCACACGGCCCGCCGCTGGTTCCGGCGTTGCTGAAGCCCTGGCCGATGCCGTTGAACATGGCGTCGCAACCGGGGAGCAGTGGATCGACCTCGAAGAACTGGGGCCGTCCGTCTGGCATGGTGTTGCCGTTGGGCGAAAGCCTCAGATCGACCCAGAACGGGCGGTCCTTGTGCTCCGTGTAGATGTAATCGAACTGGATTTCCCAGCTGTCGAAGAAGCTGATGTCCGACCGGGTGAAATGATGCAGGCCGAAGTTGTAGCGGTGGTTCGCCGGCAGATCGAAGTCCGGGTCGACCGCCGCGACCGCGCCCGTGTTGGCGTTTGCGGCATTCGCCGCGGCAACGCGCAGGCAGTCCGGCAGACCCGTGAACTGACCGCTGGAGTCGGTCACCTGCAAATCGGCCGCGGTGCACGGGGAGTCCTCTTCATCGGCAAATCCGATAGCGCCGCCGAAGTTCTGGTAGGCATTGGCGAAGTGAACGGTCGGGTCGCCGCCGCCGAACACGCCATAGCCGACCCGTAACTGGGTTTCACCCCAGCGGCTCGTCGGCAGGTCCCAGGTCAGGCCGATTCGGGGCTGAATGAGGTCCAGCCCGTCGAAGGTCTGGGTGTTTGAGAATCCGTAGCGCTGCTCGAATACCGGATTCTTGATCGGTGAGTCGGACGAGTCGTACTTGTCGTAGCGGATGCCCGCGATGAACGTAAACGCGTCGTTGATCTGCCATTCATCCTGCAGATAGACGCTGTAGATGTCGCGTTCGAATGCGGCGGCCGCATCGTTGGGGTTCTGGGTGAAAGATCCGTTGAAGGAGAACTCCTTCGCCGTGCCGGCCCGGAGCGCGTCAATGTCCTCGAACACGATCGTACCCGTGGCGTCCGGGATGAACAGGTTGAAGATGTCGCGCGTCTCCTGCTCGAAACCGAAGGTCAGCGTATGGTCATCGATCACCCAGTCCGCGGAAGCCTTCCACTGCGTAATCTGATACTGGAGATCGTTGGCCGACCGGAAAAATCCGGGGCCGCTGGTGAGAATGGGGTCGCCCGAACCGTCTTCGACCTGAATCCGGGTGATGGGGTCGGGATCCTGGGCTTCGCCACCACCGGCGGGACCCTGGATGTCCGTGACATCGAACTTGGAATAGCGAAACTCCGTCGAGAACGTGTCCGACCAGTTCGAGAACAGGCGCACGCCAATCGTATCCTGATCGATACCTTCGAATTCGAAGTTGTCCTCGAAAGTGAATCCGTCGAAGCCGAGATCGTCCTCATCCAGATTCAGCTCTTCCAGCTTGGTGTAGGTGAATTCGGCGCGATGATCGTCGCTGATGTTCCAGTCCAGGCGCACGAACCAGCGCTCGCTGGTCTGTGGCAGAGAGCGGACGATCGAGCCCGGGTCGCGGCCGTACTGGGATTGCAGAATGCTGGAAATCTCTTCGGCTTCCTCCACGGTCAGGAAGTCTTCATTCGCGAACCCGGCGCCGATGGGGCCGGTATTCTGCACGCCGCCCTCGTCGGTTTCTTCATAGGCGACCGTGAAGAACAGCTTGTCCTTGATGATCGGGCCGCTCAGATCGAAGCCGAAATTCTTGTCTTCGAAGGGGTCGGTAATAACGGTTCTGCCGTCGATGGAGTCTCCGGTCAGGTCGTCATCGTTGTAAAGATAGAAGGCGGAGCCGTGAAATTCATTGGAACCCGGCTTGGTCACGACGTTGATGGCGCACCCGGTAAATTGGCTGTACTGAACGTCGAGGGGTGCAAATTCCACCGAGGCCGACTGCACGGTGTCGTACGGAATCGGGAAGGCGAACCGGGCGGACGTGCCGGTTCCCTCGTTCAGGCCGAAGCCGTCGATGGCTAGACTGCCGTCGATGGTGAAGGCATTCGAGCGCGAGGAGCCGCCAAGGCAGTTGATGCCGTAGCCGGCGCCATTGTCCGCGCGTCCGAGGCTGACACGGGGGTCGATACGAATGACGTCCCGGATCTGGCGTGCGATGGACGGCATGGACTCGATGTCCTCGATGCCGAACGACGAGCCCGGTCCGATGGCCAGTTCGGCACCGGTGACCTGAGCCGACGCCGTGACGACTACTTCCTCGAGATCGCCGGATTCCAGCGGGATATTCAGGGTAACGGCCTCTCCCAGGCTCGTCATGACGCCCTGGATCACCGCGAGCTTGTAGTCTGGCGAAGAGACACGCACCTCGTATGGGCCGCCAACGACCAGTCCCCGCATTTGGAACCCGCCGTCTTCGTTGGTCGTCGTCGACCGGGTGGACCCGGTGCGTGTGTCCTGGACGATCACCGAGGCGCCGGCGACGGTGTCACCGCCCGCGGTCGTGACGGTTCCACGCAGAGAACCCGTGGTCTCCTGTGCATGGGAGGTCATCGGGAAAGCGAGCAGTGCAATGGCTACAGTCATGAACGTAATACGTAAGTGTCTGATCATTTTTTTGCCTGCCTATTTGAATTGTCGCCACAGATGCGGGCGTTTAGTACACGGGAATCCGTCAGTTCTTCTGGCGCCGTCAGGGTCTTCCCGCTGATGTTGGAAACCTCAACTTCCCTTCGGCGCCGGGGTGCTCTTAAAAAAATACTAGCAGAAAGTTATTACGAAATCTTAACATTTGAAGTGCCCCGGTTTTCAGCCGGATTTTCAGGGTGGCCGGCCGGGATCTTTTCACCGTTTCGACAGTGGCCTGTCATCCGGCCGGAGGCTGCGGTGCTGCACGGATGCCAGATTGCGATAAGCTAGCCGGTCAGAAAAAGAAACTCCGGAGATACTCCTTTGTCTGCAGATTCCGTCTCGACCCGCCTCTATCCGGCCGGCATGCTCAACACCCTGAGCCGGCACGAAGTGGAACGCCTGACCGACGCCAGCCGCGGTGATCTGGCCGACTTGTTGCGCCGTTGCGCGCTGGCTGTACTCAACAGCGGCAACCAGGGTGATGACGCCGAAGCCCTGCTGGCGCGCTACAGTGACTTCAAACTCGAAGTGCAACAGGTCAACCGGGGATTGCGCCTGGAACTCGACAACGCACCGGGCTCTGCGTTCGTCGACGG
This sequence comes from Elongatibacter sediminis, assembly GCF_037892215.1. Classification (NCBI taxonomy): domain Bacteria; kingdom Pseudomonadati; phylum Pseudomonadota; class Gammaproteobacteria; order Chromatiales; family Wenzhouxiangellaceae; genus Elongatibacter; species Elongatibacter sediminis. The sequence goes on along the minus strand of NZ_JAZHOG010000002.1, from coordinate 358,721 downwards.
CCGCATCATCGAGGGCATACGCGAATTGCTGTCGGCCGTGATTCGCGACCTGATCTATTTCGACAGCGAGATCCGGGGCCATCCGCATCACGACCTGACGTCTTCCTCCGGTATCACCAACGCCGTGTTTGAACTGCTGCGCAACGCGCAGTCGCTGATTCCCCAGGTGGACCCCAGTCTGGTGGTGTGCTGGGGGGGGCATTCGATTTCGCGCGAGGAGTACGATTACACCAAGGTGTGTGGCTACGAGATGGGTCTGCGCCGGCTCAACATCATCACCGGTTGTGGGCCGGGTGCGATGAAAGGCCCGATGAAAGGCGCCACCATCGCGCATGCCAAGCAGCGGGTGGGATCACGGCGCTACATCGGCATTTCGGAGCCCGGCATTATTGCGGCCGAATCGCCCAATCCCATCGTGAGCGAGCTCATCGTGATGCCGGACATCGAAAAGCGCCTGGAAGCCTTCGTGCGGCTGGGGCACGGCATTGTCGTTTTTCCCGGCGGCGTCGGCACGGCCGAGGAAATTCTCTATCTGCTGGGTATTCTGCTGCACCCGTCCAACGCGAATGTACCGTTCCCGGTGATCATGACCGGACCGCGTGAATCGGCCGCCTATTTTGAACAGATCGACCGCTTCATTCGACTGTCCCTGGGCGACGCCGCCAGCGATCGTTACGAGATCATCATCTCCGACCCGGATAAAGTGGCGCGGCGCATGGCTGAAGGTCTGGAACAGGTACGGCGCTTCCGCATTGAGAACAACGACGCTTTCTATTTCAACTGGCTGCTCAGAATCGAGCGCGAATTCCAGATCCCCTTCGAGCCGACCCACGAACGCATGGCGGCGCTGAGAATCGATCCGGGGCTGCCCACACATGAACTCGCGGCCAACCTGCGGCGCGCGTTTTCCGGCATTGTGGCCGGCAACGTCAAGCCGGACGGCATGCGCCGCATCCGCGAGTACGGGTTGTTCGAGATTCAGGGTGAGCGGGACATCATGGTGGCGCTGGACGAACTGCTGGCCAGTTTCGTGCACGAAAACCGCATGAAGCTGCCCGGCGGCAGCGCGTACAAACCCTGTTACCGGATCGTGTCCTGAACCCTCCGCGCAAGGCGATGCGGCCACCTGGCGGGTATCAGTCCCGGCCGAGAGCCGCTGGCCCCATCAGCCGGCGGACAGTGGTGAGATCCAGGCCCCGGGTGTAGGTGTAACCGTCGTCCGTTGGCCGCAGCCAGCCGGCTTCAAGCCAGGCGTCACGATCGTCCGGCGACAGGGATTCCTCGGTTTCACGGGCATAGGCGTCCGCGAAATTCATCGGTTGGGCACGGGTTTCCAGCGGGTCGGTCAGGTCGATGCCGGTAATGGGTAGCCGCACCGCGTATCTGTTGTGTTCGTCGACCAGAACCTCCAGCGCACATCCCTCCGGCATGCCGCGATAACGCCCCTGCTTGTCGGGGTCTCGTTTCAGGAACAACAGGTAACGCCGCCCCTCCTCGAATACCGTCGGGTTGGGGAAGTAGCATTCGTGTTCGTGCAGGCCTTCTTCGTAAACCTCGATGATATCGGTGTCCGGGTCCAGTTTGTACGGGATGAGCACGCGCAGATATGCCGTTCCACCGACCGGAAATTCACGCCGATAAACGTAATCCGCGTCGCGGGCCTGGGCCAGCACCACGGCATCGGCCCGGGCCGCGAGTTCGCTGAGGCTGACCGGGGCGGTCGGGGGCGCTTCTTTCGCCGGTGGGAGGCGCGGGTCCGCGGTTTGCGCCGCAGCGGGCGCGACCAGCACCACGCACAGGAGCAGGCTGGCGGATATTTTTTTCATCATGGCGTTTGTCATCGTGTCTTCCGCAGTTAGAGGGCCGGTCGTCTCCCCGGTTCCGCTGGAGCGGTGTCCGGATTCCTGCTAGCCTCCCTCACCATCAAAATCATGAAATTTCGAGGGTATTCCCATGCATACACTCGGTCGAGTTTCGACCCTGATCTGCCTGACCGGCATGGCGGCCATGCTGGCCGCATGCGTACCGGCAGACGACCCGGAAACAGCGTCCCCGCAAGGGGCTGTCGAGGAGCAACGCAGCGCGCCGACCGCACAACAGGCCGCGGAATTCGTCCGCGAGACGGAAGCCCGGCTCGAAGTGCTGTCCCAGCACGCCGAGCGGCAGGAATGGGTCCAGGCCAATTTCATCACCTACGATACCGAACTGCTCACGGCCGAGGCCAAGAAAGAACTGACGGCGGCCCAGGTCGAAGCCGCCAGCCGCGCGGCGGAATTTACCGGCATCGACGGTCTGGATGCCGATACGGCCCGCAAACTGAACCAGTTGCGCAGCGGCATAACCATTCCCGCGCCGCTGGATCCGGCCAAGAACGCGGAGCAGGCGGAGATCGGTGCCCGGTTGAAGGGATTGTACGGCAAGGGCGAATACTGCCGCGAAGACGGTAGCTGCCTGGCGCTCGGCGAACTGGAGAACATCCTCGCCGAGTCGCGTGATCCGCAGGAATTGCTGGAAGTCTGGGACGGTTGGCGCGGGGTATCGGTGCCGATGCGGCCCTTGTACGCGCGCCAGGTCGAATTGGCCAACGAGGGCGCCCAGGCGCTGGGATTCACCGACCTCGGCGCGATGTGGCGTTCCGATTACGACATGCCGGCCAGCGAGTTTCCTGCGGAACTGGATCGGTTGTGGGAACAGGTCAGCCCGCTCTACGAGGCTCTGCATTGCCACGTGCGCGCCCGGCTGGGTGAGGCCTACGGCGAAGACGTGGTACCGCAGCAGGGACCGATTCCGGCCCATCTGCTGGGCAATATGTGGGCCCAGGACTGGGAAAACATCTATGACCTCGTGGCCCCCGCTGAAGTCGAGGATGCCTACGACCTGACCGGAATTCTCCAGGACCGCGGGTTCGATGCCGTTGGCATGGTTCGTACGGGTGAGGCCTTCTTCAGTTCGCTGGGTTTCGACCCGCTGCCGGAAACCTTCTGGGAGCGTTCGCTGTTCGTCAAGCCCGCCGATCGGGACGTGGTCTGTCACGCCTCGGCCTGGGACATCGACGAGAAGAACGACCTGCGCATCAAGATGTGCATCGAAGTCAACGCCGAGGACTTCCGGACCATCCATCACGAACTCGGGCACAACTACTACCAGCGCGCCTACAACACGCTGTCCTTCCTGTACCGCAACAGCGCGAACGACGGGTTCCACGAGGCGGTGGGTGACACGCTGTCGTTGTCGATCACGCCGGCCTACCTGACGGAAATCGGCCTGTTGGACGAGGAGCCGGGAAGTGAGGGTGACGTCGGGCTGTTGCTGCGGCGGGCTCTGGACAAGGTGGCATTCCTGCCGTTCGGTCTGATGGTCGACCAGTGGCGCTGGAAGGTTTTCGCCGGCGAAGTCGGGCCGGAGGGCTATAACGATCTGTGGTGGCAGTTGCGCGAACGCTACCAGGGTCTGGCTCCGCCCAACGAGCGCCCCGCCGATGCCTTCGATCCGGGCGCCAAATACCATGTGCCGGGCAATACCCCGTACACCCGCTACTTTCTGGCGCATATTCTGCAGTTTCAGTTTTACCGGGCGCTGTGCGACATCGCCGGATTCGACGGGCCGATGCATCGCTGCTCGTTCAACGGCAGCGAAGCGGCGGGGCAGCGCCTGAACGCGATGCTGGAAATGGGCAAGAGCCGGCCGTGGCCCGACGCCCTGGAGGCACTCACCGGCACGCGTGAAATGGACGGTGGGGCTCTGTTGGACTACTTCGCGCCGCTGCAAAGCTGGCTGGATGAACAGAATGCCGGGCGGCAGTGTGGGTGGTGATCCGCTGACGGGCGGGGCGGTGCGGCCGGAGCGTCAACGCAGTCGGGCGAGTTTCTGACCCATCAGCACCGCATCGTCCGGCCCGTAATCGGCGAGCGTGGAGACCGCTCCCGGACCCAGCAGCACGATGACGGTCGAACCCATGTTGAAGCGGCCCAGTTCCTCGCCGCGCTCCAGGCGGATGTCGCGCCGCGACCAGTCGCCGGTGCTGATGCGCCGGCCTCTCGGCGGGGTGACCGTGCCGGCCCAGACGGTTTCCATGCTGGACACCAGCATGGCGCCGACCAGCACCACCGCCATGGGTCCGTGTTCGGTGTCGAACAGGCAGATGACCCGTTCGTTCCGGGTAAACAGGTCGGGCACGGCGCGGACGGTGGATGGCGAAACGCTGAACAGCCGGCCGGGCACATGCACCATGCGTTGCAGGTGGCCGGTCAGCGGCATGTGAACGCGATGGTAATCCCGGGGCGACAGATAGATGGTGTGAAAGAATCCATTGACGAAATCGGCCGCGCCCGGGTCATTTCCCAGCAGGGAACGCAGTGAAAAGCTGTGGCCCTTGGCCTGCAGAATCCGGTCATTGGTGATGCGGCCGCATTGACTGATGCGCCCGTCGCAGGGGCTGAGCACCGCTTCGGGATCGGGGTCTGGCGGGCGGGCGCCGGAGCCGAGTTCGCGGGTGAAGAAATCGTTGAAATGGGCGTAGTCGGCCATGCGCTGACGGCGCACCTCGCTCCAGTCAACGCCGGTGAACAGGCTGAACAGGCCGATCTGCACATTGCGTATCGGTGCCAGGCGAATGCGCGCCAGTGCGTGCACCACGGCGGACAGCAGGTGGTGCGGCAGCAGGGTTTGTATGAAGGCGAACAATCGGTCGAACAGGGCCATCAGCCGCTCCCGGAGTTGTTCAGCACTTCAGTGAGGTCGGCGATGATGTGATCGACCACGTGTGGCGCCGGCAATACCCCGTACAGCCGGCCTTCCGGATCCAGCAGCATCAGGCTGGCGCTGTGGTCGACCTGGTAGGCGGTGTCGCCGGGATCGTGGGGTGCGACGTGATACATGGCGCCCAGCTGCAGCGTCAGGGCGCGTAGCTGCGCGTCGTCGCCGGTGACACCCTTGAAGGCCGGATCGAAGTGTTCGAGATAACTGGCGAGTTTGTCGGGCGTGTCCCGCTCCGGATCGACCGAAACCAGGTAGATCTCCGGCACCTCGTCCGGGCCGAGTGTCTCGAGCAGGGCGGAACGCACCTGGTGCAGTTGAAACAGGGTATTCGGACAGACATCCGGGCAGGACGTGAAGCCGAAAAACAGGACCGACCAGCGGCCGCGCAGATCCTGCAACGAAAACGGCTCGCCCCGCTGATCACGCAGGTCGAAATCGGCTACGATGCGCGGTTCCGGCAGGACGATCAGCGATTCGGTCGCCGGTGGTTCACTGTGCTCGAATACCCGCCAGGCCAGCGCGCCGCCCAACAGTCCCAGGACGGCCAGGCTGAATGCGAGTAGCAGCGCGGTCAGGTTTCGTGAAGTTGCGGGCATGGAGGCTCCGTTACGGTTCGCTGAGCCCGGATTATACTGCTTCCGAAGCGTGAAACCCGCCGTCGGAGAAGGGAAAAGCATGCATCTCAATGAATGGATCGAGCGCGTTGCGCAGCGGCTGGAGAATGCGAACCTGCATTATGGCCACGGCACCGCGTGCGCGCGGGATGAGGCGGCGTGGCTGGTCCGCTATGCCGCCGGCCTGCCGGTGGATTCCAGCCTGGCGAGTTCCGGGTCGGCCGCGCCGGCAGACCCGGAACTCGATGAGGAAGCCGGGCGCCGGATCGAGCGGCTGCTGACGGAACGCATCGACCGGCGCGTGCCGCTGGCCTACCTGACCGGCCGCGCGTGGTTCGCGGGTCTGGAATTCGAGGTGGACGAGTCGGTGCTGGTGCCGCGGTCACCGGTCGCGGAGCTGATCCTCGAAGGCTTTCAGCCCTGGGTGCCGCCGGAACGGCTGTCCCGGGCCCTGGATCTGTGCACCGGCAGTGGCTGCATTGGCATCGCCATGGCGGTACACCTGCCCGGGCTGCGGGTGGACGCCTCGGACATCAGTGCGGCGGCGCTGGAAGTCGCCCGCCGTAACGTGCAGCGCCATGGCGTCGCGGACCGGGTCGAGCTGATCCGGTCGGACCTGTTCGCGGGGCTGGCCGGTCGCCGTTACGACCTGATCGTGACCAATCCGCCTTACGTCCCGGCCGCAAGCCTGCCGGACCTGCCGGGCGAATACCGGGCCGAGCCCGCCCTGGGGCTGGAATCGGGCGATGACGGCCTGGACGCCTGTCTGCGGATCATGCTTCAATCGCCCTCCCACCTCGAGGAAACGGGCATACTGGTCTGTGAAGTCGGCGAGAGCGATGAACGGCTCGAACATCTGCTGCCGGAAGTGCCGTTCCTGTGGCTGGAATTCAGTCACGGCGGCGGCGGGGTATTCGTGCTCGATCGCGTCCAGTTGGAGCAGGCCAGGCCGGCCATCGAGCGTTGCACCAGGATGAGAGGGCATGTCTGACAACACGTTTGGGAAATGTTTCCGGGTTACCACTTTCGGCGAAAGCCACGGCCCTGCGATCGGTTGCGTGGTGGACGGATGCCCGCCCGGGCTGGAGATCGAAGCTGGCGAGATCCGCCGTGAACTCGAGCGACGGGCGACCGGCCGCTCCCGCCACACCTCGCAGCGCCGGGAAGCCGATGACGTTCAGATTCTCTCCGGCGTGTTCGAAGGCCGGACCACCGGAACGTCGATCGCCCTGCTGATCGAAAACACCGATGCCCGCAGCCGGGACTATGAAAACATCAAACGCCAGTTCCGCCCCGGCCATGCCGATTTCACCTACTGGAAAAAGTACGGCTTGCGGGATTATCGCGGCGGTGGGCGCTCGTCGGCCCGGGAAACGACCATGCGGGTCGCCGCCGGCGCCATCGCGCGCAAGTGGCTGGCCACCCGGCTGAACATCGAAATCCGCGGCTGGCTGGCCCAACTGGGCCCGTTGCGTACCGATCGCGAGATGGACTGGTCGGAGATCGACGCCAATCCGTTTTTCTGCCCGGACCCGGCCATGGTTTCGGAACTGGAGGGCTTCATGGACGGCCTGCGCAAATCGGGTGATTCAGTGGGAGCGCGGGTCAACGTGGTCGCGCGCAATGTGCCGGCGGGACTCGGCGAGCCCATCTACGGCAAGCTTGACGCCGAAATAGCCGCCGCCATGATGAGCATCAATGCCGCCAAGGGTGTGGAGATCGGCGCGGGTTTCGAAAGCGTCACCCAGCCCGGTTCCGAGCACCGCGATGAAATGACGCCGGATGGGTTTCTCAGTAACCATGCCGGCGGAATTCTCGGTGGCATATCCAGTGGCCAGGACATTCTGGTCAGCACGGCGTTCAAACCCACGTCGAGCCTGCGCCTGCCATGCCGCAGCCTAGATATCGACGGCAATGAGATCGAGGTCGTGACCAAGGGCCGCCACGACCCCTGTGTGGGCATCCGGGCGACGCCCATCGTCGAATCAATGCTGGCCCTGGTACTGATGGATCATGTTATTCGTCATCGCGGGCAGACCGGCCAATTCGGCACCGAAAACCCGGCAGGGTAGGTCTACGGGCAAACAAAGCGTTACAATTCTCCTCATTCCCAAAATATGAACGATAGGTAGTGCCGAAGTCATGAACAGACCCAGAATTGCAGTGGTTGGCGCCAGCGGCGCCGTCGGCGAAGTCATGCTGTCCATCCTCGCCGAACGGGGGCACCGCGACGACCGTGTCGTGGCACTGGCCAGCGAGCGCTCCGCCGGCCAGGAGGTCGAATTCGGGGCCAGCCAGCTGACGGTGGAAAACCTGGCGGATTTTGATTTTTCCGAGGTCGACTACGCGCTGTTTTCCGCGGGCGGGTCGGTCAGCAAGGAGCATGCGCCGCGAGCCGCGGAGGCGGGTTCGATCGTCATCGACAATACCTCGGCCTTTCGTTACGACGACGACATCCTGCTGGTGGTGCCCGAAGTGAACGGGCGCCGTCTGGAAGAAGTGACGCGTGGTTCGATCATCGCCAATCCCAATTGCTCGACGATCCAGATGGTTGTCGCACTCGCGCCGGTCCACGCGGCCGCGGGAATTACGCGAGTCAATGTCGCCACCTACCAGTCGGTTTCCGGTGCCGGGCGCAAAGGCCTGCACGAACTCGCCAATCAGACCGCGCAGCGGCTGAATTTCCAGGATCCCGACGTAAAGGCTTTCGCCCAGCCCATCGCCTTCAACGTATTGCCGCAGATCGATGAAATGCTGGACAACGGTTATTCCCGTGAAGAGATGAAAATGCACTGGGAGACGCAGAAGATTCTGGAAGACAGCGGGGTCGATGTGAACGCGACCGCGGTCCGGGTCCCGGTGTTTTACGGTCACGCCGAGGCCGTGCACTTCGAAACACGCGACGACATCGGCATCGAGGAGGTCGCTGAACTGCTTCGCAACGCGCCGGGGATCGAACTGATGGAGGGTGCGGATGGCATCCATCCCACCCCGGTGTCGCATGCTTCCGGCAAGGATCCGGTCTATGTGGGGCGCCTGCGTCGTGACCTCAGTCACCCGCGCGGAATCAGCATGTGGGTGGTTGCCGACAACGTGCGCAAGGGCGCCGCCCTCAACGCCGTTCAAATCATGGAACGTCTGGAGGCCATCCGTGAAGCGGTTGGCAAGTCAGCCGCCGCGGACGTACACTCGGTACCTGCGGCCGGGTGATTCCGCGAGTGGGGCCGCACCAGGGATGTTCTTCTGAGAGTCAGGGAAAGACGGAGGGACGCATGACAATCAGCTTGGGCAAAGTCGCGCGCTGGACCCTGTGCGCCGGTCTGGCGCTGTTCAGCCCCGCCGTACTGGCGCTGGGGCTCGGAAATGCGAGCGTCGAGTCGTTTTTGGACCAGCCGCTCCGCGCCCGAATCGACCTGATCTCCCGCCCGGACGAGGACCTGGGTTCCGTTTCCGCCGGCCTTGCTTCGGCCGATGACTTCGCATTGATCGGAGCCAGTCGCGAAGCGATTTCGGTTCCGTTGCGCTTCACCTTGCAGCAGGAGGGTGACGACGCCTGGATCGTGGTGACGAGCAACCTGGCGGTGCGTGACCCCATCATCCGTCTCATCGTCGAAGTGACCTGGCCCGGTGGGCGCATGCTGCGCGAATATACCCTGTTCCTGGATCCGCCCACGGTGCCGTCGGCCGCGCCTCCACCGCCCAGCGCACCCGCGCGTGAAGCGATGCCCGACGATTCCGGCCGCGCAGCGCCGGAGCCGGTTTCGGCGGCGGAATCTCCGGCCGTGTCCGCTTCGGGTCCTGCGGCAGCCGCCATACCCGAGGAAGGCGAGTACGGCCCGGTACGCCCGGGTGAAACCCTGTGGCGCATCGCCTCGGACTGGTCGGCCGGAACCGGTATGGACCTCAACCAGGTGATGCTGGCCATTCAGCGCAATAATCCGCAGGCCTTCATCAACGACAACATCAACCTGCTCAAACGGGGCGCGATACTGCGCATGCCGCGCCGCCAGGACATCGAGACCCTGTCTCCGTCCGCCGCCCGCGACGAGGTGCTGGAGCAGGCATCCGAATTCGGAGCCGGGCTCGACACCGTTTCGTCCGCAGCCGTCGACACGCCGCTGATCGCCGACACCTCGGTCGCGCCGGACGTCGGGGTGGCCGAGGAAGAACCCGTCGCGGAAGCACAGCTCGAAATTGTGCCGCCATCGGAGAGCGAGGGTGTGGACAGTGCTTACGGCACCGCGGACGACGCGGCGGAGGATGCCGAAGCCTCGACCTCCGCGACGGTGTTGCGGGAGGAACTGGCCCGTACCGAGGAAGAACTGTTCAGTGAACAGCAGGAAAACGAATTCCTGCGTGAGCGCATCGAGGAACTCGAGAGCCGGTTGACGGAAACCGGGGAAGAAGCGACGGTGGAAGATGCCGAGCTTGCAGCGATGGAAGCACGTCTGCGCGATGAACGTCTGGGCCAGGCTGCCGGGCTTGATGAGCCGCCGGCAAGCGACAGCGCGGCGGCAGCACCACCGCGGGCGGCGGATGCCGTACCCCAGGTCCGCACCACGGACGGGCCGCGTGAAGAATCCTCCTGGTACCAGAGTCGTACGGCGGTATGGGTGATCCTGCTGGTTGTGGCCGCCATCGTCGCCGGCTGGTTCGTGAGCCGGCGCGGGCGGGCCGAACCCGTGATTGCGGGCGCCGCCGGCGCGGATGACGGCACCGTGCGCGATATCCAGGACGAAGCCGAGGAAATACTCCGCGTGCTTCATCCCGATGAGGCGGAGGCGGATTCCGGGGAAACCGGGCCGGTCGAGGACGAGGATGACAGCCTCGCCGACGAAGCAGCGGGCGGCGACGCCGATGAGGAATCCCCCCGCAAGGCCGCGCGCCAACCCGACCGCGATGAAGATGAAGCCGAATTGCTGGATGAGGACAGCGAGGATCCCGAGGTGCGCCTGGATCTCGCACGCGCCTATATTTCCATGGGCGACAAGGAGGCCGCACGAGTCATCCTCGCTGAAGTGATCGAGCACGGTGACGAGGAACAGCAGGCCGAAGCCCGGACCATGATCAGCGAATTGTAATCGACCCGGATCATGCCGGTGCCGGCGTGATCGTCTGGTGAATCGGGGGCCGGGGCGGCCAATCGCTCCGGCCCCGTTTGTTCTCCGGGATTGCAATCGGCGCGGGCTGATCCGAAAATGTCCGGTTTGGGAAGGGCCCGCAATGCGTTTCGCAATCGGACTCGAATATGACGGCAGCGCGTTTCTCGGCTGGCAGGTGCAACGCCAGCAGCCCACGATACAGGGCACTGTGGAGCAGGCGCTCGCCCGGGTGGCAGATCACGACCTCCGGGTCACCGTGTGCGGCCGCACCGATACCGGCGTCCACGCATTGTGCCAGGTGGCTCATTTCGACACCGAGGCGCGGCGCAGCGAGCGTTCCTGGGTATTGGGGGTCAACAGTCATCTGCCGGCCAGCCTGAGCGTCCTGTGGGTACGTGAAGTCGATGAATCCTTTCATGCGCGATTCAGCGCGTTTGCACGCACTTATCGCTACGTCATTCTCAACCGCTGGATCCGACCCGCGCTGCACGCTCGTTACGTGGCCTGGTGCCGCCAGCCACTGGATGCCGGGCGCATGCACGAGGCGGCGCAGTGCCTGCTTGGAGAACACGATTTCTCGGCATTCCGTGCCGCCGGGTGCCAGGCCCGTCATGCGGTGCGTGATCTGCAGCGGATCGAGGTGCGGCGTGCAGGCAGCCGGGTGGAATTTGAAGTGACCGCGAATGGATTTCTCTATCACATGGTGCGCAACCTGGCGGGCAGCCTGATGGCCGTGGGACGTGGCGAGCGCGACGCCGATTGGTTGTCTGCCGTGCTGGCCGGACGGGACCGGAACCAGGCGGCGCCCACGGCACCTTCAGAAGGACTGTATTTTGTCGGCGCACGGTTTCCCACCGAATACGGGCTGCCTCCCGGCGAGGTGGAGTTCCCCCGCGGCACGGATGGGTCATGAGCGGTCCGGTGCGTGTGAAAATCTGCGGTCTGACCCGGGTTCCCGACGTGCGCGCAGCGTGCCGTGCCGGAGCGGATGCATTGGGCTTTGTTTTTGTACCCGCCAGCAAGCGCTGGGTCAGCCCCGAACGTGCGGCGGAGCTCGTGCGGGCCGTCCCCCCTTTCGTTGAACGGGTGGGCTTGTTTCTCGACGCGGAGCCGGAATTCGTTCGTGAAGTGCTGGCAGTGGTGCCGCTGGGTCTGTTGCAGTTTCACGGACGCGAAGAGGCGGGTTTCTGCAGCCAGTTCGGGTTACCCTATACGAAGGCCGTCAGCGCGGCACAGGAGCCGGTCAAGGAAGCCGAGGCGGCGTTTGGCAATGCCGCGGGCATCCTGGTCGACAGCCATGCCCCGGGCGGTCTCGGTGGCACCGGTCACACCGTGGCCTGGGATGCCATCCGGCCCGGCCGCTTGCCCCTGATTCTCGCGGGAGGCCTAAATTCCGCCAATGTCGCCGAGGCCGTGCGCGTCGTACGACCCTGGGCGGTGGACGTTTCGAGCGGCGTGGAAACCGCGCCCGGCATCAAGGATCCGGACGCAATCCGGCGATTCATCGAAGAGGCAAAACGTGTCAACTGAACCCATTAAAGCGGGCGCTTCGTCATCCGAAGTCTTCCGCGATCAAACCTGGGAGGCCGACGAGACCGGTCATTTCGGGCCTTACGGCGGGCGCTTCGTGTCCGAAACCCTGATGTTCGCGCTGGAGGAGTTGCGCGACGCCTGGCTGCGTTGGCGTGAAGATCCCGAATTCATCGCGCGCTTCGATGCCGATCTCGCTTATTTCGTGGGCCGTCCGTCACCCTTGTACTTCGCTCGTCGGCTGACTGAGCATGCCGGCGGTGCGCGGATTCTGCTCAAGCGCGAGGACCTCAACCATACCGGTGCGCACAAGGTGAACAACACGGTGGGCCAGGCGTTGCTGGCCGACTACATGGGCAAGCCACGGGTCATCGCCGAAACCGGTGCCGGGCAACACGGCGTGGCATCAGCGACCGTCGCGGCCCGGTTGGGCAAGCAATGCGTGGTATACATGGGCGAGGTCGACATCCAGCGTCAGTCCATCAATGTTTTTCGCATGAAGCTGCTGGGCGCCGAAGTGCGCGCGGTGGCGAGCGGGTCCCGCACCCTTAAAGATGCCCTGAACGAAGCGATGCGCGACTGGGTTACCCACGTGGACGACACCTTTTACATCATCGGCACGGTGGCCGGGCCGCATCCATACCCGACCATGGTGCGGGATTTCAACGCGGTCGTTGGACGTGAAGCGCGGCGCCAGGTGATTGAACAGTACGACACGCTACCGGATGCCCTGGTGGCGTGCGTGGGCGGTGGTTCCAACGCCATTGGCCTGTTCCACCCGTTCCTCGGAGACAGCGATGTACGCCTGGTCGGGGTCGAAGCTGCCGGCCGGGGTTTGTCCACCGGCCAGCACGCGGCTTCGCTGTGCGCCGGCCGTTCCGGCGTACTGCACGGTTGCCGCACCTACCTGATGGATGATGACGCGGGCCAGATCGAGCACACGCATTCGGTATCGGCCGGACTCGATTATCCCGGGGTAGGGCCGGAGCATGCCTGGCTGAAGGATATCGGACGGGCGGAATACGTTGGTGCCACCGACGAGGAAGCGATGCAGGCTTTCCACCTGTTGATTCGGCTGGAGGGCATCCTGCCGGCCCTGGAGAGCAGTCATGCCGTCGCCCATGGGTTGAAACTGGCGGCCGAAATGCGTCCGGACCAGACCATCATCGTCAACCTTTCGGGGCGTGGCGACAAGGACGTTCAGACGGTGGCCGCGCTGGAGAATATCGAACTGTGAGCAATCGAATCGACACTTGTTTCCGGGAACTCCGGAGCCGCGAGCGCACCGCGCTGATTCCCTTCATGACGGCTGGTGATCCCGGGGCAGACTGGACGCCGGCAGTGATGCACGCACTGGTGCAAGCGGGTGCGGACCTGATTGAACTCGGCGTGCCGTTCTCCGATCCGATGGCCGACGGGCCGGTGATCCAGGAAGCCAGCGAACGCGCTATCGAACGCGGCGTCACTTTGCGCTCGGTGCTGGACATGGTGCGGCTCTTCAGGCGGAAAGATGACCGCACGCCGGTGGTTCTGATGGGCTACCTCAACCCGGTTGAGCGCTATGGCTACCGGGCATTCGTCGACGATGCGGCCGCAGCGGGTGTGGACGGATTGCTGATGGTGGACTGCCCGCCCGAGGAAAGTCATGACCTCGAGCAAACGCTGCGTGATGCCGGCCTGCACGCCATTTTTCTGGTGGCTCCGACAACCACATCCGAGCGTTTGGCGGAAATCGCGGGTCGCGCCAGCGGTTATCTGTACTACGTTTCCTTCAAGGGTATCACCGGTGCGGACCGGCTGGATTTTTCCGGCATGGCGCAGCCCATATCCGATTTGCGCGAAGTGACCGACCTGCCGTTGGCGGTCGGTTTCGGCATCAAGGACGCGGAGGCCGCAGCGGCGGTGGCAGGCATGGCTGATGGCGTGGTGATCGGCAGCGCCCTGGTGGCCAGCATGGCAGACGCCTCCAGCGCTGATGAAGCAGCCCGCCGGGCGGGAGACTTTCTTGCACCGGTTCGCGCCGCCATGGACAATGGGGCCGCCTGAGTATCGCTCAGGCAAGTCTCTACCGCATCGAGGATGCTCACGATGACGCGTCACCAAAATTCCCAGGCACTGCCGGCCGCCCCGTTCGGGGCCGGATCCCGATGAGTTGGTTCCAGAAGTTGATGCCGTCACGGATTCGAACCGAAGGCGGCAACAAGCGTAATGTTCCCGAGGGACTGTGGACCAAGTGCGAAGAATGCACTTCGGTCCTGTATCGGCCGGAACTGGAACGTAATCTGCTGGTGTGCCCCAAGTGCGGCAAGCACATGCCGGTGGGCGCCCGTGCCCGGCTACAGCAGTTCCTCGACCCGGAAAACCAGCGCGAGATCGCGGCGGATCTGGAGCCGGTCGATTCGCTGAAATTCCGTGACACCAAGAAATACCGGGATCGCTTGGCCGCAGCGCAGAAACAGACGGGTGAAAAGGATGCGCTGATTGCGATGGCCGGAAGCCTGATGGGACGCGAACTCGTCGTCACGGCCTTCGAGTTTCGTTTCATGGGCGGTTCCATGGGCTCCGTCGTCGGCGAAAAATTCGCCCGGGCCGGTCAGGAATGTCTGCGGCTGGGCGCGCCCCTGGTGTGCTTCTCCGCCACCGGTGGTGCCCGGATGCAGGAAGGGCTGCTGTCGCTGATGCAGATGGCCAAGACCAGTGCCGTGCTGGCACGAATGGCCGAAGAAGGTCTTCCCTACATATCGGTGCTCACTCATCCCACGACCGGCGGAGTATCCGCCAGCCTGGGCATGCTGGGTGACGTCAACATCGCCGAACCCGGCGCGCTGATCGGCTTCGCCGGCCCGCGGGTCATCGAACAGACCGTGCGTGAGAAACTCCCGGAGGGTTTTCAGCGCAGCGAATTTCTGCTGGAGAAAGGGGCAGTGGACATGATCGTCGACCGGCGCCAGTTACGCGAGCAGATCGCCGCGCTGCTGGGGCTGCTGTGTGGCGGTTCACGGCCGAAGCCTGTCAGCGGCGAGGTGGTTGAGTCGGACGCCTGAACCGCTTGGCGCGATCCTGTCCCTTCGGCAAACCTCCCATTTGCGAATCCATCTTCCGCAGACCGCAAAATCGCCATGATGCCGCCCCCCGATAGCATCGTTGAGTGGCTGCGCTTACTGGAAACCCGGCACCCGGTCGCCATTGATCTGGGTCTCGAGCGCATCGGGGAAGTCTGGGACCGGCTGGGAAAACCGCGCCCCGCATCCCGCCTGATCACGGTCGCCGGCACCAATGGAAAAGGATCGACTGTGGCGTTCGCAGCGGCGCTGCTCGGGGCGGCCGGGTATCGGGTCGGCACGTATACCTCTCCGCATCTGATGCGCTACAACGAACGCATCCGCATTGCGGGCACCGAGCTTACCGATGGCCGGCTGCTCGATGCCTTCCGTCAGGTCGAGAACGCACGAGGCGACATCGGCCTGACCTATTTCGAGTTTGGAACCCTGGCGGCCTTTCTGGCTCTTGCCGATCAGGGGCTCGACCACGCCGTGCTCGAAGTGGGCCTGGGCGGACGCCTCGATGCCGTGAACCTGCTGGATGCCGACGTCTCGGTCATCACGCCCATCGGGCTGGACCACCAGGAGTACCTGGGTTCGGATCTCGAGTCCATCGGCGCGGAAAAGGCGGGCATCATCCGTGCCGGCCGGCCCGTTGTCTGCGGTGAATCGGACCCACCCGAATCGGTGTTGCGGGTGGCGCAGAGGCTGCGCGCTCCGGTCCATCGGCTGGGCCGTGAGTTTTCGATCACCGAAGTCGGCACGGAACTGAGGTGGCAAGGCCTGCAGACTGAAATTCGTCTCCCACGGCCGCCCCTTGCGGGCGCACACCAGGTACGTAATCTGGCCACTGCCATGGCCGCCGTGGCGGCCCTCGAGTCCGGGGTGCTGACCCGCGGCGACGCACTGGCCAGGGCCATTGCCGGCATCCAGATTCCGGGACGCCTGCAGCGGATTCGCGAACAACCGGAAGTGCTGGTGGACGTGGGCCACAACCCCCTGGCCGCCGAGGCGGTGGCCGCGACCCTGGAGAGCGCCGGAAACGGCAGGACGATTTGTGTGCTGGGCATGCTGCGTGACAAGGACGCGGCCGGTGTCGCCGCCGGGCTCGCGGACCGGGTTGAGATCTGGCATTGCTGTTCGCTCGGTGGCGAGCGAGGCCGTAGCGGGACGGATCTGGCGGGGGAAGTCGCCAAGGTCACGGGTGCCGGTGCGGTAACGGCCTTTGACGGGGTTCGACACGGCTTGCGATCGGCACTGGACAGGGCCGGAGCCAACGACCGGATACTGGTGTTCGGGTCCTTCACGACAGCCGTTGAGGCGATGGAGTTCCTTGAAGCCGGGTAAGACGCGGGTGCCCGCAACGGCCGCAGTGTGGCATTGGGCGGCGAGGCGAGGCAGGTTGACAGGGATACTGATAGAATCCCTCAACTCCACGTTTTCGGGGCAGCAGCGCACGCCATGGACAAAGCACTGAAGCAACGCCTGGTTGGCGCTACGGTACTCATCGCCCTTGCTGTCATCGTCCTGCCCATGCTGTTGGACGGGCCGCCCGACGATCCCGGTTCGGCGCCGTCGCAACGCATCGAGCTGCCACCACGGCCCGATGAAATCACGTTTGAAACCCGCCGCTTTCCGCTCGGTGATCAGGGCGGCCCTGTATCGGAAGCCGCGGAGGGTACCGCGGAAACGAACGGTCCCGGTCGCCTGCCCGTACCCGAACCCGAACCTGAACCCCGGGATCTCGAATCAAACGGACCGGATTCCGGTGATTCTCCGGATGCTTCAACGGCTGACGAACTCGGTGGAGACTCGCAGGCGGCAAAGCCTGAATCCGGGCAAGCCGAACATGCCCCCGGGCCGAATGATTCGGGCGTCATACCCGCCCCAGAGGTGCGCGAGGAAGCCGCGCCCCGGGTTGAAATCCAGCCACCGCCAGCCGAAGCCCGCCCCGGATCCGCCGAACCCGCCCCCGCTGCCGGGCGATACGTGGTGCAGGTGGCCAGCCTGGGCAGCGATGCCAACGCCCGGCGCCTGATGGGTACATTAGAAGATGCCGGGCTCGCGGTTTTGCTGGACACCGTCGAATCCGATGCGGCCCGGCTCAACCGGGTTCGGGTAGGCCCATACGCTTCGGAATCGGAGGCCAATGCCGCCGTCGGCCGGGTAAGGGAAGTGGTGGATGGCGTGAATCCGCGGGTGGTGGATCTGCGCCCGGACGAAGATGCTCCGGTGACCAGTCCCGCCGACCCCCTGGTCCGCTGGGTCGTGCAGGTGGGCAGTTTCTCGGACGCGTCCAACGCCGAAGGCCTGGTCAAACAACTGCAGGACAGCGGCCTGACCGCCTACCGGGAAACCGTGCGTTCGTCAGGGTCCAGCATTCACCGCGTGCGGGTCGGCCCGTTTCTGGATCGCCAGGACGCGCTGACTGCCCGGCAGAAAATCATCGACGCTCATTCCCTGGAGGGCGTCGTCATGAGCTCGGATTGAAGGATTTTCCGGCAATGCCGTCGAGCGCAGCCGGTTTACGCCGGGTTTTCGGCGTAAGAAGGGAAGCGAGACAGGTCGGTTGCGGTTGGCGAGCGGAGCGAGTCAGAGCAATCGCATTGATGCCGTCGAGCGCAGCCGGTTTACGCCGGGTTTTCGGCGTAAGAAGGGAAGCGAGACTCTGAATATGGACTGGCCCGACTACGCCATTCTCGCCACCATCGTCATTTCTCTTCTGGTCGGCGCGCTGCGCGGGTTCATGAAAGAAGTCTTTTCCCTGGTGACCTGGGCCGCGGCCTTCGTGGTCGCCTATCGATTTTCCGGCGATGTCGCAGCCCTGATGGAGCCGCATGTATCCCTGCCTTCGGTTCGCACCGCGATGGGGTTCGCCGGCTTGTTTCTGCTGGTTCTGGTGGTAGGCGGCTTGCTCAATTATCTGATCGGTCTGCTGGTGGAAACCACCGGGCTGACCGGAACCGACCGCCTGCTCGGTGGCGCATTCGGTGCAGCCAGAGGCCTGGCCATCGTGGTCGCTTTTCTACTGATTGCCGGCTTCACACCGATCCCCAAAGACCCCTGGTGGCAGTCTTCCGCGATGATCGCCCGGCTGATGCCGCTGGTGTTGTGGACAACGCAGTATCTCCCCGAGGCCGCCCGGGATCAGCTCGATTTCACCGCCGATCTCCCGGCGGAGGAAACCGGCTCCGAAGGGGCCGAAGATCCGCCCGGCAATGATGCGGAATCCGAGCCAGCCTGAGTCTCAAGCCATGCTAGAATGCGCCGCATCCGGGGCGCGCTTCTAATCAGCGAAAAAACCTGTCGCGACCGGTTCGTCAGGCCGCTGGCAGTGGCCGGTGGAACCGGGCTAGGCAAAATGTAATGACGATGGGAGCGGAGTGAACGAGTGCAGCCGGTTTGACGCATAGCGTCAAGAAGGCAAGCAAGTGAACGACACCCCCGCTATTGATGGCACGGCCATCAACAAGGCAAGCGAGACACAAAATCGATTGCGGTTGGCGAGCGTAGCGAGTCAGAGCAATCGCATAGAATGCAGTCGAGGGCAGGCGAAAACGCCCGCACGTATTGAGCGCAGCTCAATGAGTAAGGAAGTGCAGCCGTAGACCGTGCAGCCGGTTTACACGCGCGACGGTGACGCAGCAGCGTATGAAGGCAAGCGAGACACAAAATCGATTGCGGTTGGCGAGCGTAGCGAGTCAGAGCAATCGCATAGAATGCAGTCGAGCGCAGCCGGTTTACGCTGCGCAGCAGCGTATGAAGGCAAGCGAGACACTTTAAATGTGTGGAATCATCGGAATCGTCGCCCAAAACAATGTTGCGGCCGACTTGTATGAAGGCCTGACGGTGCTGCAGCACCGTGGCCAGGACGCCGCGGGAATCGCGACCCTGGACGGTCACCGGGTCAATCTGCACAAGGGAAGCGGTCTTGTACGGGATGTTTTCGGCCCGACCGAAATGCAGGCCCTGACCGGGCGCGTGGGGATGGGGCACGTCCGCTATCCCACGGCTGGTCTGGACGACTCTTCCGAGGCTCAGCCGTTCTACGTCAATTCTCCCTATGGCATCGCGCTCGGCCATAACGGCAACCTGATCAATACCCGTGAGTTGACCCAGGAATTGTTCGACAGTGACCGCCGGCACTTGAACACCCGTTCGGATTCCGAGGTGTTGCTGAACGTGCTGGCCCACGAATTGCAGGAACTCGGACCGGCATCGCTACGCCCCGAACACTTGTTCGCTGCCGTCGATGCCGTGCATCGGAGGTGTTCCGGTGCGTACTCGGCCATTGCCGTTGTCTCCGGTCATGGTGTCCTGTGTTTTCGCGATCCCTGGGGCATTCGTCCGGCCGTGCTGGGTGTGCGCGAAACCCCGGCGGGCCCGGAGTACGCCGTCGCCTCGGAAAGCGTTGCGCTCGACGTTCTCGGCTTCGAGTTGATGCGGGACCTTCGGGCGGGAGAAGCCATATTCATATCGCTGGACGGCCAACTGCACACGCACGACAGCCCGCTCGCGCGGGAACTCACGCCGTGCATTTTCGAACACGTGTATTTTTCGCGGCCGGATTCGCTGCTGGACGACATTTCCGTGTACAAGGCCCGTCTCAGGATGGGTCAGACCCTGGCGCGGAAAATTCTTCGTGAACGCCCCGATCACGACATCGAGGTTGTCATTCCGGTTCCCGATACCAGCCGTACCTCGGCGCTCCCGCTGGCTTACGATCTGGATGTGAAGTATCGCGAAGGGTTCATCAAGAACCGTTACATTGGCCGTACATTCATCATGCCGGGTCAGGCGGAGCGCCGGAAATCGGTGCGACAGAAATTGAATGCCATTGATCTTGAATTTCGCGGCAAGAATGTACTGATCGTCGATGATTCCGTGGTGCGCGGGACCACCTCGCGCCAGATCATCCAGATGGCCAGGGATGCCGGCGCACGGCGGGTCTACTTCGCATCGGCATCACCGCCGGTGCGCCATGCCAACATCTACGGCATTGACATGCCGGCGGCATCCGAGCTGATCGCGTGCGGGCGAACGGAAAAGGAGATCGAACAGGAACTCGGCGCGGACTGGTTGATCTATCAGGACCTTCCCGACCTGATCGAAGCCTGCCGGGAAGGTAACGCGCAGGTCAGCCAGTTCGATACCTCGTGCTTCTCGGGTGACTACGTCACCGGTGTCAGTCCCGAATACCTCGAGCAGCTGCAGCAGGTGCGGTCCGACCAGGCGCGGACCCGGCGCCGTGAAGGAGTTCCGGCCCGGGCGACCGGATGAGAACATGACCCGGGAGCCCATGTCCAAGGTCGACACGGCCTGGTTGCGCATGGAGCAGCCCACCAACCTGATGATGATTACCGGCGTCGTCGGCCTTGAGGCCGAGGCCAGCTACACGCGTTTGGTGGAGACCGTGCAAAGCCGGTTCCTGGCGTTTCGGCGTTTTCGTCAGAAGGCGGTATCGACCTCGTCGGGTGTCTTCTGGGAAACCGACCCGGATTTCGACATTCACGGTCATGTGCGCCGGGTGGCGCTGCCAGGCGGGGCGGGGCAGGACGAGCTCGAAGATTACGTCAGCGATCTGGCGAGTACTGCCCTGGATCCCTCGCGTCCGCTGTGGCAGTTTCACTTCGTGGAGAATTATGTCGGCGGGCCTGTCGTCGTCATGCGCATTCACCACTGCTATGCGGACGGGATCGCCCTGGTCCAGGTATTTCTCAGCCTGACCGATCCGACACCGCAAGGCCGCAAGGTGGTCAATCCCAAACGCTGGAAGCAAAAGCGTGCGTCCGAGTCCACCGTCTTCCAGCGTTTGCTGGAACCGGCCCGCGAGGGTGTGGATTTCGCGGTACACCTCAGCCAGAAGCTGCTGGATGAGGCTTTGCAGGTTATCGCTGATCCAGAGAAAGCGGCCGAATGCTTCGGGGTGGCCGGCGACCTGTTGCGTGAATTGTCGCATGCCCTGACGTTGCCGAATGATCCGGCGACGCGTTTCAAGGGTCGCCTGGGCGGGCGCAAGCGGGTGGCCTGGGCCGAGCCGGTGCCGCTGGACGAAGTGAAAGCCCTGGGCAAGGCGCTGGGCTGCACGGTCAACGACGTACTGATCGCATCGGTGAGTGGGGCGCTGCGCGCGTATCTGCGCGAACTCGACCCGGACGCGGACTGTCCCGAGATCCGTGCCACCGTGCCGGTCAATCTGCGCCCGTTGGAGCACGCCCGCGAACTCGGTAATCACTTTGGCCTGGTCTTCCTGTCCCTGCCGGTCGGTGAGGCCAATCCGCTGCGGCGAGTTTATTGCGTCAACGAGCGAATGAACGAACTGAAAGCCAGCCGGCAGGCCGCGATGTCGTTCGGCGTCCTGGCGGCACTCGGCATGGGCCCACACGCGCTGCAGAAACCGGCGCTGGAGCGTTTGAGCGAAAAGGCGACCGCGGTGCTGACCAATGTCCCCGGGCCGCAACAGCCGCTGTATCTGGCCGGGGGACGGGTTCGAGACATGATGTTCTGGGTACCCCAGTCGGGCACCATCGGCATGGGCGTCAGTATTCTCAGCTACGACGGGCAGGTGTTCTTCGGCGTCATCACCGACCGCAGGCTGGTGGATGATCCGGCGCGCATCATCAGCCGCTTCCGGCCGGAACTGGAAAACCTTCTGCACCTGGCCATGATGCTTCCGCTGGAAGGCCGGCCTGACCCCGAACAGGCGGAGTGGCTGTTGCGCTCTGAGGATTCCTGATTTCCACCGGCTGATACCCGGGCCGGGATCTGCCTGGGGCGGGCTTCAGCGTTCCTGTTTGCGCCAGCGGTCCACCATGTCCTCGACGCTGATTTCTTCGGGCCCGTGCGACCATTCGCCGGCGTAATCGATGTTGCTGGAATTCGGTGGTGGATCGGGCATGTAAATCTGCACGCGAATCGGCATGGGCACGGCTTCGCCGACGACGATGGCTTCGCCCTGGGCCAGGGTCGGCAGGGCATCCAGCATGCCGCGGGCGGCATCGGGAACGAGTTCGCGGACGTAGGATTGATCGTCCGGGTTGGAAATGCGCAGACAGACGAATGAACTGCACTGGGCGAGTACGGTTTCGGACAGTTCGTGAGGGCGCTGGCTGACCACGCAAATTCCCACACCGTACTTGCGGCCGGTCTTGGCGATCCGCTCCATGGCGCGGCGCGTCTGCTCGTGCTCCTTGGAGCCATGCCGGGGAATGTAGGAGTGCGCTTCCTCGCAGACCAGGAACAGGGGAAACTCGCGGCAGCGCGGATTCCAGTAATTGAATTCGAACGCCAGGCGGCCGATCTGCGAAGTCACGGTGTGGTGGATGTCGTAGGGTACCGAGCTCAGGTCGATGACCGTCACCTTGGCCCGGGGTTCACCCAGGCCGACAAAATCACGCATCAGGCTGGGCAGGGTGTCTGACGAGGTGCGTTTTTTCGGGCGCAGCAGAAAGTCATAACGGGTGTCGTTCATGCGGCTTTGCAGTTTCACCAGCAATTGGTCGAATTTGCCGAACAGGGCCGTTTTCGACTTGCCGAAACTGGTGGTCGACTCGTTGGCGTCCTTGAAGCGCTTGACCAGGTCATCGAGGGAGAAATAAAGCGGCGTGTCCACGGTGATGTGGCCGAGGTCGAGATGCTGGTTGCCTTCGCGCTTGAGTTCCAGCACCGCGCTGCGCAGGAAAGCGATCTGTACCGGTGCGTCCTCGTCGTCGGCATCGATCAGCAGATCGACCAGTTCGGCGAAGGTCAGTAACCAGTAAGGCATTTCCAGGTCTTCCGCGTCGATGCAGCGGGTCTTGTCCTTGGGAAAGGCCGAATGGGAGCGCAGGTCACCCGGTTTGAGCCCGTATTCCCCGGCCAGGTCGAGCAGCACCACGTGGGCGTTCGGCATCGACTTGAGAGCCGACTGGATCAGGCTGGTGACCGACCAGGATTTGCCGGCGCCCGACTGGCCCAGGATGGCCACGTGGCGGCCAAAGAACGAGGAAGGTTCAATGTAGGCCTCGATCGACTCGAACGCACTGAGGTGCCCGACCTTGTAGTTCGCTTCGGCGTAGCCCGAGAACAAACCGGTCAACATGTCGGCCGTCACGATGTGCAATTCCGCGCCCGTGACCGGATAGTGGGCGACGCCCCGGTAGAAGTCGCCCCCGCTGCTGAGTTCGCCGACCGGGTTCATGCGCACCATGCGAATGATTTCGCCGGTGCCGTCATCCTCCTGCCACATGCTTTCCACAATGGCCAGCACGCGATAGCCGAATTGCTCCACCATCATGTACGAGCCGACCTGTCCCACACGAATGCGGTCGCTTCCGACGGAGATTTCCGGTGTATAGCCCTCGTCTTCACTGATCAGCCGGGCCACGAAATCGGCACCGGTGACTTCGATGATGTGTCCGACCAGTGTTTTGCTATCGCTTCTCATGTCCATAACCCAGTCCTTTGTGGTGTCGCCCTGCCGGTCCGTCCAGCCGGGAACGCTGCCCTGTCACCCATCCATGCCGGATAATCGTACCCTGATCGGCCTGCTGCCGAAAGCGCCCAGCTACTCAAGCTCGGCGAGGGCCGATTCCACGTCCAGTTTCTCCATGGCATCGCCCGGTTTCATCTCCGACGCTTTCACGTAAAGGTCGGTGACCTCATCCAGCCGGCTGTCACCATAGAGCAGGTACAGGCCGTTGGCGTATTCGATGTGGGCGATGGGCGAATGCGGTGTCAGTTCCAGAGCCGTCTCGAAGTGCTCGATGGCTTCCGATTCGCTGGCGCCGTAGGTCATCGAACCGATCAGTTTGCCGACCTTGTCGATGATTTCGGCGTGGTACATGCCCAGGGCCGTGTGGGCCTCGGCATGACGCGGTTGCAGTTCGAGGGTTCGGCTCAGACTGTTGTGGATTTTTCCACCCACGCCTTGCTTGAGTGCCTTGACCACCGAAATGCTCTGGCTGTACCGGCCCAGGTTGAAGGCCAGGAAATAGTGGGCATTAGGATCGTCCGGCAGGGCTTTGATCGCTGCCTCGGCGCGGCTTATGGCGGCCTTGAAACAGTCGATCTGGCGCCCTTCTTTGTCCTCGAGATACGTGGCGTAGATGCCGGTGGCCTTGTTTGCCACCGCGTGCCCGGCAATCCCGATGGCGTCTCCGCGGGCGACAGCTTCGGCAAAATCCCCGCGATGGAAGCAACGCCAGGCCTCCTGCAGCGCCTCGTCTTCCGGCCACGGTTCGCAATCGCCGGCATGCAGATGCTTCCAGTTCTTCTTCAGCGCGGCTCCCTTCAGGTCGAAAGCGGCACTGTCGTGTGGAAACTCGTTCCAGGTCGCCATGCCCATGAACCTCCGTTGGGTCTGGCCGCGTGCGAACCGCCGGCCGTTAGTGTGATTACTCTAATTCTCCTTTCTAGAATAGCGCCATCGATTCACAAAGACACTCACGATCCAGGAGATAGTCATGAGCAAGAAAACCCTGAAAAAGAAGACCCAGCGCAAAACCGCGGCCAAGTCCGCAACAGCGCCGGTAATGGATTCCGCCCGCGAAATCTGGCTGGCCGGACTGGGTGCGTTCAACGTCGCACAGCAGGAAGGCGCGAAGATCATCGAGGAAGGCAGCAAGATTTTCGACAAACTGGTTGCCGAAGGCAGCAAGATGGAAACCCGCACCCGCAAGGATGTGGAAGGTGCCGTTGACGATCTGCGCGGTGAAGTCGAAAACCGAATGGGCGGTGTGCGCCAGCAGGCCGATGCCGTGCGCAAACAGGCTGCTGACAACTGGGACCGCCTGGAAAAGATTTTCGAAGACCGGGTCGCCCGCTCTCTGGCCCGCCTGGGCATTCCCACCCGCGAGGACGTCAACAATCTGGCCGAAAAGGTACAGGTGTTGTCTCGCCAGGTGGCCGAACTGGATGCCAAGGCCAGTGCCACCAAGGCCCAGGCCTCGCGCGCCGCTACGGCTGCGAAGAAGGCTGCCCGACGCAAGACGGCTAAAAAGAAGGCTGTACGCAAGTCCACGGGCAAGAAGGTCGCACGTAGAAAGACCGCAAGCAAGAAGACCAGCAAGAGCGCTTGACCCCCGCTTGCTGATTCGTCAGGACGGATAGCCAGGTCAACCAGGGTTCCGGCGACCCAAGTCAGCCGGGATTCCTGTCATGAAAGTCGACCGTGATTCCGGTTATTGAAGTCGATTGGTATTCCGGTGATCGAAGTCGGCCCCGCGGCAATGGCGGGGCCTTTTTTTTGGAATGCCGTCTCGGAAATTCCTGGCGTTGAATTCCAGGGAGGTTGCCCAACCAGGTTCGTCTCAGTTCGCGTGTTCCATGCGGGTCCGGGCCACCACTTCAAGCCACCGTCATCCCGGACTCGATCCGGGATCCAGCGGGTCTTGAGAAATGGATCCCGGATCAAGTCCGGGATGACGTTTACTCTGGCACTTTACTCTGACCCCGATCACTTCTGACCCCGATCACTTCTGCGGTTGCTGCCATCGCTGGCGCGCAGGGGTCGGGAGGTGGGGTGAGCCGGTGCCGGGCTCGGTTCAGTCCGCGTGTTCCAGATAGGCCCGGGTCAGCGCGCTGAATTCCTCTCTTTCCGGGTCGCGAAGATAGGGAATGACGAGCTGAAGCACGCCGGCGATGGCGCGGGTCTGAACGGAACCGTCGTCCATCCCGTGCGTGACGAACTGGTCCGCGTACGGAATCCAGTAGGTCAGCACCAGCATCAGGTTGCCGAGCAGCAATTCGCGCTCGGTGGGTTCGATCTTTAATGCGCCGCGGCGCTCCAGCCCGGCCAGTATTTCTCCCGCAGCCTGCCGCTCCCGATGGAACAGCGCGCGAAAAGCCCGTTCCAGATCGGGGACCCGGCCGGTGATATCCGCCAGGTTGCGGTACAGAAAGCGGTATTGCCCCTTGATCTCAAAAGACAGGTGAAGCTGAAACCACAGGTCGTTCGCTTCCAGTGCGCTGTCGGCCGGTACGTCAATGATCGGGTCGAATTGGGCGACAAAGCGCTTGAACAGCTCGACGATGATGTCCTGCTTGCTGTTGAAGTGGTAATAGAGATTGCCCGGGCTGATGTCCGCCTCGTCGGCGATGTGGTTGGTCGTGACAGCCGGTTCGCCCAGCGTGTTGAACAGGTTCAGGCTGGTTTGAAGAATCAATTCCCGTGTGTTTCTGCGCGTCATCGGTTCGATGTCAGTGCGGGACGGGTGCGGGCTGGAAGGGGGCGGTCAGAAATCCCCGCCCAGTTTGCGTACGAGTTCGATGTAAGACGTACGCGCCTCTTCCCGGGGCGTGCCCTGCTGTTTTTCCCAGGCTTCGTACTTGGCCACGCCGACGAAATCGAAAAAGCCGGGCTTGTCCCCTGAAACGTCACCCTCGGAGCCCTGCTTGTACAGCGCGTAGAGCTTGAGAAGGGTCTCGTTGTCGGGTCGATCGGGCAGGGATTTGGCCGCCGCAGCGGCGCGCTCGAAAGCATCTGCGGAATCGTTCATCGAAATCCTCTTGGCGGGTATGCGGATCAATTAACGTGAATGGTCTATCTGGTAAGATCGTATCACGTTCGGCGGCGTATCGATCACGCGAAGGGCGGGGAGTCGGGGTTTCGAAGTTCTCGTTGCGCGGCGGCGTTGGAATTCTGCGATGCGGAGTCTGTCCATGAACTATTTCGTCACTGGCGGTACCGGTTTTCTCGGTCATAATCTCATTTCCCGTCTCCTTCGGCGCCGGGGCACCATCTATGTGCTGGTGCGCAAGGGATCGAAGAAAAAGTTCAACGAGATGCGCAAACAATGGGGCGCGGACGCCAAGCGCGTGGTCGCGGTGACCGGTGATCTGACCAAGCGTCGTCTCGGCATCTCGCCCGCCAGGCGCAAGGAACTCCAGGGCAAGATCGCGCACGTCTTTCACCTCGCGGCCATTTACGATCTCAAGGCCGATGCGGCGGCGCAGGAAGTCGCCAATATCACCGGTACGCTCCATACCGTCCAGTTCGCTGAATCGATCGAAGCCAAACGTTTTCACCACGTCAGTTCCATCGCCGCGGCCGGACTGTTCCCGGGCGTGTTCCGCGAAGACATGTTTGAAGAGGCGACGGGTCTCGACAACCCGTATTTTCGCACCAAGCACGAGTCGGAGGCGATCGTCCGCAACAAATGCGGGATTCCCTGGCGCGTATACCGGCCGGGCATCGTCGTCGGGGACTCGGAAACCGGTGAAATCGACAAGATTGACGGCCCTTACTACTTTTTCAAGCTGATCCAGAAAATGCGCCGTGCGATGCCGGCGTGGATGCCGGCGATCGGGCTGGAAGGAGGGCGGATCAATCTCGTGCCGGTGGACTACGTGGTCGATGCACTGGACTACATCGCGCACAAGCCGAAGGAAGACGGCAAATGTTTTCACCTCACTGATCCGAAACCGAAACGCATTGGTGAAGTGCTCAACCTGTTTGCCGAGGCTGCGCATGCACCGCAAATGACCATGCGCATCGATGCGCGCATGTTCAGTTTCATTCCCGCAGTCATCAAACAGGGTGTGATGATGTTGCCGCCTGCCAAGCGGATCCGCAACCAGATATTCAAGGATCTGGGCATGCCGCCCGAGATTCTGAAGTTCATCAATTATCCGACCAAGTTCGACAACCGGGAAACCGAGCGGGTGCTGAAAGGCTCCGGCATCCGGGTACCACCCCTGGAAGACTATGCCTGGCGCCTGTGGGACTACTGGGAGCGCAACCTCGATCCCGATCTGTTCATCGACCGCAGTCTGCGCGGCCATGTCAGCGGGAAGGTCGTGGTCGTCACCGGCGGCTCTTCCGGGATCGGTCACGCCACGGCCATCATGATGGGGCGCGCCGGTGCGCGCGTCGCCATCGTGGCGCGTGACCGGGCCAGGCTTACCGACACCGTGGCCGAAATCGAGGCCGAAGGCGGGAAGGCGTGGTGTTTTTCCGCCGATCTGGCCGAAATGGACCAATGCGACCGGGTCATCGGGGAAATCAAAGCAGAGGTGGGCGAAATCGATATCCTGGTCAATAATGCCGGGCGTTCCATCCGGCGGTCGATCTCATCGTCGTACGACCGGTTCCACGACTACGAGCGCTGCATGCAGCTCAACTACTTCGGCAGTCTGCGCCTGATCATGAACGTGCTTCCGGCAATGGAGGAACGCGGCCACGGTCAGATTATCAATGTGTCGTCGATCGGTGTTCTCAGTAATGCCCCGCGTTTTTCCGCCTACGTGGCTTCAAAGGCTGCGCTGGATTCCTTCTCGCGCTGCGCGGCGGCGGAGTACAACGATGTGGGCGTCAGTTTCACGACCATCAACATGCCGCTGGTGCGCACGCCGATGATCGCCCCCACCAAGCTGTACGATAATGTGCCCACCATCACACCCGAAGAGGCGGCCAACATGGTCAAGCAGGCGGTCATCTTCAAGCCACAGCGCATCGCGACCCGCCTGGGCGTGTTCGCGCAGGTATTGCATGCCGTTGCGCCCAAAATTGCCGAGATCGTCATGAACAGCGCATTCCGCATGTTCCCCGATTCGGCGGCAGTCAAGGGGGTCAAGGAGGGTCAGACCCAGGCCTCCCAGGAACAGCTCGCCTTCGCCAGTCTGATGCGGGGTATTCACTGGTAGCACCCGATGATCCGGCAGCCGGTCGGCTGCCGGACGGAACCGTTCAGGCCCGTTTGCGCAATGCGCACTCCAGATCTTCCAGCGCCTGGCCGAGCTGGCGGGAGACCGGCGAATGGCCGTGGAATGCCTCGCCGAGACTGTCGGCGAGCGATTTGTCACGCTGCTCCAGCACATCGCGATCGAGATGCATTCCGTGGCGTGCAAGCACGGACTCGATTTCATCGGCCCGACGCCTGAGATTGTCCTTGGTGACCCGGTACGCGTGATCGCACAAGGCGGTGCGGCTGGCGAAACTGAAGATGTTGGTGAAGAAAATTTCCTCATCGCCCTGGTCGGGCTCCACCAGCACGAAATCAGTGCCCGGATGGGACTCGCGGTAATTCCGGAATCCAATGTTCATGCGCGACTGAATCAGCGCACGGAATGTCTGCGACAGAACCAGCGGCAGTCCGCCACGGATCAGGCGGCGCACCGGAACCGCGGGTGCGGCCGGATCCTGCCCGGCGGCGAACGGAACCAGCGGATTGATCGCCAGCAGCAGATCCACGCCCTGATCGAGGGCCGCCGAGGCGTTCAGGGTACGTCGCAAGGCGCCGTCCACGTAGTACTGTCCGTCAATCTCCACGGGTGGATACAGGCCGGGCAGTGCCGCGCTGGCCTGCACCGCGCGCGAGATCGGAACGTGGTCCCGGTCCGGCGCGCCGAACCGCACGGCGGCGCCGTTGTCCAATTCCACCGCCACGATGATCAGTCGCCGGCGCAGCTCGCGAAAGTCATTGGTCCGCCCCGAACTCTCGAAGGCACTGCGCAGAAAGTCGTGCAATGCGTCGTTTTCGAATATTCCGGTGGGCAAGGCCTGTCCCAGCGCACCCATGAGCCGGGACACGCTGGCGTCCATCGGATGGCGTGCCATGGAGGTCAGGGCGTCGAGCAATATGCCGGGAATGCGGGCGGCCCGATTCAGGTATTCCCGGTAGGCCGGTTTCAACAGCTTGTCGGGCTCGAGCGCGAATTCGGCTCCGGGATGACCCATGAAAATGCGGCACATTTCGGCGGCGGGGATGCGGTTGGCCAGGCTGGCCGCGATGACACCGCCCGCGCTGATGCCCACATAGACGTCCAGATCGTGCAGCCTCAGGCCTTCGACCGATTCCTCCAGGGCCCTGAGAGCGCCGAGTTCGTAGATGGCGCCGACCGGCCCGCCCCCGGCGATGGCCAGCCCGATGCGGCCGTGGCGGGGCGTGTCTGGCTTGCGGGCCTGGTGTATCGTGAGCATGAGTTTTGCGGGTTATCGGTGGCCGAAGCATTCTAGCCGCGGCAGGGAGTGTCCGCCAGCCCGCGCGACCCGGCTTCGGCCGCACGACACGAGGATTCTTGAGAATGCTGAAAACTGGCGATCCAGCCCCGGATTTCACGCTTCCGGACGAAACGGGCGAACCCTTTAACCTGGCCGCCTGCCGGGGCGAGCGGATATTGCTGGTGTTCTACCCCGGTGACGGCACACCGGTGTGCACGCGGCAGCTGTGCGACTATCGGGATGGTATCGAGGCGTTCGCGGGCCTCGGCGTCCGGGTGGTCGGTATCAGCAAGGACGACGCCGCGTCACACCGAAGCTTCAAGGCGCGCCATGATCTGCCGTTCACCCTGCTCAGCGATGCTGACCTCGAGGTGGCGGAGCGGTATGACAGCAAAGGGATACTCGGCATGAAGCGCTCCGTGTTTCTGGTCGATGAGGAGGGCGTCATCCGTTACCTCCACGTGGAAAGCCTGGCGCTGTTCCGCCGCACGCGGGACGAACTGCTGGAAACGATAGCCGGGCTTGACCCCGTTTGATGTCCAATGACCAAAGCCGCAGCAGACACGTTTCGCGAGATGCTGGAGCGCAACCGGGAAATCGGACGAAACCTCGATCGTCCCGGGTTTCCGCTCGGCGCGCTCGAGGCGTTGCAGGGCTGGCAACGCGAACGTTTCAGTCGCACCTACGCCGATTTTCTGTCGACGGACACGGACGGGCCGGCCTGCCGGTTTTTTCTTGATGAACTCTATGGCGGTCTGGATTTCCGCAAACGGGACGAAGAAGTCAGCCGGGTGGCTCCGGTCATGGCGCGACTGCTGCCCGAGTCGGCCCTCGATGCGCTGGCCGACGCCTTTCGGCTGCAGGCCATCAGCCTGGAACTCGACATCGCGATGGTCGAGCTCGGTCCCGACACCGATTTCCGATCGATGAGTACGGCGGATTACGCGAACTGGTACCGAAGCTGTGGCCGGCGCGCGCAGCGGGAAGCGCAGATCAGCCTGATACGCGAACTCGGCCACCGCCTCGATCGTTTGGTGCGGGCGCCCATGCTGCTGCGGCTGGTGGGCCTGCTGCGCGGTCCGGCGCATGCGGCTGGGTTTGGAGATTTGCAGGAGTTCCTGGAGCACGGCTTGCATGCTTTTCGCGGTCTCGCCGACACGGAGCGGTTCGTGGAAACCATCTACCGCCGGGAGTGGCGGGCCATGGAACGTCTGTTCGCGGGCGATGACGATCCCTACGCGGATCTGCTTACGGTGTGAAACGGCAATTGAAGTGGGACCTGAGGTAATCGTGAATTTCTTCTTCGATGCGCCCTTTAAGCAGGGCCAGCAGCAGTCCCAGGCGGGCCTGGACGTGGATGGACTCGTCATCGACCGTGATTTCACCGTCCACCCCCGGACGTTCGAAGACCAGCGTATCGCCGTCCCATCCGTAGTCGATGTCGAACTTCGTGGCCAGGTCCCGGGCCAGTTCGTCCGCCGCGTTCTGGGCGTCTTCGCGGCTGAGTTCGTGCCGGGCATGGATGTCGATTCGAGACATGTCGGAGCTCCGTGCTTCGGTGCCATCGCGGTGGATTCCGCAACATCATACCGATACCGGGCGGAACGGGCGTCCCTGTCCCGGGTGCCGGTGCCGGGTGAGTAGGATGAGACGATTCATCAAGTGGCTGGGGCTGGGTGCCGTCACGCTGCTGGCACTGCTGGTTATCGGTGGCTGGCTGGCCGATGCCTGGCTGGAGTCGAACGGCGGTCGGCGGCTGCTGGAGAACGAACTGTCGGGTGCGATCGGAATGCCGGTTCGACTGGGCGGTGATTATCGCTTCCGGCTCGTGCCCCGGATTTCGATCGAGGGCGAGTCCCTGTCCATCGGTCAGGCTGCCGCGGTGCCTGAAGCCTCTCCCCCGATCACGATCGAACGATTTCGCGCGGTGATCGGTCTGCTGCCGTTGTTGCGGCAGCAGTTGCGCATCGACGCGGTGGAATTCGAGGGCGGCCGGTTGTTTCTGGCGGATTTGGTCGCTCCCGAAGGAGCGGGCCAGGGGACCGTATCGGGAGCGCAGGAACCGGCGGCGGCTTCGAAGGAAGGCAGCCTGCCTGCCGTCGGCTCGATCAGCCTTCGAAGCATCGTGCTCAACTTCGCGGATGACGGCTCGGCGCTGCGTATCGATGAGTTGAAAATCGAGGAGTTCCGTCCGGGCCATCCGGTTGACATCCATGCCGGCGCGGCGCTGCTCACGGGTAATGCCGAAATCGCCACGGCCCGGCTGACCGGCCGCTTGCAGGTTGCCCCGGATGCCGGCCGGGCCGAGCTCGTTCTGGATCCGTTGGCGGTGCGCCGACCCGGCGCGGAACCGGAGTTGATTACCGGCACGCTCGAATGGAGCGCGGGAGCAGGGGCAGCGGACGCTTCCGCCGCTGGCGGCACCCTGGGGGGCGAATTCCGCTATGCCTCGCCGGTCGGCTCGGTCAGCCTGGATGCCGAAGTGCGCGTGGGCGAAACGATGACCGGCGCTGCCACGGCCCGCTACCGGCGGCCGGAGCAGTCCGGCACGGCAGAGCTGGAGGTGGTTTTCCGCGGAGGCGCCAGTGTTTACGTCTTCGACACCTTTGTGCTCGGAGTAGCCGACCAGACCGTTTCCGGTTCAGGCTGCGTGAACACAGCCGATGCCTTGTCCGTGGAGCTGCAGCTGCAGGCCGACCGTCTCGACCTCGACCGTCTCGCCTCGTGGATTCCGCAGGGCGAGGGCGAAGCCGGTGGCGATTTGCCGCTGGACCTGGCGGTGGCCGTTGAAATCGCACAGGCGGACCTGTCCGGTGCGACGGCGGAAGGCATCCGGCTGGTCATTGGCCGGGAACCGCAGTGCCCGCCGGCTATGAACCCGCCCCAGGACACTGCCAACGCTGCGCAGGCGGCTCGGGGTGGATGAAACGGGTGCGGCGGGTATGACCGTCCGGTATTAGCGGATACAATGCAGGGCTTGCTTTGCGATTCGCACGACCCGGGACGCCGCATGACAACCACCAAATCTGACAAGACATCCGCCGACCTCGAAACGGTCCGCTCCGAAATCGACCGTCTGGATGATCGGATCCAGTCGCTGATCAGCGAGCGTGCCCGGCTGGCCTTTCGCGTTCGCGAGAGCAAAGGCGAATTTACCCAAGCCGTCGAATATTATCGGCCGGAGCGGGAAGCCCAGGTGCTGCGGCGGGTGATCGAACGCAACCAGGGGCCCCTGACCGACGCCGAGATGACCCGCCTGTTCCGGGAAATCATGTCCGCCTGCCTGGCGCAGCAGGAGCCCATGAACATCGCCTATCTCGGCCCGGAAGGCACATTCACGCAGCAGGCCGTCAATCGCCATTTCGGGCATTCCGTTCGCGCGCTCAGTCATCCCAGCATCGACAATGTGTTCGAACAGGTGCAGGCGGCCGAGGCCGATTTCGGGGTCGTTCCGGTCGAAAATTCCTCCCAGGGCATCGTCAGCCATACCCTGGACATGTTCCTGACCTCGGAATTGAAGATCTGCGGGGAAATCGAACTCCGGGTGCATCAGAATCTGCTGACCCATGCCACCAGCCTGGGTCAGATCGAGCGGGTCTACTCGCATGCGCAGTCGCTGTCGCAGTGCCGCGCGTGGATCCGGGCGCACCTGCCCGAGGCGGAGCTCATTCCGGTGAGCAGCAACGCCGAAGCGGCACGCCGTGTGCGCAACGCGCCCGAATCGGCGGCGATCGCCGGTCGATCCGCGGCGGAGATATACGCCTTGCCGGTCCTGTTCTCCAACATCGAGGACCGGCAGGACAATACCACCCGTTTCCTGGTCATTGGGCGGCATCTGTTGGCGCCTTCCGGCCGCGACAAAACGACCTTGCTGCTCGCCGGCCATGAAGGTCCGGGATTGCTGTACCACCTGCTGGCACCGTTGCAGAAGCAGGGCATCAACATGACCCGTATCGAGTCGCGGCCGTCCAGCCTGGGCAAATGGGCCTACGTGTTCTTCATCGATATCGAAGGACATGCCGAGGATTCCGACGTGGCGCCCGCACTGCGGGAGCTCGAGCAATCGGCCAAGCTTTTCCGGGTACTCGGATCCTATCCGCGGGCGGTGCTGCCCGACGAGGACAAGGCACCGGAAGACGAGCGCTCATGAAACTCCGCATCGATGGCCGTGGGGCGCCGCTCCACGGATGTCTGACGCCGCCCGGCGACAAGTCCATTTCGCACCGTGCCCTGATTCTGGCGAGCCTGGCCGGGGGCAGGTCCCGCATTACCGGCCTGCTCGATTCCGCCGATGTACGGGCGACGGCCGAGGCCTGCCGGCAACTGGGGGCGACGGTTCGAGCCGAGGATGACTCGGTTTGGGTCGAAGGTACCGGTACCGCCGGTCTGAAACCGCCAAGCGCACCGCTCGACATGGGCAATTCGGGAACCGCCCTGCGTTTGCTCGCCGGTGTCCTGGCCGCTCAGCCCTTCGCCTCCGAGCTCATCGGTGATGCCTCGCTGAGCCGGCGGCCGATGCGTCGTATCGTCGAGCCTCTGAGCCGCATGGGCGCGCACATCGAAACCGCGGAAGGCGGTACCGCGCCGCTGCGCATCACGGGCAACCCGAAGCTCAAAGGCATCGAATACCGGCCGGCCGTGGCGAGCGCCCAGATCAAATCCTGCGTACTGCTCGCCGGTTTGTACGCTTCCGGCCGTACCTGCGTCATCGAACCGCAGCTCAGCCGGGACCATACGGAGCGAATGCTGCCGTTGTTCGGCACCCCGGTCGAGGAACCCTGTTGCGTGACCGGAGGAGGGCGGCTGCGGGCCGCGGATGTGGTGGTGCCCGCGGACATCTCCTCGGCGACATTTTTCCTGGTCGGCGCCGCCATGCTGGAAGGCTCCGATGTGTTGTTGCGTGGGGTCGGCCTGACCCCGACCCGGGACGGCATTCTGCACGTGCTGGAGCGCATGGGTGCCGCTGTGGAACACCGCGAAACGCGTCGTCACGGAACCGAGACCGTGGCGGATCTCCGGGTTGCCCATGCCGCGGGTCTGCGCGGCATCGATGTGCCCGAAGAATGGATTCCTTCGCTGATCGACGAACTGCCGGCGATCATGGCCCTGGCGGCGGTCGCCGAGGGAACCACCCGTATTCGAGGCGCGGCGGAGTTGCGCGTAAAGGAAAGCGACCGCATTGCCGTCATGGCGCGTGGCCTGGAGACGCTCGGCGTCACGGTGCAGGAGTTCGACGATGGCATTGACATCACCGGTGGCCCGGTAACCGGTGGCACGGTCGACGGAGCCGGCGATCATCGCTGCGCCATGAGTTTCTGCATGCTGGCGCAGCGGGCGTCCGGCCCGGTGACCGTAACGGGCGCGCATCACATCGACACTTCCTATCCGGATTTCGTCGCGCACGTTCAGGCCCTGGGCGGGACGGTTGAAGTGCTGCTCGCGGAAGCGGACGGACATGACTGAATCCATTCCCGTGGTCACCATCGACGGCCCGGGCGGGTCCGGCAAGGGTACGGTCGCCATGCGGCTGGCTGAACGATTGCGCTGGCATTACCTGGACAGCGGAGCGCTCTACCGTCTGGTGGCCGTGGCCGCGATGGACCGGGACATGGACGTGGATGACGAAGCCGGCCTGGGAACACTGGCGCGTGAACTCGATGTTTCCTTCGGTGTACACGGCAGTACGCTGACCGTCGTGCTCGACGGCAACCGGATACACGGACGGCTGCGTTCCGAGCCGGTCAGTGTGTTCGCGTCACGGGTCGCCGCGGTGCCGGCGGTGCGTGACGCCCTGGTCGACCGCCAGCGTGCGTTTCGCCAGGAGCCGGGGCTGGTGGCTGACGGGCGCGACATGGGCACGGTGATATTTCCTGATGCCGAACTCAAAATCTTTTTGACCGCCAGCGCCGAGGAACGTGCTCAAAGACGCTATAAGCAGTTGAAAGAAAAAGGAGAAAGTGTTAATCTCTCGCGCCTTTTCCGGGAGATCGAAAAGCGCGACGAACGTGATCGCACGAGGGCTGTTGCCCCGTTGAGACCCGCCGAGGATTCGCACGTCATCGATTCAACGGACCGGAGCATAGAGTCGGTGCTCGAAGAGGTTCTGGACTTGGTTCAGAAAAGCCCGATTAAGCTTTGAAATTCGGGTATTAAATGGCCCACCGATATGGTGGATTTGTTAACCGGGTACCCAAGTACCCACTGACCCTGGGTGGGTGGCTGCTAACGCGGCAGTTCGCCTGAGAGTAATCATCAACATGACTGAAAGTTTCGCAGAACTATTCGAACAGAGCCTGGCCGCGCACGATTTGAAGCCGGGCGCCATCGTTACCGGCACAGTAATGGAAATTCGTGACGACGCCGTTGTCGTCAACGCCGGCCTCAAGTCCGAAGGCATCGTTCCCATCAGCCAGTTCCGCGCGCTCGACGGCGAGTTGGAAGTAGCCGTTGGCGACGAAGTACAGGTGGCTCTGGAGGCCGTCGAGGACGGGTTCGGAGAAACCCGCCTGTCGCGTGACAAGGCCAAGCGGGCCATGGTGTGGGACAAGCTGGAAACGGCCTACGAAGGCGACGAGACCGTCGAAGGCAAGATCAGCGGCAAGGTGAAGGGTGGATTCACCGTCGACATCGAGGATATCCGCGCCTTCCTGCCGGGTTCCCTGGTCGATGTCCGCCCGGTACGCGATCCGGCTTACCTGGAAGGCAAGGATCTGGAATTCAAGATCATCAAGCTGGACCGCAAGCGCAATAACATCGTGGTGTCCCGCCGCGCGGTGGTCGAAAAAGAATTCAGCGCGGAACGCGAAGCGCTGCTCAACCGTCTCGAGGAAGGCCTGGTGCTCAACGGCGTGGTCAAGAACCTGACCGATTACGGTGCGTTCCTGGATCTCGGCGGTATCGACGGCCTGCTGCACATCACCGACATGGCCTGGAAGCGGGTGCGTCATCCCAGCGAAGTCGTCGAAGTGGGCGATGAACTGGAAGTTCGCGTGCTGCGGTTCGACCGCGAACGCAATCGTGTTTCCCTGGGTCTGAAACAACTGGGCGAGGATCCGTGGACCGATCTGTCCCGCCGCTATCCGGTGGGAACGCGTCTGTTCGGCACCGTCACCAACATCACCGACTACGGCTGTTTCGTCGAAATCGAAGATGGCGTGGAAGGCCTGGTGCACGTTTCCGAGATGGACTGGACCAACAAGAACGTCAATCCCGCCAAGGTGGTGCACACCGGTGACGAGGTCGAGGTGATGGTCCTGGATATCGACGAGGAGCGTCGGCGCATTTCGCTGGGCATGAAGCAGTGCCAGACCAACCCGTGGGAGTCGTTCGCGGCCACCCACAACAAGGGCGACCGTGTATCGGGCGCCATCAAGTCCATCACGGACTTCGGCATCTTCATCGGCCTGGACGGCGGTATCGACGGCCTGGTTCACCTGTCGGACATTTCCTGGCAGGACACCGGCGAAGACGCGGTACGCAACTTCAGCAAGGGTGAGGAAATCGATGCCGTCGTGCTGGCTGTCGATCCGGAACGGGAGCGCATCTCGCTGGGCATCAAGCAGCTCGACCAGGATCCGTTTGCGACCTTCATGGCTTCGCACCCGCGGGGCAGCTTGGTCCAGGGCACGGTGAAGGAAGTCGATCCGCGTGGTGCGGTCATCGAGCTTGCCGAAGGAGTCGAGGGTTATCTGCGGTCTTCCGAAATCCGCAAGGAACGGGTCGAGGATGCGACCAAGGAACTCTCCGTCGGTGACGAGATCGAAGCGAAGTTCATCAGCATCGATCGCAAGAACCGGACCCTGCAGCTTTCTGTCCGGGCCAAGGACGATGCCGAACTGGCCGAGGCTCTGGAGGAATACCAGCAGAGCAATGCCATGAGCGGCACCACCTCGCTCGGCGACCTGCTCAAAGAGCAGCTCGAACAAGACAGCTGATCCCGTTCCCGGGGCCGCCCTGCCGGCGGCCCCGGACCGCCATCTTAAGGCCGTGACACGGGCTGTGGAGCATGATGCGAGACGTGATGCGGCCGACCCCGAGTGAAAGCGAATAACAGACGGACGACGCAAGACGGGAGCGGAGTGAACCATCGTGGCCGGTTTGACGCAGCGCGTTGACAAACCAGGTGAATGACGGTCATCACAGTGTGTGACGGTGCCCGCCAAGAGCAAGGGAAGCGAGATTTAAAATATGACCAAGTCAGAACTGATCGACATCCTGGCCGAACAGCAGAAACACCTCAAGCACGAGGACGTCGAGTTGTCCGTCAAGTCGATCCTGGAGCAGATGAGCGCCTCACTGGCGGATGGCCAGCGAATCGAAGTGCGGGGGTTTGGCAGTTTTTCTCTGCATTACCGCGCTCCGCGAATGGGGCGTAATCCGAAAACCGGGGAGGCCGTTGCGCTCCCGGGCAAGCACGTTCCTCACTTCAAGCCGGGCAAACTGCTGCGCGAGCGCGTGGACTACTCCGACGACCGGGATTCCTGACCCCCGCAGTCGGGGGGCGTGCGAATTCAATTTTTTGGCAGTCACCCGCCTGGTCGGAGAAGCGCGACTGCCAATCAACCGGGAGCAGGGCGTGTACCGCTTGGGATTCATTATCGTAACGATTCTGGCCGTGGTTCTGGGGCTGCTGGTCGGCACTCTGAACAACGAGCCTGTGGCCATCGATTTGTTATGGTTCCACCTGGTTTGGCCTCTGGGGCTGGCGCTCATTGGTGCGCTGGCGGTCGGTATGGTGCTCGGTCTCGCACTGTCCTGGCTGTTTTCGGTACTGCCATTGAAGGTCCGCCTGCGCAAGGCGCGCCGTGCTGGTGAAGCCAATCAGAGTCTGCTGAATCGGCCGCATGACTGACCTCCTGCCCTACCTGCTGTTGCCGTTCGCGGTGTATTTCGGCTGGTGGGTGGCGAAAAACTACCAGGGGCGGGTCACGCGCCGCCGCAATCGACTGTTCAATGATCAGTATTTCCAGGGACTCAACTACCTTCTGAGTGAGCAGCCCGACAAGGCCATCCAGGTCTTTCTGGAACTGGCCGAAGTCAACCAGGAAACCGTGGAAACCCACTTGGCGCTCGGTAATCTGTTCCGGCGCCGGGGCGAAGTCGACCGGGCCATCCGATTTCACCAGAACATCATCGCCAAGCCGGGGCTGCGTCCGGGGCAACGAACCCAGGCCTTGCTGGAACTGGGAGAAGACTATATGCGGGCCGGTCTGCTGGACCGGGCCGAGCGTTTGTTTTCCGAACTGATCGAAAGCGACGAACAGACGCCTTCCGCCTTGCGCAGCCTGCTCGAGATCTACCAGCAGGAACAGGACTGGTCCAAGGCGCTGGAGCAGGCCGACCGCCTGCAGAAAGTAGAGGGTACGCACCAGGGCGGCATGATGGCGCAATTCTGCTGTGAGCTCGCGGAACAGGCCCTGGCGGACGGTGCGCTCGACGAGGCGCGCAAGCAGTTGCGCCAGGCTCGTCGCCACGATCCGGATTCGGTCCGCGCGCGCTTCATCCTGGCCCGGATTCATGCGGACGCCGGCAACCCGGCTGAAGCCATGAGCGCTTATGAAGAAATCGCCGGGCTGGATCCCGAATACATTCCCGATCTGATCGAGGACTATCTGGAACAGGCGGAATCTTCCGGCGCCGGGCAGCGTGCCCGCGAGAACCTTCAGGCCTGGTACGAGAACTACCAGGGCATCACCCTGGTGCTGAAGTTGACCGAGTTCATCGCGGCGGACCGCGGCGCGGAAGAGGCTGGCCAGTTCCTCGTCGAATCGCTGAATCGCAAACCTTCTGTGCGGGGCCTGGACCGGCTCATCGAGCTCCGTTCCGCGGGTCACCTGCAGACTGATTCCAGCGACGACATACTCAAGGCGGTGACGGCGCGGCTGATGGCGCGTCAGCCCGGCTACCGTTGCGGACACTGTGGTTTCAGCGGTCAGTCCCATCACTGGCAGTGTCCCAGTTGCCGGCACTGGGGTACGACCCGAATCGTCCACGGCGTGCTCGGGGAATAAGGGGAGGCGGCGTGGAGCCCGCGGCACTCAACCCGTATGGGGTTCTCCCCGTGGTTGTATTCACGCTGTCGTGGGGCGGTACTGTCGCGGCCGCGGCTTATGCGCGGCGTGCCGGCATGCTCGACCTGCCCGGGGAGCGCCACAGCCACGATAGACCCACGCCGCGCGGCGGAGGCGCCGGTCCGGTGCTGGCGCTGGCCCTGTGCACGCCATGGATCATGCCTGGCAGCGCGGCTTCCCAGTTCTGGAATTTCTCCCTGCTGCCGGGTTTTGCGTTGCTTGCCCTGGTGGGCTGGTGGGACGATCGAGTATCCCTGTCGGCCCGGGTGCGCTTCGTCGCCCAGCTCGCCGGTGCGGGGTGGTTACTGGTGGGGACGGGTTTCACGGGAGATCACGGAATCGTACTGGCCTTCGGGGCCTTGCTGGCGATCGTCTGGATGGTCAACCTGTACAACTTCATGGACGGCAGCAATGGCATGGCGGGGGCACAGGCCGTATTCGCCGGCGGCGTACTGGCCTGGCTTTTCGCGCGCGCCGGGGAGGGGGGCGGTTCATTGTTCGCGCTCAGCCTGGCCGCAGCGGCGCTGGGTTTTCTGCCGTGGAATATCACCCGCAGGCCGCGGGTTTTCATGGGGGACGTGGGCAGCGGACCCCTGGGGTTCGTCATCGCGGGCCTGCTGGCATGGGGCTGGCACCGCGAAGTGATGACGCTCCCCGTCGCCTGGCTCGTCATGCTCGTCTTCGTGTGTGACAGCACCCTGACCCTGCTCACAAGGGTAATGAAAGGGGAGCGGTGGTATACTCCTCACAAACAACATCTTTACCAGTGCCTGATACAGCGCGGATGGACACATGGTGGTGTTCTGGCGCTCTACCAGGGTTTGAACGGGCTACTGGTGCTGCCGGCAATTGCAGTTGCAGTCAATTGGCCGGAGCTTGCCTGGTCTGTGGCTTTCGCCGCAACCGTGGTCCTGCTTGTCGCCTGGGTACAGGTAAAGAAGAAGCTTGGAGTGCTCGCTCGAGCGGGATAGAAAAATGAACCCAATGCGCATTCTGCGGCATCCGCGGGCGGCCGTTGTCGCTCACGACCTCGTCATG
Source organism: Elongatibacter sediminis (assembly GCF_037892215.1). Taxonomy (NCBI): domain Bacteria; kingdom Pseudomonadati; phylum Pseudomonadota; class Gammaproteobacteria; order Chromatiales; family Wenzhouxiangellaceae; genus Elongatibacter; species Elongatibacter sediminis. The sequence goes on along the minus strand of NZ_JAZHOG010000002.1, from coordinate 317,648 downwards.
GTCGCCGTATCATGGCTTGCCGCCGGTTCCATTGTCCGGTACGGCGATTCAGCCGGTATCATCGCTTCAATTCCCATTCTCGCCGAACTGGCCGTCATCCTCGCGATTCAGGGTCTCGTGCTCTGGTCCACCGGCCTTTACAAGGGGCTGTGGCGCTTCGCCAGTTTTCCCGATCTGTGGAATATCGCACGCGCCGCGTTGTTCGGCACCATTCTGATTATCGCCGCGCTGACCCTGTTCTTCGCGGCGGAGATCCGACAAAACCTGGGCGCGGTACTCATTTATCCCGGCATTCTGTTCCTGATGCTGGGTCTCCCGCGCATGTGTTACCGGTTCTGGAAGGATTCTCGCCTGCCGGAGCGGCAATCGAAGGAGGGCATGAAGCGTGTGCTGGTGCTCGGCGCCGGGCGCTCAGGGGCCCTGCTCGAGCGCGAATTGCGCCATCGGGGTGGGCTGGGCGTCATCGGCTTCCTGGACGATAATCCGCGCCTGCGCGGCGCCCAGGTGCACGGTGTGCCCGTGCTCGGGCCCATCGAGCATCTGCCGCGGGTCGCCCGTGAAGTCGGAGCCGATCTGGCCATCATCGCCATGCCGTCCGCCACCAATCATGAGATGCAGGCGGTGGTCGAGATCTGCGAGCGCAGCGGGGTGAAATTCCGAACCCTGCCGACGCTCAACGACCTGGGCAACAAGGCGACCCGGATCGACGACCTCAAGCGAGTGGTCATCGATGACCTGCTGGGGCGTGAACCGGTCTCGCTGGAATGGGACTCGATACGAGAAGGCCTGTCCGGAAAGCGGGTCATGATCACCGGCGGCGGCGGTTCGATCGGCTCGGAACTGTGCCGGCAGATTGCGCGTCTCAATCCGGTCGAACTGATCGTCGTGGACAACGGTGAGTATGCGCTCTACCGCATCGACCACGAATTGCACAGTGAATTCGAAGACCTGGTGTTTTGCAGCGTGCTGGGCGATATCTGTGACTCCGCGACGGTGGAAAAGGTCGTCGGCGAGTACAAGCCGGACATGATCTTCCATGCGGCGGCCTACAAGCACCTGCCCATATTGCAGACCCAGGTGCGCGAGGCATTTCGCAACAACGTTCTGGGTACCATGCGCCTGGCGGAGGCGGCGGAACGGCACGGGGTTGGAACTTTTGTGCTGATTTCCACGGACAAGGCGGTCAATCCGGCCAACATCATGGGCGCCACCAAGCGTGTGGCCGAGATGTACTGCCAGACCATGAACGGACTTTCCGAGACGCGCTACATCACCGTGCGATTCGGCAATGTCTTGAATTCCAACGGCAGTGTCGTGCCGCTGTTCAAGGAGCAGATCGCGCGGGGCGGACCCGTCACGGTCACGCATCCGGAAATTTCACGTTATTTCATGACCATCGCGGAAGCCAGCCAACTGATCATGCAGGCAGCGGTATTGGGCAGCGGTGGAGAAATCTATGTCCTGGACATGGGGGAACCGGTCAAGATCACGTATCTGGCCGAGCAGCTCATTCGTCTGTCCGGCAAAGTGCCGGGCAAGGACATCCAGATCGTGTATACGGGATTGCGGCCGGGTGAGAAGCTGTTCGAGGAGTTGTTCCACGAACTCGAGCCGTACGAGAAGACCAAGCATGAGAAAATTTTCCTGGCACATCCGCGCCAAGCCAACTGGGACCATCTCGGCGCGGACCTGCGCGAGGCGGAGCTGGCGATACGGCGCTATGACACGGGCAAGATTCAGCAATTGCTGCTGAAACTGGTGCCGGAACTGGCCAAGTCCTCGGTCACGCAGCCCGGCGAAACGGCTGAAGTGGTTTCACTGAACCAGCCCCGTCTGCCATGAAGCCGGTCCGCAAAGCGATTTTTCCGGTCGCGGGCCTCGGCACCCGGTTCCTGCCGGCCACCAAGTCCATCCCCAAGGAAATGCTCCCGGTGGTGGACAAGCCACTGATCCAGTATGCGGTGGAAGAGGCGCTGGAAGCCGGAATCGACACCCTGATTTTCATCACCAGTCGCAAGAAACATGCGATATCCGACCATTTCGACACGGCTTTTGAATTACAGGCGCGGCTCGAGGAATCGGGCAAGTTCGAACTGCTCAGCAGGGTAAAGGAAATTATTCCGGATCACGTGGCCCGTGTGCACGTCACCCAGCCCGAAGCGCTGGGCCTGGGGCACGCGGTGCTGTGCGCCGAGTCGGTGGTCGGAGACGAACCGTTCGCGATCGTGCTTGCGGACGACATGGTGCTCAATCGCGGCCCTGGTGCGCTGGCCCAGATGGTGGCCGTGCATCGCGAATCGGGCGCCAGTGTCCTGGGCGTGGAACGAATTCCCCCGGAACGGACCCGGTCTTACGGTGTCGTCGGCGTTGGCAGTGAATCGCAGGGCCGACGGATTGAAACCATCATCGAAAAGCCCGCGCCCGAAGAGGCGCCGTCGGATCTCGGGGTGGTGGGGCGGTACGTATTGGCCCCGTCGGTTTTCCGCCACCTGCGAAACGTTCAGCCCGGTGTCGGCGGCGAAATCCAGCTCACGGATGCGATTGCCGCCATGCTGCGGGATGAGCCGGTTCTGGCTCACCCTTTCGAGGGCGAACGATACGATTGCGGCAGCCGCGAGGGTTATCTGCGGGCCACCATTGACCACGCGCTGGAACTGGAGGATATGCGTGACAGCGTGCTGCAGCACCTCCGCTCCGTGCTGAAACGCATCGATTCCGCCGGCCGGGCGGAACCCTGACAGCGGATCCGAAAGCATCGCCCGCCATGCCTTCTGTACGCCCGACACCCGCCGCCCCGTCCGGAACCCTGCGCCGCTTCGAGCACAGCTCGAGAGTGCTGGCTGGCAACCCCTGGAACGATCCGGTCGACCGGCCGTTGTCCGTCTACCTGCCGCACGGTTACGACGAATCCGATGCGGCTTATCCCGCGCTGTGGGGTTTGGCGGCGTTCACCAATTCCGGCCCGGGGCACCTGAACTGGCGTAATCACGGCGAGAATCTGCCCCAACGGCTGGACCGGCTGATTGCGGAAGGCGCCATGCCGCCTGTGGTCGTGGTGTTTCCCGACTGCTACACCTCGCTGGGCGGCAACCAGTACGTGAATTCGCCGTCTGTCGGCCGTTACGCAGACTACCTCGTCGAAGAACTCATTCCGTTCGTCGCCGAGCGGGTCCATGTCGTGGCCGGCCGGGACGGACGCGGTTTGTTCGGTAAGTCCTCTGGCGGCTATGGGGCGCTCTACCACGCGATGAATTACAGTGAATTCTGGGGTGCTGCGGCGAGTCACGCCGGCGATGCCGGATTCGATCTGCTGTTCCGCCCGGCTTTTCCCGATACCAGTGTTGCACTTGCGCGGCACGGCGGGGACGCGCTGAAATTCATGCGTGCGTTCTGGTCCGCGAAACAACTGTCGGGGCGCGATTTCAACGCGCTGATGATTTTGGCGATGGCGGCCAGTTACGATCCGGACCCCGACCATCCGGCGACCATCCGGCTGCCCTTCGATCTGCACACCTGCGAGTTGGACGCGGAACGATGGGGTCATTGGCTGCGATTCGACCCGATCCACATGGCCGCACGCGCAGCGGATTCCCTCAAGTCGCTCCATGCCCTGTACCTGGATGTGGGCAGTCGTGACCAGTACCACATTCAATACGGAACCCGCGTGCTGGTCCGCCGGCTTGGCGAACTGGGCGTCGACTGCCGCTTTGAGGAATTCGACGGGACCCATTCCGGAATCGACTGGCGGTTGGATCACTCCCTGCCGTACCTGGCCGCGGCCTTGAAAAGCGCCAGCGATGCTGCCACCTGAGTTTTATCCCACCCGAATCGGCGAATGCCTGGAACGAATATGATTGAGATCACACCCGAGGCCCAGGAATACTTCAAGCGCCTTCTGACCCAGCAGGATGAAGCGGGTCTGGGCCTGCGCATCTCGGTGCATCATCCGGGTACTCCGCACGCGGGCTGCGACCTGCAATTTTGTCCGGAGGGCACGCATCAGGCGGACGACCGTGTGATTGAACTGCCGGCTTTCAATCTGTTCGTTGCGGCGGATTCAGAGCGCTGGCTCGAAAAGGCCAGCATCGACTTCGACACCGACTCCACCGGCGGTCAACTCACAATCAAGGCACCCGGTATTCGCGGACACGAACCGGCCTCGGACGCGCCCGTCGAGGAGCGGGTCGAATGGTTGCTGGAAACGGAAATCAACCCGGCGCTGGCCTCCCATGGCGGCCGTGTGGCGCTGGTGGAGATCACCCGCGACATGAAGGTGGTGCTGCAATTCGGCGGTGGCTGCCACGGGTGCGGCATGGCCGACGTCACGTTGAAGCAGGGAATTGAGAAAACCCTGACCCAGAAGATTCCGGAAATTACCGCGGTGGTGGATGCAACCGACCACGAAACCGGCCAGAACCCGTATTACGCGCCGGGCGCGCAGGGGCATTCGGCGGTTTGACCGGGTTCCGGGTCTGGCCCTGAGGGCCGCTCCCCTTCCTATTTGATGGACAGGTCTTTCAGACCGTCCTGGCTGGCGTACCAGGCGGCCAGATCTTCAATGTCCTGATTGCTGAGATTGGCCGCAAAGCTGGCCATGACGGCGTTGGTCCTGCGTCCGGCACGGTAATCGGACAGGGCCTTGATCAGGTAACTTTCGTGCTGGCCCGCGAGGTTGGGGTAGTTCGGGTCCACCGACTCACCCGTTTTGCCGTGACAGGCCTCACAGGTGGCCGCCTTGGATTGGCCGCTGGCAGGGTCGCCGGCGGCGGTCGCGCACAGGGGCAGGCTGGAAAGCAGAACGCAAAGCGTGGAAGCGGTTAGGGCGTGGGTCATGTTCTTCATGGCGTGTCAGGCATCCGGCCCCAGAGAGGCGAAATAGGCGGCAATATCTTCGATGTCTGCATCGGACAGGCTTTCTGCCTGCAGTTTCATCGTTGCGTGATCCCGGTTCCCGGCGCGGTAGTCCTTCAACGCGGAGACGAGATACTCATAGTTCTGGCCTCCGATCTTGGGCACCTTGTAGGTGGGGTACACGTTGTTATACCCCGGAATTCCGTGACAACCGGTACAGGTATAGGATTTCATTTCACCGGCTTTCGGGTCGCCGTCGGCCAAGGCCGCAGGCGCCGCTGCCAGCAGCGTGAGACTCAGATAGAGGAAGCGCATTGCCGATTTCGTCCGTGCAGTACAAACAGTCGCCCATTATACCCGCTGAGCCGGATCAAACCAACGATTTGACCGGCCCTTGCGACCACCGATGCAAGGCACCCATCCGGCCCGGAATGCGAGGTTTGCTTTTCGGCAACCCATGGCGAGGCCGGCCAACTAGTGTTGGATCTCGCCAGTCGGACTCTCCCCAGGCATTCGTCGTGAACACGTCTTCGAACGAAGCGCGGAGCGGCGCTGTATGTAACCTTCGCGGCCCGGACGCCGTCTGACGGAGTGAGGCGCTGTGCTCCCCTTGTGCTGGCTCGAAATTTGCTTGGTATGCCTTGAGATGGCACAGCGCATGACGACTGGCATATTCGGGTCTTGCATGGCTGTGTTAGTGTTTTACTGAAATATAACACCAGGGCATACCCATATGACCATGAGGTGGATCGAACCGGTGGAGGAACGCGGCGGCACAGCGATTCTGTTGGCAGGGCTGCTGGTTTCGGGCCTGTTGCTGCAAGGCTGCATGCCACAGGCGAACGGCAGCATCGATGACGAAGACCCGGCGGAAGATGCCGCGATACCGGTCGAATCGGTACGCGTTCGAAATGACGACGTGGCGGCATTCTATTCGGGAACCACGACCATCGAGGCGGACCAGCAGGCGACCGTGGTGTCGCAGATCACCGGTGTGGTGCTGAAGATCCATGCGGAGGAAGGCCAGTACGTGGAAGCCGGACAATTGCTGGCCCGGGTCGAACCGGATCGCTACCGGCTGGAGTTCGAACGCAGCAATGCGACGCTCAAGCGCTTGGAGATGGAGTTTCAGCGCAAGCAGGAATTGTTCAACAAGCAACTGGTGAGCGCCGAGGACTTCGAGCGCGTGAGTGCCGAGTACGAGGCTCAGAAAGCGCAGGTGGCATTGGCCCGGCTCGACCTTCGCTACACCGAGATCCGCGCGCCCCTTTCCGGTTATGTGGCTGAACGCATGATCCGGGAAGGCAATCTGGTTCAACTCCATCAGCCGGTCTATCGCATCACCAGCTACGATCCGCTGCTGGCGGTGCTGCACGTGCCGGAGCGCGAACTCAGCGTGCTGCACACGGGCCTGGACGTCACGGTGCGTCTGGACGCGCTGCCGGGCACACTGTTTACCGGAACGGTGACGCGCATCAGTCCGGTGATCGATCCGGACACCGGAACCTTTCGCGTGACGGCCGAGGTCGATGATCCGAACGGCATCGTCAAACCGGGACTGTTCGGGCGGGTCGACATCCTGTACGACCTGCGCGAGGACGTGCCGGTCATTCCGCGCACCGCCGTGATCACCGAAGACGAACGGAATCATGTGTTTGTGATTGGCGAAGACAACAGCGTGAGCCGCCGGGCCGTGATGCTGGGTTACGAGCGCAACGGCGTCATCGAAGTCACCGAGGGCGTTGATGCGGGTGAACGGGTGGTGACCGCAGGCAAGGGCAGTCTCAGTGAAGGCGTCAAAGTGCAGGTGGTTGGCATCGAGCCGGGAGAGGGCGTTTCGAGGCCGTCCGGCGGCATCGGCCCCGGAACCTGAGGCCGTTAGCGCATGTCCGGCCGGAATCTCAAGATCGTTGAACTGGCGACCCGGCGGCACGTGGCCATTTCCATGGCCGCGGTCACGCTGGTGCTGTTTGGCCTGATTTCCCTGAAGGATCTGCCGGTCAATCTGCTTCCCGACCTGTCCTATCCGACTCTCACCGTGCGCACCGAGTATGAGGGATCGGCACCCGAAGAAATCGAAACGCTGCTCACCCGTCCGGTGGAGGAAGCCGTGGGCGTGGTGAAGAACGTCATCGCGGTGAAGTCGGTGTCACGCACCGGACAGTCCGACGTGATGCTGGAGTTCGCCTGGGGCACGGACATGGACCGGGCCGCGCTCGAGGTGCGCGAAAAACTGGAATTGCTGCAGTTGCCGCTCGAGGTGTCCCGGCCACTCCTGTTGCGCTTCAATCCCGCCACCGACCCGATCATGCGCTATGGCCTGATTTTCGAGGAGGGCAGTGGTGCCGCCGACGACACCGCCGCACTCAAGATTCTGCGGCGGTTCGGCGACGAGGAAATCCGCAAGGTCCTGGAGCCGGTTGAGGGCGTGGCGGCCGTCAAGATCAGTGGCGGACTCGAGGACGAAGTCCAGATCGAAATCGACCAGCGCAAGATGGCCCAGCTCGGCCTGTCGTTGCAGGCGCTGATCGAGCGGTTGGCGGTTGAGAATGTCAACGTGTCGGCGGGCCGGCTGGAAGAGGGTACGCAGCGGTTTCTGGTGCGGACCATCAACCAGTTCGGTTCGGTGGAAGAATTTGGCACCCTGGTCGTGGCGCCCGGGCAGGGCAGGCCGATTTACCTGCGTGACATCGCGAACGTTCGCGCCGGATTCAGTGAACGCCAGGCGATCATCCGCATGAACGGCCAGGAAGCCGTGGAAATCGCGATCTACAAGGAAGGTGACGCGAACACCGTCAGTGTGGCCCGCAACGTGGCCGCGCGCGTGGCGGAAGTCGAAGACGGGCTGCCGCCAGGCATGGTAATCCGCAAGGTGGACGACCAGTCGGTCTTCATCGGGCAGGCCGTCAGCGAGGTCGTCAATGCGGCCATTCTCGGTGGTCTGCTGGCCGTTCTGGTGATTTTCGTGTTTCTGCGCAATGCCTGGTTCACATTCACGATCGGTTTGTCGATTCCGGTTTCCATCGTGGCGGCATTTTTCCTCATGGGCCAGAGTGGCATCACCCTGAACATCATGTCGCTGGGCGGGATTGCGCTGGCCACCGGACTGCTGGTCGACAACGCCATCGTCGTGCTCGAAAACATCACGCGTTACCGGCAGGCCGGGGAAGGCCGGGTCAGCGCGGCCCGTCTCGGGGCGAGCGAAGTCGGCGGCGCCGTGATCGCATCCACGCTGACCACCATCGCGGTGTTTCTCCCTCTGGCTTTTGTCGACGGCGTGGCCGGGCAGTTGTTCCGCGACCAGGCCCTGACCGTCACTTTCGCGCTGGTCCTCTCGCTGTTCGTCGCCATGACCCTGATCCCGATGATGGCTTCGCTGCGGGGCCACGATGACCGGGTGATCCGGCCGGGCGCCAGCCGTTTCGGGCACAGCTTCGCACGGCGCTACGAACGCCTGCTGGCCTGGTCCCTGAATCACCGGGCCGTCACGCTCGGGCTGTCCGCTTCGCTGCTGGCCCTGTCCCTGCTGGGACTGCGGCACACCGGTACCGAACTGGTGCCGGAACTGCAACAGGGCCGGTTCGAGGTGATGCTGGAAGCCGCTCCCGGCACGCCACTGGAAGCAACGGACCGGCTGCAGGGTTCCCTGCAACGGCTGGCGGCGGCGGATCCGCATACCGAACTGGTGTTCGGAGTGGCAGGTTCGGGCAACCGCATCGATGCCAACCCGACGGAGAGCGGTGAAAACATCGCACGTATGCTGATTTCCGTGGACCCCTCGGCGCCGGACGACGCGCAGGAGTCCCTGATTACCCGCTTGCGCGACCGGGTGACGGAGTCGGCCGGCCTGGAAGCCACGTTTACCTCGCCGGAACTGCTCAGTTTCGACAAGCCACTGGAAATTGAAATCCAGGGTTACGATCTGGCGTCCCTGCGCCTGGCCAGCGACCAAGTCGTCAAGCGCCTGCGGGATTCGGACCGGTTCGCCGATGTCGAGTCCAGCGTCGAGCGCGGCCACCCGGAAGTGCAGATCTTCTTCGACCAGGAACGCGCGGCCGCCCTGGGCCTGACTGTCAAACAGGTGTCCGACCAGGTGGTGGGCAAAATCCGTGGCCGGGTGGCCACCCGCTACAGTTGGCGGGACCGCAAAATCGACGTGCTGGTACGGGTCGCCGAGGAAGAGCGCCAGTCCATCGAATCGGTACGCGAACTGATCGTAAACCCCGAAAGTGACCATCCGGTGCCGCTTTCCGCGGTTGCCGGGATTCAGGTTGCCGAGGGTCCGGCCGAAATTCGGCGCAGCGGGCAGGAACGGGTGGCGCTGATTCAGGCCAACCTGGCGTACGGGGATCTCGGCAGCGCGGTTGAGGAGGCCGAAGGCCTTGTTTCAGGGATGAGTCTGCCGTACGGCCTGTCTTTGCGGATTACCGGCCAGAGCGAGGAAATGCAGGCCTCGTTCCGTTCCCTGCTGTTCGCACTCGCCCTGGCCGTGTTTCTCGTCTATCTCGTCATGGCGGCCCAGTTCGAGTCGCTGTTGCACCCCTTCGTGATCCTGTTTTCGATCCCCCTCGCGCTGGTCGGAGTCGCCGCGGCCCTGGTGCTGACCGACACTCGCATCAGTATCATCGTGTTCATCGGCCTGATCATGCTGGCCGGCATCGTCGTCAACAACGCCATCGTACTGGTCGACCTGATCAATCAGTTGCGCGAACGTGGCATGGAGCGCATCGCGGCGATTCGCGAAGCAGCCCACCTGCGTCTGCGGCCGATCATGATGACCACCCTGACCACCTTGCTCGGCCTGATGCCGATGGCGTTCGATCTGGGCGAGGGAGCGGAAATGCGCACACCCATGGCCGTAACCGTGATGGGCGGGCTGCTGACCTCAACCTTCCTGACCCTGCTGGTGGTGCCGGTCATGTATTCCCTGCTGGACCGTCGGGCTGACGCGCCGGCCCCGGCGGATCCGGAAGCGGGCGGGGGCGTCGCCCGCGTGCCACGTGATTCCACTTCTGCGCTGCCGGCGGGGGGCTGAGCCGTGAGCCCGGCCCGGATCGCATTGCGGCGGCCCGTCACCGTCATCATGGCCTTCGTGTCGCTGCTGGCCGTCGGGGCGATTGCCACCCGGCTGTTGCCGCTGGAATTTTTTCCCGCCGTGGACGTGCCGTTCATCATGGTCGACATTCCCTACCAGGGTTCGACGCCGGCCGAAGTCGAGCGGGAAATCACGCGGCCGGCCGAGGAAGTCATCGCGACCCTGAGCGGCATCAAGCGCCTGCAGTCGTTCTCCACCGCGACGGGTGCGCGTCTGGAAGTGATCTTCGACTGGGAATCCGACGTCGCGGTGAAGGCGGTGGAGGCGCGCGAGCGCATCGAGGCCATCCGCGATCAGCTGCCGTCCGATCTGCGCCGGATCAACGTACTGAAGTTCAATCTGACGGACCAGCCGGTACTGACCCTGCGAATTTCAAGCGAGCGTGATCTGTCCACCGCCTACGACATGCTGATGCGGCGGCTGGTGCGTCCGCTGGAGCGCATCCCCGGTGTCGCCCGGGTCGACTTCCAGGGCATCGAGCCCCGGGAGATCCGCATCGAACTGAACGCCGACCGGGTAATCGCGCACGGTATCGATCTGGCCGACCTGCAGCGGCGCCTGCAGCAGGTGAATTTTTCCGATTCGGCGGGCCTGATCCGCGACGGTGGCATCCGCTACCGGGTCAATCCCCGCGGTGAATTCCGCAGTGTCGGTGAGATTGGTGAACTGATCATCAGCGACAGCGGTCTGCGGTTGAAGGACATCGCCGAGGTCACCTACGACTCCAGCCGGCGTAACTACGCCCGGCACCTCGACCGCAAATACGCCATCGGCGTGAGTATTTTCAAGGAGAACGGCGCCAATCTGGTAGAGGTCGGCAAGCGGGTGCTCGACGAGGTCAACCGCATTGGCGAGACCCCGGAAATGCATGGAATTCAGCTGTTTTTTCTTGAGAATCAGGCGGAAGGCGTGACCGAGTCGCTCAGCGAACTGCTCAAAGCCGGACTGGTCGGCGCGCTGTTGTCCCTGGGGGTTCTCTACTTCTTTCTGCGCCATGTGCCGACGACACTGATGGTGTCCCTGGCGGTTCCGCTGGCGATTACCATCACGCTGGGGGCCATGTATTTTCTCGGTCTGTCCCTGAACATTCTGTCCATGATGGGGCTGATGCTGGCCATCGGCATGCTGGTGGACAACTCGGTGGTCGTCAGCGAAAGCATCCACACCGAGCGCGGTCGCACCCCCGACGATCCGAAAGGAGCCGCCCTGCGGGGCGTCCGTGCGGTCGGGCTGGCGGTCGCGGCCGGCACCTTGACCAGCGCGGCGGTATTCCTTCCGATCATTTTCGGAGAAAAGGACCAGATCGCCATTTTCCTCACCCACGTCGCGGTGGCCATCGTCGTCTCGCTTTCGGTTTCGCTGCTGATCGCCCAGACGCTGATTCCGCTGGTGGCCTCGCGGCTGCCGGTGCCCGCGCGCCGCAGCAGCGGCCTGATCGAGCGCCTGAAACGGCGCTACGTGCGCCTGCTTCGATGGAATATGCGCCATCGCTGGTTGGCTTCGCTGGCCGTGCTGGCGGCGCTGGCGTCCGTTGCGGTTCCGATCAGCCTCGTCGAAACCGACATGTTCCCGCAGAACGACACGCGCAAGCTGTTCCTGAACTACCACCTGGATGGCAATTATCCGCTGGACAAGGTCAAGCAGGCGGTCGACACCATCGAAAACTACCTGTACGAAAACCAGGAACGATTCGAGATCAGCGCGGTTTATACCTACTACAACGAAGAAGGGGAGGCGATTTCTTCGGTACTGCTCACCGACGACAGTGAAGCCGAACGCTCCGCCCGGGAGATTACCGACGACATCCTGGCCAACCTGCCGAAAATCGCCATCGGCCGCCCCAGTTTCAGTTTCGAGCGGGTCGGCGGCAACGAAAAGCTGGGCATCGTTCTGCGCGGCCGTTCCAGCGAAGTGCTCGGGGGCCTCGCCGACGATGTCATTCGCGTGTTGTCTGGCGCGGAAGGCCTGACCGGGGTGGTGGCCAGCACCACCGCTGGCGACCAGGAACTGCAGGTACGGGTCAACCGGGAACGGGCGAACCTGATGGGCTTTTCCACCCAGCAGGTGGCGGAAGCCGTGGCCATCGCGATTCGTGGCGTCGACCTGCGCGAATTCAAGGGCGAAGAAGGCGAAATATCGGTGCGTCTGCAGTTTCGGGAAGAAGATCGGGAAAACCTCGACGATCTGAAGGACCTGAAGATCCGCAATGAAGCGGGTGTCGCGATACCGCTCATGGCGCTGGTGGAAATCGAGCGCAATTCCAGCCCGGCCCGCATCCAGCGCATCGACCGGCAGACCGGCGTCAACATCACGGCCAACCTCGACGGGATCTCGTCCGATCGCGCCCGCGAAGTGATTGAGCAGCGCATGAACCTGCTTGAACTCCCCGCGGGTTACAGCTGGAGCTTCGGCCGTGGGTTCGACGACGACGCGGAAGCGATGCAGAAGATGCTGTTCAACATCCTCCTCGCGATCGCCATCATCTACATCGTGCTCGCCGCCCAGTTCGAATCGCTGATCTACCCGGTCAGCATGGTTTGCACCATCCTGTTTTCCATCGTCGGCGTCTACTGGTTCTTCCTCGCCACCGGCACGACGTTTTCCATCATGAGCATGATCGGCATCCTGATTCTGATCGGCGTGGTGGTGAACAACGGCATCGTGCTGATCGACCACGTCAATCAATTGCGGCTGCAAGGCCTGGGCCGGGACGAGGCGCTGGTGCAGGCCGGCAACGATCGTCTCCGGCCCATCCTGATGACGGTGGGAACCACGGTGCTGGGGCTGACTCCGCTGTGCATCGGCACCACCCAGTTGGGTGGAGATGGCCCGCCGTATTTTCCCATGGCGCGTGCGATCGTCGGCGGTTTGCTGTTTTCGACCGTGGTCAGCCTGGTCTTTCTGCCGACCATTTACACCTGGCTGGATGCGATGCGGGCGTGGCCGGCCGTTCTCGTCCGCGTCTGCCGCTGGTCAGCCGGGCGCGCCGCTCACTGGCTGGCCTGGCCGGTGCGCCGGGTGCTGCGTTTAATCAGGCCCGCACAGCCCACGTCCTGAATCGCCGGCCGCCGGCCATCCCCGGCCGGCCGGGCAGTGCTTCAGCCACGCTACCGTCCTGGTTCGGGGCGCGAAGCCGGGACGTGCTGTGCGGGTTCCTGCCGTCACCGGCAAATTTCCCTGGTCCCCGCAGGTTTGCCTGGAGCGGCCCACGACGCGTGGCGCCCGGCCGGGCGCCGTGTGCGGCAAGTAGGGACTGGCGGTCAAGCGGACGCTGGCTGCGACGAATCAGGGTGCTGAATCTCCTTCCGGTTCGTCTTTGAGCAGTTCTTCGATCACGCGAACAAAATTGTCATAGCTTTGCGCCCCGCGCACGAAACGTACGGCTTTGACGTTGTCCGGATTCTCCGTATCTGTATATCCCAGCACGAAACTCGGCGTTCCTCTGACGCCCATGGACTTGCCTTCTTCAATGTCGGCTTCCACTTGCGCCATGTACTTGTCGCTTTCCAGGCAAGCGGAGAATGCGCTGGCCTCCAGGCCAATCTCTTCTGCGTAGTCCTGGAGGTTCTCGTCGGACATCTGCCGTTGATTGGCGAACAGGATGTCGTGCATCTCCCAGTATCGCCCCTGATCTCGCGCGCAGAGGGCCGCTTGGGCAGCCGCCGGTGCGCGAGGATGCAAGCCCGCGATCGGAAACTCCCGCATGACGAATTTGACTTTGCCCTGTTCAATATAATTTTCCAGCAACTGCGGCATCGTCTGACGGGCGTGGCGGGAACAGAACGGACATTGATAGTCGCTGTACTCGATCAGGGTCAACGCCGCTTCGGGGTCGCCCTTGACAGACGCGCCACGGATGGAGACTTCCCGTTCCTGGAAGGTAGGCGCCTGCGGGGCGGAGGGTGCGGGGCGGGCGCCTTCCTCCAGCAGCTTGCGAATTTCCGCGAGATCATTCTGGATCGATTCCTGGCCTTCCCTGAGGCGGGCGACTTCTTCTTTCAAGGCCAGCACTTCGGACTTGGTGCTGGCGGCGAATGCCGTGGGAGAGAACAGGAAGCTCACCAACAGCACGGACAGGTAGAAGAAACTGGATTTGGTCACGTTCAGGTCTCCCTTGAGTTTGAATGGATTTGCCTGGTTCGACGGTGCAGCCAGTCTTTCGGCCCGATATCCGGAGTCCACGTGCTTGATCCCCAGGTGGAGTCGGTGGGCGCTCCAGAGACAAAACCGGCGGCAATTGCCGCCGGTTTGAGGTTCTTCCGTCAGGGGGTTCTTGCGAACCCCCGTCGGGAATGTCGCTACGGCTTACTCGGCTGCGTCCGATTTGCCCGCGACCGACTTCGGTCCGCCACCACTTCGGGGGCCATGATCGCGGTCGTTGAGTTCGCCGTTCTTGCCGGCGATCCGGCACTCTTGCGAACTGGCCGGTCCCGGGTTCACGAATGGGCCGAACGGATCGAGTGAATCTTCGGAGTTGTTGAAATCATCCAGATCCCCGATGCAGCCGGAGGCGTTGATTTCGGCTTCGGTCGGTGCATTGCCACAGAGGCTGTCACCTTCGACGAAACCGCAGCACTCGCTGAATCGCTCGATATGTTCGCGGTCGCAGCTTCCGCCGCCTGCCCGACTGGCTGAAAGATTCAGCGCGGCCGCCGTGCACTGACGGTAAAGTTGCAGTTGCGTCATGCTGGTCGGCGGCTCGTGATCTTTTGCTTCCTTGCCGCTGACACACATGTCTTCGACCGTCGAACCCTCACCCGCAGGCAGTGGCCCACTGGTGTTGAACGACTCGACCGAAGTATGGGTCACGCCGCACACATCGACAGGCATGAACTCAAGCGCCACGTGGCCGTGGTTCTTCCAGAACCCCGGTGTCCGCGTGATGCAGTCGCCCGGCACTTCGCACATGTCATCCGCATCAGCGCTGACCTGTTTTTCGGTCGTGCCGATGTCGCATGTCACCGAGACTTCATTGAGCGTATTGGTCGTAAGATCGCTCACGGTGCCCGTGCAGTTGATTTCAGCTCCGGGAGCCAGATCAAAGTCCGCCTCGTCGATTCCGCCTTCGCAATCAAGCGCGGTTAGCGTGTCGGTGACCGAGCAGTTGTTCAGCGGCGCCGTTCCGTCGTTGTTGATGGTAACCGTGACGGCGTTGTCGCCTTCGAGGTCCTGCTCAGCGCAGATCTTGGAGATACCCAGGTCGACGCTCTGGCACTCGATGGCGGCGTCATCCTGATCATTGGTATCGCAAATGCCGAAGGTGACTCCGCTGTCGTTCTCGCCAACGCGGTAGTCTACTTCGCCGTCCTCGATCGTGAGTGGTTGTCCATCCACAGTCGGCAGGCACAGGCAGTCTGCAATGGCCAGGTTGTTGCCATCGACATTCAGGCATTCGGCAAAGGTGCTGCCGCCGGCCGGGAAGTAAACCGTCGTGCTCTCACCGACATCGAGCGGCGTGATGCCCTGCATGTTGATGTTCACCAGGGTGTCGTCCAGCGTGCATGAACCCAGGTCCACATCACCGGTATTCGAAATGACGTACCGGTAACCCGTTTCATAGTCAGCCGGATCCATGTTTTCCCAGCCGATGCAGGATTCGCCGTAATTGGCACCCTGATCGCAGGTGGACGTCTTTTCGATCTGAACCGCACAATCCACGCAATCCACGGATGCCGTGTCCGGTTCCGACATGGAGTCGATATCGAATCCGTCGCAGGTGTCGCACATGATCTTGTAAGTGCGCGTATCCCGCTGGGCGGAGCATTCATCGAGGCCGTCGGTCATGTAGGCGTCGAGCGGAAGCGTTTCCTGGCTATTCAATCCAAACGGATCGGTCAGAGGATCGCCACAGTTTTCGCCGTTTTCGTCGCATTCGACGACGACGCAACCGGCCAGATCGTCGCTGGAACCGTCTTGATTGGAACCCAGATCGCCCTCGACGAAGAACTTGTAGGCCTTGGCATCGCCATTTTCGCCGATGCGCTGATTGAGGCCGATGTTCTTGTCGATGCATTCCTCGTCGGCGAAGCTGCCGTCATCATCGGTATCCACCGCCACGCAGACCTCGACTTCCGGAATGCAGATGGGCTCCTGGAGCGTGACCGCCTGGCTGCCCCGGGCGGTTCCGGGAAGTCCTTCCTGGGATCCGTCGTCACAGTTGCCGGTTACCTGGAATGCCTGGGTCAGGCGAAGTGGGTTGATGTCCGTGCCCTTGTCATCCACGGAGCCCACATATTCGATCCAGCATCCGCCCTGGGTGATCAGTTCTTCCGACGCGTCGTCGAAATGGAAGGTGACCGTGCCGTCACCATTGTCGACCGCGGGCGTCACGGGATCCAACTGACATTCCACGACGCCGCCCGGTGGCGTATTGACAGGAGTTCCCGACGTATTGACCGACACGAACGAAATCGGAGTGACAGTCGTCGTCGTGGCGTCCTGGTCATTGCCAGAGGCACAGGGAACTTCATCGCCCGGGCCGCTGCCCGTGTTTGCGCAGGTCAGCGCGTGTTCCAGCGTCTCGGCATCCATATCGAGGCTGGACAGGCCGACTTGTGGAATGATCATGATGCTGATCTGCTGCGGCAGATCACTGACGAACAACGGAACCGGAGCGTTGTCGAGTCCGCTGATCGATCCGCCGCAACTGTCGAGTACTCCAGCCAGGCTCTGACTTGGTAGCATGAGAACGGCCGCGAAAGCTATCGCGGCCCGAGTAAGGCTTCTACGCGCCCTATTGAGGCAACAGGAATCTGGTAGATTCATCAGTCTCTCTCCCTTTCGGTGCGCCTTCCCCCCCCTTGGCTTCACTGGCCATGCAGCGCACTCGGCTCTGCCCAATTAAAGGTAAAGTCCGACATTTATCGAACGAGAGATTGTCCTTTTTTGACCTTGTGTCCCCTTCCGGCAGTCCGTGCCCCAGCCGTGTTCATCCGAAGATGAGCCCAGCCTGGTCGACTCTCGACTGCTTGGGTACCCTCTGCGGTCAAATCGGCGAGGCGATTTCGCGCGTTGAAACGGCGGTGGTGTAACCCAAGTTCAACACTACTCTTGACACTGTTCGACGAATACGAAACACCTGTCTGGTTTCGAATCCGTTCGTGTCGTGCTTCATCCCTGGGTAGAGCCGCAGGATTTTCGCTTCGTCAATACCAACTACAGGAGTTTCGGTAGAAAGTTGGTATCTACTTTCAGAATAGGAGAGGGATGTGTTTTTTTCCACTCGAAAAGCGCTGAGAATGTGTCTTCTTGTGACAGGACAGAGCCAACAGGTGCGCCTGAGCGAGTGCGCTCTCTTGACATTCCGGGGTCGCCTGGAGCAGAATTGCATTGCGATCAAGTAATTAGCAAGGTTTTTTAATCCTGCAACTACTTGGATAGTTGGTGGAGCGAAAAGTCTTCGTTCCGTGAATTTGGCCAGGGTAGGCCACTTTTTTATTTCGACACCGTCGCAAATCGGGTCACCCGACTGCCGGTAAATCCGATACCGATTGCTGTTGAAACCGTCGTTTCACTGTGATTAAATGCGCGGCTTTTTAGTGAGGAACCCGGGGGGGATTCCGGCCATGTTGAAGCTCCGACAGGGATGTTTAGGCCATGAATTTCTCTCTCCGTGGCGGCTTGATCGCCGCACTGCTCCTGATTCCGTTTGCCTATGCTGAAGGCGCTCACGCGTCTCAAAAAGCCCCCCGACTGGCAACGACCCCAGCCCTCTCCTTCCAAGGGCAGCTGAATACTGCCGCAGATCGACCTCAGTCGGTTCGAATTGCCGAACGCGTTGATGAGCATGTTGAAATGATTTCAGCCGATGGCAACCCCCACGCAGACTGGGAAATCCATCACCCCGGCGCCAGTTTTATCAAGATTCATTTCGCGACGTTTCGACTGCCCAGAGGCTGGTCCGTCGAAGTGTCCAATCCCCTGGGCACCGAGGTCTACCGTTATTCCGAGAGCCGCAAATCGGATTACACGGCCGACCCGCGCGAAGGCGATGACGGGCGCAGCCGGTTTTCCGCCATGTCCATCAGCGGTGATTCGGCTATCGTGCGTGTCGTCGCAACCAAGCCGAACCCGGCTGCAGGCAAGTCGAAGGCGCCCAGTGCATTGAAGCAACGGGTTTCCATCGACTATTACATGGTGGGGCTTCCCGGGAATGACATCGAAACTGGTGGCGTCTCGAGCCTGGACGCGTTTTCGTCGCTCGAAGCGTCGGGCAGCAAAAACAAGCCGGTTCCGGAATCGACCTGCGGTGTGTATGACCGGCAGCATGTCGCTTGTTACGAGAACAGCCACCCGGCGGAATTCGATCACTCTTGGCCCGTGGCCAAGATCATCGTGTCCGGCAGTATCGCCTGCACGGCTTGGCGGGTCGGTGCGGGCAACCGTCTGTTCACCAACCATCACTGCATCGAGAATCAGGACCTGCTGTCGGCCACCGAAGTCTGGTTTGACTACCAGCGACTGCGCTGCCAGTACAGTGAGGTTTCGACTCCCGTGAAAGTGTCTGGCGGAACGTTGCTGGCAACCAGCAGCGCGTTGGACTACACCTTGTTCACCGTCGCCAATTTTGATTCCATCGAGCCTTTCGGCTACCTGGGTCTGGACATTTCCCAGGCTTCTCGGGGTGACCGGATCTACATTCCTCAGCACGGCGGGGGCAATCCCAAGCAGTTGGCGATCGAGAGCGATATGAATCTCGGTGGCCTGTGTGAGATCGATTCGGAAAACGAAGACGGAAATACCAGCGGCACCGACTACGGCTACTACTGCGATACCTGGGGTGGAAGTTCGGGCTCACCGGTGCTGTTGGCTGATAATCATCGCGTTACCGCGCTTCACCACCATGGGGGATGTTTCAATTCCGGCGTGAAAATGTCGCTGATCTGGCCCGAAGTCTCCACGCATTTCGATGGAATCGTGCCGGGTGGCGACGACGGCGGCGATGGTGGCGGTGGGGATACCCCGCCCACTGCGGCATTCGACGCCAGTTGCGAGTATTTGCAATGTGCTTTCGACGCGACCGAGAGCTCCGATGCGGACGGCTCGATCGTGTCGTACCAATGGAACTGGGGTGATGGATCCAGCGCCTCGGGCATCAGCCCGGCCCATGCGTTTGCCGGTGCGGGCACCTATCAGGTCGTTCTCACCGTACTGGATAACGACGGCCTCAGCGCCCAGGAAACACAGTTCATTACCGTGGCGGAGGGGAACGCGGATCCGGTAGCCGCTTTCTCGGTCACCTGTGATGGGCTTTCGTGTTCATTCGATGCCGGCGCCAGCTCCGACCCAGACGGAACGATTGCCTTGTATGAGTGGTCATTCGGGGATGGAAGCGGTTCGAGCGATACCTTCGCCGTGCAGTCTCATGACTATGCCACTGGCGGAGACTACCCGGTAATGCTGACGGTCACCGACGATGATGGCGCTCAATCCAGCGCGTCCACCAGCCTGTCCGTGACGCCGCCCAATCAGCCCCCGATTGCGGACTTCGAGTTCAGTTGCACCGGTCTGGATTGCAGTTTCGATGGTTCTCCAAGCCAGGATCCCGATGGCGTGATCACAGAATATGCATGGGATTTTGGCGATGGCAGCCCCGTCGTTCACGGTGTTCAGCGAACCCATGTATTCAGTGACGCGGGAATCTACGAGGTCACCTTGACCATCGCTGACGACGCGGAAGCGAGCCAGTTCGTCAATCGCGCCGTTGAGGTCAGTGCCGTCGAGCAGAATCCCATCAGCTTGCAGGTCTCCGGCGACAAGTATCGCGGCACCAAGTCAGCGACCCTGACCTGGGGTGGCGCGCTCAGTGGTTTCGTCGAAATCTGGCGCGACGGCGCGCTTCTGATCACGACGGAGAACGATGGCGAGTATGTCGACAATGACGTCCACAACAAGACCAAGTCCGCGAGCTATCGGGTCTGCGAAACAGGATCGGTGAACTGTTCCGATTCCGTCGACGTGACGTTCTGAGACCCCGTTTGAGAACAAATTGACGCTTCGACCCCCGCGAGTCAGCTCGCGGGGGTTCGAGCGCGACTCGAGGCGCCGAACCGCTCCGCCGACTAGAAACCGCATGACAGGCGGGTCCCATCCGGTTTAAGTTATTCCTGCGTCTGCAACCGCTTTTCAGCGTTCAGCGGGTGTGAAACGTTCACACGTTAATGCGCCAGTGATGCTGGTCATTTGCTGGCAAATCGTTTCCGTGCTGGGAGGCTTCCATGGCAAACGGAAAGGAGCTGGTGGGGCCCGGTGCCGCACTCATCATGGCGCTCTTCGCAGGCCAGCCTGTCGCCATGGCCTTGGAAAACCCGGAAGCAACGAAGCTGAGCGCCGAGCTCGAGCTGCTCAACGAGGTCCATGTTCTCGAAGGCGGGGAAGCGAACCTGCGAAGCTGGATTCGCAATTCCGGGAGCGCGAGATCCAGTAAACACCATTGGTACGTGGTTCGATCCGAGGATGCGAGCGTGACCGGGGACGACCAGATCATTTACCGGGGGAACGTGCCCGAACTCGATCCTCAGGGTGGCGTCGGCTTCAATTGGCATCAGCCCCTGATCGTCACGCCCGGAAGTCAATGGCTGTTCCTTTGCACCTGGCCGGATGCGACCGAATCGGTCGTCGCTGATGCGGCCTTCTACCGCTCCTGCTCGCGTGGCGTCGAAATCCGCGGTTCGCGAATGGATCTCGTCGTTTCACATGTCGAAACCCGGCCAGCGCGTATCGTTTCCGGAGTCACCGTGATTTTCCGGGCTAAAGTCCTCAATCAGGGGAAGGGCGCTTCGGCACCGGGGAAACTGTTTTACTACCTGTCGCGAAACCCCGATATCACGTCCGGCGACTCACTGCTCGGTACGGATGCGGTTCCCGGCCTGGAGCCGGGGGAGTCCTGGTCGCATCCGGTTTCGACACCCGTCACCGGTCGTGTCGGAGACTATTGGGTCGGTGCATGCGTCAGAGAGGTCGTCGGGGAGATTCCGGTGGACAACAATTGCTCCGCTGGATACCAGCTCGCCATCGTCGAAGATCGATTTCCGGATCTGGTGATCGATCGGGTGGCGGTGCGCCCCGAATCCTGGAATGAAGGCGTCGAAGTGGATTTCTACGCTCAGGTTGCCAATGCGGGCGCTGCGCGGTCGACGGCTACCCGGCTCGTGTTTTATCTCTCCGAGCATTCGGAACCTGATCCATCGGACCTGCCTTTCGCGGAAGTCGAGGTAGAGGCCATACAGCCCGGCCGACGGTCCGAGGTCGATCTGTTTCAGGATGCGGGCGCGGTTCCGGGATTGTACTGGCTCATCGCATGTGTCCTTCCGGTCGACGATGAAATAGACAGTTACAACAATTGCGGTACCGGCCCACAGGTCGAAATCTTGCCGTTCAATTTCAGCGACTGACCTCAGAAATTCCAGGCAACTGCTAGACTTCAGTGGTGGCTCGGCTCTGGAATGTTCGGGGGTTATGACGACAGACCGCTACAATCGCTCTCTTCGGTGTGGCCTTTCCATCCTGGCATTCGCCGTATTGCCGGGCTTGGTTCTCGCCGGAGCCGGGCCTGACCGTGAAGTCACGATTGGCGTGGTTTCTCCGATCGTGCTGGCCTCGGGCGAAGAAATCACCATCAATGTCCAGGTTTTCAATATCGGTTCCGTCGCCACGTCCGACACAACGCTTCGATACTATCTTTCTTCCGACGCATCCATTTCCACGACGGATGAAGTCATTGATTCACAAGTGATTTCGTCACTGGGTCCGGGCAGTGGCTCCAATCTTCAGGGTTTCGGTACCGTGGTCAAACCGCCCGGCACGTACTGGGTCGGGGCCTGCGTTGATGAGGATCCGGAAGATGTCAATCCGCTGAATGATTGCACATCGGCCATGGAAATAAGCATTCCGGATATCGACCTTGCCGTGTTGCCCGTGTCCGTGGGATCGAACACGTTTCCCAGCGGCCAGACCGTCTCTCTGGAATCAGCCGTGGACAACCGGGGAACACAGGAATCGTCGGCTTCGACGCTGCGGTACAAACTGTCTGGGAATTCCACGATTTCCTCCGGTGACATTGACATCGTGACGGCTGCGATTCCGCCGATCGCAGGTGGTGAGCGCTGGTTGAACCAGACCCAGAGCGCGATTACCGCGGAGCCCGGAAGCTATTGGATAGGCGCCTGTGCGGATGTGGTCGACAAGGAGTTTTCCACAAGCAACAACTGTTCTTCAGGCACGCCGGTCGAGATACTGGACGACGATCTTCCGGATCTGGTCGTGGATGAAGTCAGTGCGAATCCGGATTCGTGGAATGAAGGCGAATTCACGGATCTTTTCGCGCGGGTCCGCAATCAGGGTACCGCGTCGTCACAGGCGACCGAAATACGATTCTATCTCTCCAGCGATTCCACGATCACCACGAGTGACATGCTCCAGGGCATCGACAATGTCGACGGGCTGGCTGCGAATGCGACTCAGGAGACCGGCATCTTCGTCGCCCCACAGCCAGCTCCCGGGAACTACTGGTTTGGCGCCTGTGTGGATCCCGATGGGGTGGAGTTCATCACCGGAAACAACTGTTCCAGCGGGGTTCCCGTTACCGTCAGTGAGAACACCAATGCCTGCACGGATCTTCCGATCCAGTGTGGCGAGACCCTGGCCAGCAGCCTGACCAGCGGCGATTGTGACGACAGTCCGCGAGGCACGGGTTTTCTGGCGAAAAAGCATTCATTCGAAGGGTCGTCGGGCGACCAGGTGACGATAACCGCCGAGTGGACCCTGGATGGCTATCTCTACCTCGTCAATCCATCCGGGGTCGTGGTGGCCGAAAACGATAACGATGACGATAATGTGCTGCGTTCGCGCATCGAGAATACACTGAATGCCGCAGGAACCTGGACAATCTGGACGACGACCGAAGAAACGGCCCTGGAGCCGGACTTCGAGCTGACCCTGGCCTGCGTCCAGGCGCCCGGTGCCGATCTCGTTATCGATTCGCCATCGGTGGCCCCCGATTCGGTGATGCCCGGACAGAACGTGATCCTTTCCGCCACCGTCCGCAATCAGGGACCGGGAGACAGTGCCGGGACCACCGTTTATTTCCTGCTCTCCAGTGACGACGTCATCGAAGCTTCGGATACGGTTCTCGCTTCGCTACCCCAGGGCGCGCTGGGTGCAGGCGGAGGTCTGAGTGCCGTGCAGGCGGACGTCGCGGCGCCACTGGGCGCCGGAAACTACTGGGTCGGTCTGTGCGTGGACGCGGTACCGAACGAGGAAAACACGGCCAATAACTGTTCCGCGGCCGTTCCCCTGACGGTCAATGAAAACACCAATGCCTGCGCCGTCGTTGCGACCCAGTGCGGACAGTTGAGCGCACAGCAACTCGATTCACAGGATTGTGACGACAGCCCCCGCGGCACTGGTTATCTGGCCAGGTCCCATGTCTTCGCCGCCAATGGTGGTGATCTGGTAACCATCGATGTGGCGTTTGACGGGGATGGCTATCTCTATCTGACCGATTCGATGGGAGAGGTGCTGGCGGAAAACGACGATGCCGGCGACATGCTGACCTCCCGAGTCGAGTTCGGGATTCAGGACGGCGGGCAGTATACGGCCTGGGTGACGACGGCGAATCCAGCGCGCATGCTCGCGTACGACCTGGAACTGACTTGCGCCTCCACGGCTGAAACCGACCTCAGCGTCGACCCGCCGACCCCCGACCCGCTGACGGTTGATTTCGGAGACGTACTGTCCCTGTCGACGACCGTGCGCAATGCCGGTCCCGATGCGGCTGCCCCGACCGAGTTGCGCTACCTGATTTCCACCGACGCGGTGATATCGCTCGGGGATTCGAATATCCGTACTTCGCAGGTGCCGGGCATCGCGGGCGGCGGCAGCTTCGACGACACGGTGGTCACGACCACCCTGATCGAACCGGGGTTTTACTGGGTGGGTGCCTGTGTGGATGCCGTGATCGGGGAAACCGATGTCGGAAACAACTGCTCGGCCGGTGTTGAAATCGAGATCACCGATGGCCCCGGTATTCCGTTCAACCAGGGGCTCAACGACGCCTGGTTCAACGCGGTTACCGGCGGGCAGGGTTTCTTCATCAACGTCTTCTCGGACATCGGCAAGGTATTCCTGGCGTGGTTTACCTATGACCTGGAACGGCCTGATTCGTCGGTGCAGGCCAATCTCGGCGGTCCCGGGCACCGGTGGTTGACCGCATTCGGGGACTTTCAGGATGGTGTCGCGACGCTGGACATCGAAAAGACTTCGGGCGGGGTGTTCAACTCGGCGGAGCCTGGCCCGGTGCAGACGCTCGATGGAACCATCACGCTGCGCTTCGCTACCTGCGGGGAAGGGAGCGTCGCGTTCGCCATTCCGTCGGTGGGCATTTCCGGCGTGGTGCCGATCCAGCGTCTGGGTGACGACAACATCAGCTGGTGCGACGAACTCATCGCTGCCGCGTCAACCGCCCAGCAGGCCCCGCAATCGCGGGTCGCCGCAGTGTCCCGGCCCGAAGGGGTTGCCGATTTCCGGATCAACGAGGGACTGAATGACGCCTGGTTCAATCCGGATACCGGTGGACAGGGGTTCTTCATCAATGTGTTCCCGGCGATCGGAAAGATGTTCCTTTCCTGGTTCACCTACGAAACCGCCCGCCCGGCCGGGTCGGTGACCGCGCAGCTGGGCGAGCCGGGGCACCGCTGGCTGACCGCCTTTGGTGACTACTCCGGGAATCAGGCGGTCCTGGATATCGAAAAGACCACTGGTGGTGTGTTCAACCAGGCAGAGCCGAACCCCGTACAGGTGCCTGATGGCACCATCACCGTGGAGTTCGCCGATTGCGAGAACGGAACGGTGACGTTCGATATCGAATCGATCGGGCAGCAGGGCATCGTTCCCATCCAGCGGCTGGCCCTGGACAGCGTGGCGGCCTGCGAAGCACTCGATGCCGCAGCCGCGCAGTCGGATCGCGGCACAAACCCGGAGTGAACCGGCTGGTGACCGCTGCGTTCAGAGCGGGAATCGAATCGAACACGTAAGCGTCCGGGATATTCGACCCAAACGTTCCGCACCGGGGCCGGCGTGATCGCTTTCAGGTTGGCACTGCTTACGGAGTCTCGAATCCATCCTTGCTGATGGTGTCGGAATCGCCCGGATCGACGGTGATCATGACGGTGCCGACATCGCATTCGGACGGCGTACCGCTGTCGCAGACCTCGTACTGGAACGAATCCGCGAAGTTGTCACTGTCGTCGTGCGTGTAGCTGAAGCTTCCGTCGGCGTTCAGCAGCAGTGATCCCCGATTCGGCGGATCCACCGGGGTCGTGTTCACCGTGAGGGTATGGCCCTCGATATCCGAGTCGTTATCCAGCACGCTCGAGCCGCCGCCCACCAGGGTGGTGGCCGTTTCGCCCTTGTCCACGTCGATGCTTTCGTTGACGGCAACGGGCGCATCATTGATCGGGTTCACCGTGATGCTCACGATGGCCGGAACGGAATCTTCCAGTCCGTCATTGGCGATGAACTGGAAACTGTCGGTGCCGAAGTAATCTAGGTCGGGTGTATAGGTCACACTCGGTGGCGTGCCTGAGAGTGCTCCGTGGCTGGGCGGCGAAGTGATTTCAAAAGTCAGCGAATCGCCATCCGGGTCGGTGCCTGCAAGCGTAATGGGCAGTGGCGTGTCTTCATCGGTATCAACCGATTGGGAGGTCGCTTCCGGCGCATTGTTGCCGGCGCTGACGGTAATGCTCACCGTCGCCGGCGCCGAGTCCACGGTGCCGTCGTTGGTGACGAAGGTGAAGCTGTCCGGGCCGTCGTAGTCGGTATCCGGCGTATAGGTCAGGTTGGGGGCGGTGCCGCTCAGGCTGCCGTTCGCCGGGCCTGTATTGACGCTGAACGTCAGCGGGTCGCCATCGACATCACTGCCGCTCAGGGTGATGGCCCTGGGGGTGTTCTCCGGGGTGGAGACGGACTGCGGCGTGGCGGCCGGCGGGTCGTTGATCGGGTTCACGGTGATGGCGATCGTCGCAGGGGCTGAGTCCTCGGTGCCGTCGTTGGCCTTGAAAGTGAAGCTGTCGGCGCCGTTGAAATTCAGGCTGGGCTGGTAGAACACACCCGGCGGTGTGCCGCTCAGGGCACCACTGGCCGGCGGTGTGACGATGCTGTACGTGAGCGCATCGCCCTCCGCGTCGCCGGCGGTCAACGAGATCGGCAACTCCTGGTCTTCGTCGGTGACGACGTTCTGATCCTCGGCCTTGGGGGGGTCGTTGACGGCGTCGACCTCGATCGTCACCGTTGCCTGATCGGAATCCGCCTGCCCGTCGTTGGCCCCGAAGGTAAAGCTGTCGGGTCCGTTGTAGTCGGCATCGGGCGTGTAGGTGAGGTTGGGCGGAGTGCCGGTGAGGCCGCCGTGGGTCGGGCCGGTGCCGATGCTGTAGGTCAGCGGATTGCCTTCGACGTCGCTGGCGGTCAGGGTGATGCCGGTGGGGGTGTCTTCCGGCGTGGAGACCGACTGCGGATTGGCCACCGGCGGATCGTTGATCGGGTTGACGGTGATGCTGACGGTCGCCGCGGACGAGTCCTCGGTGCCGTCGTTGGCCTTGAAGGTGAAGCTGTCGGCACCGTTGAAGTTGGTGTTGGGTGTATAGGTCACATTGGGCGGCGAGCCGCTGAGCACCCCGTCGGCCGGCTGGGTCAACACCGTGAAGGTCAGGGGGTCGCCGTCCGGATCGCTGCCGGTGAGCGTGATGGGCAGGGGGGTATCCTCGTCGGTGCCGACGCTCTGCGCATTCGCGGTGGGGGGATCGTTGACCGCGCCGACGGTGATGTTCACGGTGGCAGCGGCCGAGTCGACGGCGCCGTCGTTCGCGGTAAAGGTAAATCTGTCGGGTCCCGTGTAGTCGAGGTCCGGTGTGTAGGTCACGTTCGGCGCGGAGCCGCTGAGTGAACCGTTGGCCGGTCCCGTGGCGATGGCGAAGCTCAGCGCGTCGCCATCCACGTCACTGCCGGTCAGCGTCATGGCCTGGGGCGTGTCCTCGGGGGTGGACACGGACTGCGGGTCGGCCACGGGCGGGTCGTTGACCGGGTCGACCGTGATGGTGACGGTGGCCGGTGTGGAGTCCAAGGTGCCGTCGTTGGCGCTGAAGGTGAAGCTGTCGCCGCCGTTGAAGTTGGCATTCGGGGTATAGGTGACGTTCGGTGGTGTCCCGCTGAGGTTGCCGTTTGACGGGTTGGACTCGATGGCGAACGACAGTGGATCGCCGTCCGGATCGCTGCCGCTGAGTGTGAGGGCCCTGGCGGTGTCCTCGGGCGTCGAGATGGCCTGCGCATTGGCGGCGGGAGGATCGTTGGCGGCGCTGACGGTGAGGGTGACGGTGGCCGGCGTCGAGTCCACGGTGCCATCGTTGGTGACGAAGGTGAAGCTGTCCGGGCCGTTGTAATCCGCATCCGGCGTGTAGGTCAGGTTGGGGGCGGTGCCGCTCAGGCTGCCGTTCGCCGGCCCGGTATCGACGCTGAACGTCAGCGGATCGCCATCGACATCACTGCCGCTCAGGGTGATGGCCCGGGCGGTGTCCTCGGGGGTGGAGACCGACTGGCTGTTGGCCACCGGGGCGTCATTGACCTGATTGACGGTAATGCCGACCGTGGCCGCCGGTGAGTCCTCGGTGCCGTCGTTGGCCTTGAAGGTGAAGCTGTCGGCGCCACTGAAGTTCAGGTTGGGCGTGTAGGTGATGTTGGGCGGTGTGCCGCTGAGAACGCCGCTGGATGGCTGGGTGACGATGGCGAAGCTCAGTGGGTCGCCGTCCAGGTCGCTGCCGGTGAGGGTGATGGGCAGGGCGATGTCCTCGTCGGTATTGACGCTTTGCGCATTCGCGGTGGGCGGATCGTTGACCGCGCCGACGGTGATGGTGACGGTGGCTGGCGTCGAGTCCACGGTGCCGTCGTTGGTGACGAAGGTGAAGCTGTCCGGGCCGTTGTAATCCGCATCCGGCGTGTAGGTCAGGTTGGGGGCGGTGCCGCTCAGGCTGCCGTTCGCCGGCCCGGTATCGACGCTGAACGTCAGCGGATCGCCATCGACATCACTGCCGCTCAGGGTGATGGCCCGGGCGGTGTCCTCGGGGGTGGAGACCGACTGGCTGTTGGCCACCGGGGCGTCATTGACCTGATTGACGGTAATGCCGACCGTGGCCGCCGGTGAGTCCTCGGTGCCGTCGTTGGCCTTGAAGGTGAAGCTGTCGGCGCCACTGAAGTTCAGGTTGGGCGTGTAGGTGATGTTGGGCGGTGTGCCGCTGAGAACGCCGCTGGATGGCTGGGTGACGATGGCGAAGCTCAGTGGGTCGCCGTCCAGGTCGCTGCCGGTGAGGGTGATGGGCAGGGCGGTGTCCTCGTCGGTATTGAGGCTTTGCGGATCAGCCACCGGCGGGTCGTTGTCGGCGCTGACGGTGATACTGACGGTGGCGAAATTGGAGTCGGCTCCACCGTCGTTGGCCCTGAAGGTGAAGCTGTCGGGTCCGTTGTAGTCGGCATCGGGCGTGTAGGTGAGATTGGGCGGCGTGCCGGTGAGGCCGCCGTGGGCCGGGCCGGTGCCGATGCTGTAGGTCAGTGGATTGCCCTCGACGTCGCTGGCGGTCAGGGTAATGCCGGTGGGGGTGTCTTCCGGCGTGGAGACCGACTGCGGATTGGCCACCGGCGGATCGTTGATCGGGTTGACGGTGATGTCCACCGCGGCCGGGCTGGAATCGATCGTCCCGTCATTGGCGACGAAGGTGAAGCTGTCGGCACCGTTGAAGTCGGCGTCCGGGGTGTAGGTTACCGACGGCGGTGTCCCGGACAGCGTGCCGTTGGAGGGATTCGTCGCGATGCTGAACGTCAGTGGATCGCCATCCGGATCGCTGCCGGTGAGGGTAACGGGTTTGGCGATGTCCTCGTCCGTCACGACGAGATCGCTATTGGCCGTCGGCGGGTCATTGGCCGGATTCACCGTGATGGTCACCAGGGCTGCCGTCGAGTCGACGGTTCCGTCGTTCGCGGTGAAGGTGAAGCTGTCCGGACCCGTGTAGTCCGGGTCCGGTGTATACGTCAGATTCGGCGGTGTCCCGGTCAAGGTTCCATTGGCGGGACTGGTCGCGACGGCGAAAGTCAACGGGTCACCGTCGATGTCGCTGCCGGTCAGGGTGATGGGTTTCGGCGTGTCTTCGAGTGCCGATACCGACTGTGAGTTCGCGACGGGCGGATCGTTGACCGGGTCAACCGTGATGGTGACGGTGGCGGGATTCGAATCCGACGAGGTGTCGCTGGCCTTGAAGGTAAAGCTGTCGCCGCCGTTGAAGTTGGCGTTCGGGGTGTAGTCGACATTGGGCGGCGTCCCGCTCAGCGCACCGTTGGATGGCTGCGTCAGCACCATGAACGTCAGGCTGTCTCCATCGATGTCGCTGCCGGTGAGCACAATGGGTAGCGCGGTATCTTCATTCGTGCTCACACTCTGCGGATTGGCGACCGGCGGATCGTTCGCCGGGTTGACGGTAATGCTGACCGTGGCGGTGCCAGAGTCGGCGGTCCCGTCGTTGGAAACGAAGGTAAAGGAATCCGGGCCCGAGAAATCCAGATCCGGCGTATACGTGACGTTGGGTGGTGTGCCGCTGAGCGAGCCATTGGCCGGACCGGACTGGACGGCGAAGGTCAGGGGATCGCCTTCGACATCGTTGCCGGTCAGGGTGATGGGCTCTGGTGTATCTTCGGTTGCGGAAACCGACTGATCATCGGCCGTCGGGGGGTCGTTGACCGGGTTGATCGTGATGTCCACTGTCTCTGCGGTCGAGTTCAGACTGCCGTCGTTCGCCCGGAAGGTGAAGCTGTCCGTGCCATTGAAGTTCAGGTTGGGCGTATAGATCACATTGGGAGGGTTGCCGGTCAACGCACCCTGCGTCGGCGGGGTTTCGATCAGGAAGGTCAGGTTGTCGCCGTCCACGTCGTTGCCGGTCAGCGTAATGGCTTTGGCGACGTCTTCGTCCGTGACGACGGATTGCGGATTCGCGGTGG
Organism: Elongatibacter sediminis; assembly: GCF_037892215.1. NCBI lineage: Bacteria > Pseudomonadati > Pseudomonadota > Gammaproteobacteria > Chromatiales > Wenzhouxiangellaceae > Elongatibacter > Elongatibacter sediminis. The sequence goes on along the minus strand of NZ_JAZHOG010000002.1, from coordinate 287,671 downwards.
GCGCGGTGTTGGTCGCTGCCACGGGAATCACGCACCATTGTTCGAGCAGGCCCACGGTACCGGCCTCGGCGTCGGTAACCGTAATCACCCAGTCCCCGCTCACGGAGGACGCATCAAACGCGGACAACACCTGCACGGGCGTTACCGGGCCGGCGATCGCGGGGCTTTCGAACGCGCATTCGTCCTCGGCCGGCAAAACGGCTTCATCGTCGAATGTCGCTTCGACGTCGGGTGACGGGCAGCCGGAAGCGCCGAGCGCCGGCGCACCCGGGCGGTCCAGAAGCTGGACCAGGGTGCCGTCATGGCTGATGGTGGCGGATAACTGGCCGACGAAGTCGTGGGTCAGATGCAGGAAGACATTGAGGTCTTGGACCCCAGCCATGTTGCTCAGTGTAATGGTGTCCGAAATGCCGGTTACGATGTCATTGTCGGGAATGTCGAGCAGTGGTGTCGCGCAGAACTCACTGTCGTCGAGCACGACATATACCGAGACCTCGGCCACGGAACACTGCGCCGGCGTCCCATCGTCGCAGACTTCATAAAGGAAGCTGTCAGTGGCGCTGAAACTGTTGTCGTGGGCGTAGCTGAACGAGCCATCCCCGTTCAGGAAGACGGTTCCGTGCTCGGGTGCCAGGACGGGCGTGGCGGAAACCGTCATGTTGTCGCCTTCCACATCGCTGTCGTTGTCCAGCAGCGTTAAGGCACCACCGTCCAGCATGGTGGTCGACATGCCTTTGAATACGGTCAGGCTGTCCGCTCCGGTATTGGGCGCGTCATTGATCGGTGCGACGCTGACCGAGATGGTGCCGGGTGTGGAGTCGGCCAGTCCATCATTGACTTTGAACGTGAACGAATCGTTGCCGGCGAAATTGGTGTCGGGGGTATACGTCACGAACGGCGGAGTTCCGCTGAGACTGCCGTTGGCCGGCTGGGTGACGATTGAATACACCAGCGGGTCGGTTTCGCGGTCGAAGCCGAACAGCGTAATGGCGACCGAATCATCCTCGTCCACGTTCCATTGCCCGTCCAGGGCGTCGGGCGGGTCGTTGACCGGAAAGACGGTAATGTTTACCGTCGCAGCGCTCGAATTGACGGTCCCGTCGTTCACCAGGAAAGTGAAGCTGTCGGGACCATTGAAATTCGGATCGGGCGAATAGGTTCGGTTGGGCCCGGAACCCGAAAGTGACCCGTTCGCGGGTTGCTGAGTGATCGAAAATGTCAGGGAGTCGCCATCCGCATCGGTCCCGGACAAGGTCATCGGGATCGGAGTGTCCTCGTCACCACTCACGGACTGCCCGATGGCGTTTGGCGGGTCGTTGACATTGGCGACTTCGATCGTCACCGTCGCATTCGTCGAATTCACCAGGCCGTCGTTGGTCCGGAAGGTGAAGCTGTCGGTGCCGAAGAAATCCGCATTCGGCGTGTAGGTGAGGTTCGGGGCTGTGCCGCTCAAGGTGCCGAAATCAGGCTGGCTGACGAGATCAAAGGTGATCGAATCGCCATCCACATCGCTGCCGGTCAGCGTAACGCCAATCGACATGTCCTCGGTTGCGTTTACCGTTTGTGGATCGGCGGTCGGGGGCGTGTTCGCCGCCAGGGAAACGAACAGGCACCACTGGCGAAATGTGCCGGTCAAAAACGGTGATGCGTCAATGGCCTGCAAGGACCAGTCCCCCGCCTGACCGCTGCCGTTCATGTTGCTGAGCAGATCGAACGGTTTGACGGTTCCCGAAATCGCAGGCGGCTGCGGGTGGCAGGTCGACTCCGCGGTGCCGCCTGCCGCGTCGTCGAAGGTCGCCACAACGTTTTCGCCTTCACACCCGGTTACCAGCAACGGATCGGACGTTCCGGGGCGATCGAGTAGGGTGACACTCTTACCGTCCGGGGAGTGCAACTCGACCAGCAGGTCCGCGACCTGCTCGTGTTCGATATCGACGAGAACATTGAGGTCCGACAGACCACCCGGGCCGATCAGGTTCAGCACATCGCTCACACCCAGTTGTGACGAATCCGGGTCAGGAATGGCTATTTGTGGCGCACTGCACTGGGGGCTGGAACTCAGGTCGATCCAGATGTCCACCCGCGCATCCGCGCACTCGGTGGGGGTGCCGTTGTCGCATACGCGGTAAATGAAGAAGTCCGTCGGCGTCAGACTGTCGTTGTGGTCGTAGCTGAACGTCCCGTTCCCGTTCAGCGTCAGACTGCCGTGAGCGGGCGCCGTCACCGGAGTCGTGTTGACGCTCAGGGCATTGCCCTCGGGATCGGTGTCATTGTCGAGCAGCGTCGAAGAGCCGCCTTCCAGAGTGGTCGCAATGCCGTTCTTGGCAACGGTGATGCGGTCTGCCAGCGGCAAAGGTTCATCGTTGACATTGTTCACGTTGATGGAAACCGTGGCCTCGGTGGAGGTCAGAAAGCCATCCTTGACCGTGAACGTGAAGCTGTCGGGGCCGAAGTAGTTGGTGTCCGGCGTGTAGGTCACGTTCGGGGCGGAGCCGCTGAGACTGCCGTTCAAGGGTTCGCTCTGAATGCGATACGTCAGTGGGTCGGACTGGGGATCGGTTCCCGACAGGGTAATGGCGAGCGCTTGCTCTTCGTCGGTCACGAGCGACTGACTGTTGGCTGTGGGCGCGGTGTTGCCGGGCGGGTTGATGATCGGGATCAGGCACCATCGGAACAGGGTCCCGGTGTCGAATCCTTCGTTGTCGGTCACCTTCAGATGCCAGGCGCCGAGCGCATCCATGCCTTGAAATGCCGCGAACGGTTCTACGGGCAGCAGTGTGCCCGACAGGACGGGTGTGGAAGGGTTCGTCTGACAGAAATCGTGGGCGGTTTCACTGCCGTCGTCGTCGAAGATCGCATCGATATCATTGCCGCTGCAACCGGCGGGAACGTCCGGTCTGCCGGGGCGATCCAGGACCTTCACGGTTTCCCCGTCGTGTTCCAGCGTAACGATCAGGTCACCGACGTAGGTATGGTGAATCTCCAGCGCAACCGACACATTGGCCAGGTCACCAGAGTCCGCGATGTCGATCAGGCTCGTCACGCCGGTTGCCGGATCATTGTCGGGGATGGCGGTGTCCGGCATGGTGCAGACGCCGTCGGGACCGAGGTCGATGAAAACATTGACACCCGCGACATTACACTCCGAAGGCGTCCCGTCATCGCAAACCTCGTATTCAAAATAATCGCCCAGGTTCAGTGAGTTGTCATGGGTGTAGCTGAACGTGCCGTCGGCGAACAGGGTTACGCTGCCATTGGCGGGAAAGGTCACCGGCGTCGTGGTCACCACCATGGCGTCGTTTTCGATATCGGAATCGTTATCCAGTAGCGACGTGGCTCCTCCGTTGAGCACGGTCTGGGTCCCGCCCTGCACCAGGGTCAGGTTGTCGTCAACCGCGAACGGCGCATCGTTTATCGGAGTGATCGTGATATCGACCGTGGCCGGCGGCGACAGGGCATCTCCATCGTCTGCGACATAGGTAAAACTGTCGGCGCCGTTGTAGAAGGTGTCGGGCTCGTAGGTAATCCCGGGCGGTGTGCCCGTAATGGTGCCGTGAGTGGGCGGACTGTCGATGGCGAACGTCAGGGTATCGCCTTCCGGATCGCTGCCGGTCAGCATGATGCTGACTGACACATCTTCTTCGGTGGTCTCCGATTTGGGATCCGCGGTCGGCGGGTCGTTGACCTCGAAGACCGTGATGTCGACGAACCGGGCGTTGGAATCGAACTCTCCGTCGTTGACACGGAAGCTGAAGCTGTCCATCCCCTGGGCCGCCGGTTCCGGGTATCCGGGGTCGGGAGTATAGGTGAGATTGGGTGCCGTGCCGGACAGGCTGCCGTGCAGTGGCAGGGCGACGATCTCCCAGGTCAGCGGGTCGTTCTCCGGGTCGCTGGCGGTCAGGGTGATCGGGGTCGGCGTGTCCTCGTCGACGCTGACGGCCTGGGGGTTGGCCACGGGCGGGTCGTTAATCGGGTTGACGGTAATGTCGACGGTGGCCGGTGCCGAGTCCGCCGTCCCGTCGTTGACCCGAAACGTAAAACTGTCGGCGCCGTTGAAATTCAGGTTGGGTGAATAGGTGATGTTGGGCGGAGAACCCGACAGGTTGCCTTGGCCCGGGCTGTCGACGATGTGGTAGGTCAGCGGGTCCATTTCCGGATCGCTGCCGGTCAGGGTGATCGCCTTGGGGGTGTCTTCATCGGTGCTGACGGATTGCGGGTCAGCCGTGGGCGGTGCGGCGGCGACCGGGGTCACCGTCGTCATGGCCAGGATCCATGCCAGGTGGAGAAAATTGCTGAAGCGTCCGTTGCTCGGATTGCGGGTCCGTGCGGACATGACCCCCCGGTTGTCAGGCGCTTGCGCCAGATGCGTGTCACCCGAATTTTTACTATAGCGTAAATTTTCTGGATTGGTATCAGGCCGTTAGTAGCTACTCTGGATGCAATTTGCTCGATGGCGGAGCGAGGTGGGTGGGGTTGGGCGGTTGCGATCGGGGCGGTCAAGCGGAATGTGCGGCAGGGTTTCAGCAGAAATCGCGTGAGCGGGTGGTGAGCCCCGCGGCCAGGTCGCTGAAGTCGTGGACCCGGTCGGCGATGAGGTGATGTACGTCCCCGTCGGTTTCCATGACCCCGTCGACGGCCAGCAGGGAAGCGCCCAGGATTTCGGCACGCTGCTTGTCGAACAGGCGTGGCCAGATGACGGCGTTGACGCAGCCGGTCTCGTCTTCCAGGGTGAGGAAAATCGTGCCGCTGGCGGTGGCCGGCCGCTGGCGCATGGTGATGAGGCCGCAGGCCCGCACCCGGCTGCCGTGGGGCAGGGCGCACAGTTCGGCCGCCGGGCGCGCCCGGCGCCGGCGCAGTACCGGGCGCAGCAGCGACACCGGGTGCCGCCCCAGGGTGAGCCCGGTACTGGCGAAGTCGGCGCGGATGTCGTCCGCCTCGGACGGCGGGCGGATGCTGACGTCGCTCTCGGTCTGGGCCGAAAATTTGGGGTCAGAGTAAAGGGACAGAGTGCGCCACTCTGTCCCTTTACTCTGACCCCGCTTCTGCTGACCCCGTTCCTGTTCCACCGCGGCGACGGCCCAGCGGGCCCGGTGGCGGTGTCCTGCCAGCCCCCGCAAGGCGGCGGCTTCGGCCAGCACCGCGAGGTCGTGGCGGTCGAGGGCAGCGCGATTGGTGAAGTCCTGCACGTCCCGGAACGCGCGTTCCTCCCGTGCGGCGGTGATGCGTTCCGCCGCCGCCTGGCGCATGCCCTTGATCTGCCGCAGACCCAGGCGAAGTTTGGGAAGTTTGGGGTCAGAGTAAAGGGACAGAGTGCGCCACTCTGCCCCTTTACTCTGACCCCGGGCTTCCCCTTCCAGCGTGCAGTCCCAGTCGCTGTAGCGCACGTCGGCCGGCAGCACGGTGACGCCGTGGCGTTGGGCGTCCTGTACCAGTTGCGAGGGCTGGTAGAAGCCCATCGGCTGGGAATTCAGCAACGCGCAGGTGAAGGCGGCCGGGTGGTGGCATTTCAGCCAGGCCGATACGTAGACCAGCAGCGCGAAGCTGGCGGCGTGGGATTCGGGGAATCCGTATTCACCGAAGCCCTTGATCTGGTTGAATATCTGCTCGGCGAATTCGGTGCTGTAACCCCGTTCCAGCATGCCGCCGACGAGGCGGTCGTGTACGTGTTCCAGGCCGCCGCGCCGGGCCCAGGCGGCCATCGAGCGACGCAGCACGTCGGCCTCGGAGCCGCTGAAGCCGGCCGCCACCATGGCGATTTGCATCACCTGTTCCTGGAAAATCGGCACGCCCAGGGTGCGCTCCAGCACGGTTTTCAGGGCCTCGGACGGGTAATGCACCGCTTCCAGGCCACGCCTGCGCTGCAGGTAGGGGTGCACCATGTTGCCCTGGATGGGCCCCGGCCGGACGATGGCGACCTCGATCACCAGGTCGTAGAAGCAGGCCGGTTTAAGCCGCGGCAGCATCGCCATCTGCGCCCTCGATTCGATCTGAAACACCCCGACCGTATCGCCGCGCTGGATCATCGCGTAGGTTTCCGGATCTTCGGCCGGGATGTCGGCCAGGGTGGGGTATTCAAGGCCGGGGTCTGCAGCAAGGCCGGGGTCAGAGTAAAGGGACAGAGTGGCGCACTCTGTCCCTTTACTCTGACCCCAAAGTTTCTGATCTCCGATCAGGTCCAGGCAGCGGTGGATGGCGGTCAGCATGCCCAGCGCCAGGCAGTCGACCTTGAGCAGGCCCAGGGTTTCCAGGTCTTCCTTGTCCCACTGGATCACGGTGCGATCGGCCATTGCGGCGTTCTCCACCGGTACCAGCGCCGCCAGCGGATCCTCGGAGATTACGAAACCACCGACATGCTGCGACAGGTGGCGCGGAAAGCCGACCAGGGTCTGCACCAGGTGGGTGAGCTGACGGACCTTCAGGTTGTCGTCGCGGAATCCCTGCTCGGCGATGCGTTGTGTGAATGCCTCCGGGCTGTCCCACCAGGCGGTGTTGCGCGCCAGCAGATCGGCCTGGGTGAGTGAAAAGCCCAGCGCCTTGGCCACGTCGCGGATCGCGCTCTTCGGCCGGTAGGTGATGACCGTCGCGGCCAGCGCGGCCCGCTCGCGGCCATACTTGCGGTAGATGTACTGGATCACCTCCTCGCGACGCTCGTGTTCGAAATCCACGTCGATGTCGGGTGGCTCGTCCCGTTCCCGTGAGATGAAACGCTCGAACAGCATGCTCATGCGGGCCGGGTCGACCTCGGTGATGCCCAGGCAGTAACACACCGCCGAATTGGCTGCCGAGCCGCGGCCCTGACACAGAATGCCCCGGCTGCGGGCGAAGCGGACGATATCGTAGACGGTGAGAAAGTAGGACTCGTAACCGAGTTCGGCGATCAGGGCCAGTTCCTTTTCGATCTGGGCGCGGAGTTCGGGCGTTATCGGGTCAGAAACGGCCCCGGTCGTATTGGTGCCCCAGCGCTCCTGGATACCGGCCTCGGTCAGTTCGCGCAGGTGCTGGGTGGCGGTTTTGCCTTCGGGGACCACTTCGCGTGGATAGCGGTAATGCAGTTGTTCCAGCCGGAACGTGCAGCGGCGGGCTATGGCGACGGATTCGGCGAGCAGTTCGGCCGGAAAGCGTTCCGCCAACCGTGTGCGCGGGTGCAGGTGGCGCTCGCCCGAGGGCAGGGCACGGTAACCGAGATTATTGACGGGGCACCCATGGCGGATGGCGGCCATCACGTCGTGCAGCATGCGCCGGGAACGCTCGTGCATCTGGACATCGCCGCAGGCCGTGGCCGGAAGGCCGGCCGAATCCGCCAGCGCGAGCAGCCGGGTCAGGCGCATGCGGTCGTCCGCGCCGCAGCACAGGCTGATTCCCAGCCAGCAGCGATGGGGAAAAAATGCGGCCAGCCAATGGGCGGTCAGCCGGTCGTTTTCGCTGACGGACAGGACGTCCCTGCTGCTGGTCCGGTCGGCAGCGTCATCGGCCGGCAGCCACACGGCCAGGCAGTGATCCAGGCCATGTTCGAAGGCGCGGTCCGGTAATTCGTATTCGCCCTTGGGCGCACGACGCCGGCCGCGCGTGATCAGGGTGCACAGCTGGGTGTAACCGGCATGGTCGCGGGGCAGCAGGATCAGACGGGAACCGTGCTCCAGGCGGAAATGGCTGCCCGGAATCAGCCGGATGTGCTGGCCTCGCTGATGGCAGCGTTGCTGCTCTTCCAGGGCCCGGACCACGCCGGCCAGCGAGCACTCATCGGTGAGGGCGATCGCGTCGTAACCCAGTTCGGCCGCGCGCGCGACCAGTTCCTGCGGGTGCGAGGCGCCCGTGAGGAAGGTGAAGTTGCTGACGCAGGCGAGTTCGGCATAGTCAAACGACATACTGTAATTATATACAGTAAATCACCGCTGCCGTCTGCGCTGGGCCGTGAGTTCAGCCGCGCTTGTCCCGGGACACACTGGCCGTGAGTACCAGCCTCATGCCCTCTTCAAAGGACAGATCGACGGGGGTCAGGGCCGAACGCGGCAGAAACAGCGTGTAACCGCCGATTTGATAGCTCATGGGCAGATAGACCGCTACCGGGTCGTCTACCGTCAGGTCGAACGGGAGGTTGTCGAAGTCCTCCCGGGTGACGAAGCCGATCTGTTCGAAAGCCTGGCCGGGCAGCCTGACCAGCACGACCTTTCGCATGGCCTGACCGGAGTCCGGGCTGAAATAGCCGATAAAATCCTTGATCGCCGAGTAAATGCTTTTCACCAGAGGCAGGCGGTGCAGGAACTCCTCACCCCAGGCAAAAATTCTCTGGAACACCAGGATGTGGGAAAGCAGGCCGATCAGCAGCGTCAGGGCGATGCCGGAGACCAGGCCCATGCCGGGCACGTACCAGCCTTCCGGCAGGAAGCGTGTGAGCAGGCCGCCCAGAAACTCTTCCGCTCCCTTGGCCAGCCACCACAGGATGGCGAGCGTCAGCGCGACCGGAATGACCACGGCCAGGCCTTTCAGGAACAGTTTTCCCAGTGCATTCATGGGTTCAGGAGTTATTTTTCAAGTAGTTTGGGATCCAGGTCCGTCGGCCCGTCCAGTGAAGCGGGATCAACCGACATGCCTGCGATAACGGTATAGCCCTGTCCGGATTTCTCCTGGTGCACCACCCGCGCCGGCACATCGACGCGTGCGCCGGGCCCTGCCACCAGGGTCTTGTCCTGGTCGACATCGGTAATGTGAAGTTCGCCTTCGAGAATGTAGATCTGGCTTGAAAACTCATGCCAGTGGTTGTCGTTGTCGACCGGTGGCACTTTGAAATCGGCCGGGTACAGCGCCGCGATTTCGATTTCGTCATAGGCCTGGGCCCGATTCTTGAAGTGACCCGGATGTACCGTGATTTTCATGCGATCTCCTCCTTCCCGATTCGGTCGTGATCAAACACTGCCCCAGATGAGAAAAATGCCGAACGCGAATCCCGCGGCCAACCAGCCGCGCAGTATGGCCTGCGGGCGGCTGAGCCCCCAGTCGATCATCCTTTGAACGAGTTGCCGTCCACCCAGCAGTATGACGATCGCGGCCACCAGTGCGATGCAACCGAGCACGCGAAAGGCAAGGGGGAAGTTTGAAACACCGGACGCGGCGATCAGATTCAGACCCAACAGCACCCGCACCAGAACCGCGGTCATGAGGCCGCCAGGCTGGTTCCACACCCGCAACACGAAGTCCATCAGCCTGGCAGGTGCGAAAACACCGTAGATACACACTGCGGCGATGAGGATGCCGAAAACCAGTACGATGGTCAGTGCGACGGATTGGATCATGAAGTGTGCTCCGATTCGACGAGTGTCCCCGCAGTTTCAGTGGGCCAGCTTCAAGCCGGTGATGCCGGCGAGGATCAGGGCGATACTGGCCAACCGCATTACCGAGGCCGGTTCACCGAACAACCAGATTCCGAATGCTACCGTGCCGACCGCGCCGATTCCCACCCAGACCGCATAAGCGGTGCCGACCGGCAATGTTTTCATTGCGATGGCGAGCAGCCAGACGCTGGCCAGCATGGACAGCAGGGTTCCCGCTGTCGGCCACAGGCGTGTGAACCCGTCGGTGAATTTCAATCCAATTGCCCAACCGACTTCAAACAGGCCGGCCACGAACAGGATCAGCCACGGCTGGTTGATTGCGATCATGCAATTGACTCCTGGTGTTTTCCGGTCACGATAGCAATGGCCCGGTTGCGATGCCAGCGCGGGCCGGCATATGGTGCGACCACATCGGGTCAGTTCAGAAGAGCCACGCTCTTGACCTGGGCATAAACCGGCTTGCCGGGTGCCAGTTCCAGTATGTCGGCCGACTTGCGGGTGATGCGGGACAGCAGGGGCGCCTCGCCGGCCAGCAGTCGCACGGTGACCAGCGCCGGCCCTTCTTCGACGATGCTGTCCACCCGGGCCGGCAGAACGTTCAGGATACTGCTTCCCGGATGCGGATCCAGCGCCAGGCTTACGTCGCGGGCATGGATCTGCACCCGCACGCGATCGCCGGTCTCGAGTTGGCTTTCCAGTACGGTGAGGCGTCCGGCGGCAGAATCGAGGCTGGTCAGGCGGTATTCGGGGTCGAGATGACTGACAGTGGCCTCGAGCACCGCGGCGGCTTCCGGGTCGTGAGCCAGTGGCAGGTCCAGACGGGTCATCAGCTCGGTCAGCGGTCCGGATGCGACTGCCTGGCCAGAGTCCATCAGGACCAGGTGTGACGCCAGGCGTGCGACCTCGTCCGGTTGGTGACTGACATGGACGACCGGAATGTCGAGCTCGGCATGCAGCCGTTCCAGGCAGGGCAGTATCTCCCGGCGGCGGTGACGGTCCAGCGCCGCGAGAGGTTCATCCAGCAACAGCAACCGCGGGCTCGAAGCCAGGGCGCGGGCAATGGCGACTCGCTGTCGTTCACCACCCGAAAGGGTCGGTGGCCGCCGGCGCAGTAGCGCGGCGATGTCCAGCAGTTCGACCGCACGCTCCAGGTCAAGGCTGCGATCGGCGGCCGGAACCCGGCGCAGCGCGAACTCGATGTTGCGCCGAACGTCGAGGTGCTCGAACAGGCTGGCTTCCTGGAAGACATAGCCCACGGCACGTTGATGCGGCGGCACGAAGACCTCGCCGGATTGCCACAGGGTCTCACCGAACTCCAGCAGACCGCCGGGATGCCGGTCCAGCCCCGCCATGGCGCGGAGCAGGGTGGTTTTGCCGCAACCGGAAGGCCCGAATACCGAGGTGACTCCCCGGGCCGGGATTTCCAGGTCGATATCGAGTGCGAAGTCACCGCGCCGGGCGCGAAACCGGGCCCGGATGCTCATGACTGCAACAGGCGCGGGCGCCGGGTGTTAGCGTACACCGCGATCAACAGCAGGAACGACAGCGCCAGCAACACGGCGGACAGGACATGAGCCTGGCCGTATGCCAGTCGCTCGACGTGGTCGTATATGGCGATGGACGCGACCCGGGTCTGGCCGGGAATGTTGCCGCCGATCATCAGCACCACTCCGAATTCACCCACCGTATGCGCAAAGGCCAGCACGGCGGCCGTGAAAAACCCGCGCCGGGCCATCGGCACCGCGACGGTAAAAAACCGGTCAAGCGGCGACGCGCGCAGGGTCGCCGCGACTTCCAGCGGGCGGCGGCCCACCGAGGCGAAAGCATCCTGCAGGGGCTGCACCACGAAGGGCAGTGAGTAGATCACCGAACCGATGACCAGTCCGGTGAAGGTGAAGGCCAGCGAACCGCCGCCCAGCGATTGAGACAGGCTGCCCAGGGGGCCATTCGGCCCCAGTGCCAGCAGCAGATAAAAGCCCAGCACCGTCGGCGGCAATACCAGTGGCAGCGCGATCAGCGCCTCGATCGCGAATTTCAGTTTCCAGCGGCTGCGGGCCAGCCACCACGCCAGCGGCGTACCCAGGATCAACAGGATTACCGTGCTGATGAAAGCCAGCCGCAGGGTAATCGACAGCGCCTGGAAGTCCTCGGTGGTCAGCATCGGCATCCGTCAGCCATCCTTCCGGCCGGATCCGTCCGGCGGGCTTTGCGTTGCCGGTCCGGCACTGAACCAGATCTCGATTTCGTCGGTTTCCTGCTCGAACCGGGCGGCGTGCTCCACCCCGGCGGGAACGTGATACCAGTCTCCGGTGGCGTAGCGTCGTTCGGTGCCGTCCTGGATCAGTATGAGTTCACCGCGAATGATGATCCCGTGGTTGTCGGTATCGTGAGTGTGCGGTTCGATCACCGTACCGGCGGGGTAGGACGCGAACAGCACGTCCGCGCCCTGGGCGCGCAGGCGGTACGCGTCGAAGCGGCCGTCGTAGTCTTCGAGCGTGCGGATACGGTCCGGGTAATGGCCTGCCATCAAACCGGGCCTAGTCCGCCACTTCGACGATCATTTCGATCTCGACCGCGATGTTGCGCGGCAGCGAACCCATGCCGACGGCGGCTCGTGCGTGCTTGCCGCGCTCGCCGAACACGTCGACCATCAGGTCAGAGAACCCGTTGATGACCTCGGGTTGATCACTGAAATCGGGCGAAGCGTTGACCATGCCGGTGACCTTGACGATGCGGGTAACCCGGTCGAGGCTGCCGAGTTCGGCGCGCAGCGCGGCCAGTTGGACGATGCCGGTCAGCCTCGCGGCCTCGTAGCCCTGTTCCACGGTCAGGTCCACTCCAAGTTTGCCGGTGACGTAACCCCCACCGGGTTTGTTGGGGCCCTTGCCCGCGAGGAATACCAGATTGCCGGTACGCACCGCATTCACGTAGTTCGCCACCGGTGGTGGAACCTCCGGGAGTTGGATGCCCAGTTCCTTGATCCGGGCCTCGGCGCTTCCCGCCGATCCGGTTCCGTCGGCGCCGACCGTCCCGGCGGGATAGGTGATCAGCAGCACCGCTGCCAGCAGGAGTCCGCGGGTCCATCGCGCTGTCGGTAAAGTTGTCGTGCCCGTGGTGCGGGAAAATATATTCTGCATGGTGTCTCTCCCTGATTATCGGATCGGACAAGGTGTGTCCTGAATGACCCCGCATGGGGCGTTTAGCGGTAGTCCGGGTTTTCGTAGTCGAAACGGCAGCCGGCTTCCCATTCCGAGCGCTGATTGCCGTGAGCCGGTATGCCGCCGGCGTCCTTCAGCATGCGCGCGAAGTGCAGCAGGTTCCAGGCCGCGAACGTGGTATTGCGCTGGGTAAACTCGTTGTCGAAGCCGATCCGGTCGCCGGCATCACTTTCATCGCCGTAGCTCGGTCCGGGGCCGGCCTCGCCGATCCATCCGGCATCGGCCTGCGGCGGAATGGTGTAGCCGATGTGCTGCAGGCTGTACAGCAGGCCCATCGCTACATGCTTGATGCCGTCTTCGTTACCGGTGATGATGCAGCCCGCGACCTTGCCGTAAAAGGCGTACTGGCCCGCGTCGTTCAGTTCGCCCGACATGCCGTAGAGGCGTTCGATCAGCTTCTGGCACACGCTGGACTTTTCGCCCAGCCAGATCGGCGTTCCCACGACCAGAATGTCGGCGGCTTTGACTTTCTCGTACAGGGTGGGCCAGGCGTCTCGTTCCACCCCGTGCTCGGTCATGTCGGGGTACACGCCCTCGGCCACTTCCTCGTCGACCAGGCGCACGGATTCACAGGCCACCCCATGTTCCCGGTAAATGTGGCGCACCACCTCCAGTAGAATGTCGGTATGGGAATCGCGCGGCGAGCGCTTCAAGGTGCAGTTGATGAACAGTGCCCGGAGGTCGTCGTAACGTGCGGGGGGGTGTGTTGTAGCGTTCATGAATCAGTCCTCGACCGCGATGCCTTTCCAGAACGCGACACGGTGGCGAATGTGTTCCGCGCCGTCTTTTGGTTCGGGATAGTACCAGGCTGCATTTTCATTGATTTCGCCGTTCACGGAAACCGAATAGTAACGCGCCGTGCCTTTCCAGGGGCAATAGGAGGTGTGTCCGGTCGGGCTGAAGAACTCGGACCGGATGGCGTCGGCCGGGAAATAGTGGTTTCCCTCGACGACCACGGTGTCGTCCGATTCGGCAATGACGGTTTCGTTCCAGATCGCTTTCATGTTCAGGCTCCGGTTTGTTGAATGGCGGATGCGGAATACACGGTTGAACGCCTGCACGGGTCATCCGGCAGTCAGCGCGAGTCCCGCCTGCCACCGAAACATGCTGTCGATCGGCGGGTTTATTGCGGTAGCTCCGTAACGACTTCGGTTTTTACGGAATTGGCGATGAAACATTGCTCGTGTGCGTGGTGGTGAAGCCGCTCAAGTTCCGCTGTCGAGGGTTGCCGTTCGCCGGAAAAAGTCACCCGTGGCCTCAGGCACACCCGGGTGATGGCTTCGCGGCCGTTGTCATCACGGCCCATTTGGCCTGTCGCGTGGTCTTCGTAAGCGTCAATCACGTAACCGCGCCGGGCGGCCAATGCCAGGAAAAACAGCATATGGCAGCTCGAAAGTGCGGCAATGAAGGCCTCCTCGGGATCGACGTTGGCCGCCACCGAATGTGGTTCCGGCACTACGTGGGGCGAAGACGACGCCGCGATCCGGGCGCCGCCGTCAAAGTCCCAGGTGTGGGCCCTGCTGTAGGTGCTGTCGACGAAGGCTTCGTCCGCCTGGCGGTTCCAGGTCACCGTGGCCGTGTGTTCCGACATGTTCCTCCGCGTGTTGTTTCCGACACGTCTGCCGTAGGGATTCTAACCTGCCAGCGCGAGTGAAAGGTGCGTCGTCGGCTGCACTCGCCCAGCGAGACGTTTCGGTTCGCCTTGACCGGCCGGGCAGGCTCCCGTCGCACGGCAGAACCGATCGGCCCGGGGGCAGCGGAGGGTCAGGGGCGGCGAAACCGCGCCCGCGCCCGTTCCGCCGCGGCCCGCGTCACGCAGTCCGCAACGTGGTCGTTGATGAGACCCATGGCCTGCATGAAGGCGTAGGCCGTCGTGGGGCCGACGAACTTCCAGCCGCGTGCCTTGAGTTCCCGGGAAAGTGCTTTCGATTCTGCGGAGACGGAAACGGACTGGGGCTCGGGAGCTGTAGCCGGGTCCGGTTCGAAGCGCCACAGCCAGGTGGCCAGTGATCCCTCCTGATCAGCGAGTTCGCGCGCGCGCCGCGCGTTGTTGATCACCGCTTCGATCTTGCCGCGGTGCCGGACGATGCCCGCATTGCCGAGCAGTCGGTCTACATCGTGCTGCCTGAACCGGGCCACCCGTTCGAATTCAAAGTTGTCAAAAGCCTCACGGAAATTCTCCCTTTTGGCCAGAATCGTGCGCCAGCTCAGGCCGGACTGGAAGCTTTCCAGACAGAGTTTCTCGAACAGGTGCCGGTCATCCGCGACCGGGAAGCCCCACTCGCTGTCGTGGTAGGCGAAAAAATCCGCAGACGCGGCGCACCAGCCGCAACGCGGCTGACCATCGGGTCCGGAAACGGTCTTGTCCATGTGTACCTCGTGATCACGGGTGTCGGGTGACTTGTTGAGCGGACCGGGGAAATCCCGTGGAGCTTGCGCCGACGGGCCACGGACCCCGGTTGGTGATTTCTTCACCCAAGGATGGGATGATACGGGTCCATTCATGGCCGTATCCGCCATCGTTCACCACTTATGAGCATCAGCATCTGGCTGTTTTTCCTGCTGTTCGTTTTCGCCATGGTCGCACTCGACCTGGGCGTGTTTCACCGTCGCCCCGAAGCGCCCAGTGTCCGGGACGCGCTGACCTGGACACTGATCTGGGTGAGCATGGCCCTGCTGTTCAACGTCATCGTCTACGTGTTGTACGAGAACAATTTCGGCTGGGCCAGCCTGGCGACCGAGCACCTGACCGGCAAGGAGGCGGCCACCCAGTACCTGCTGGGGTACGTGCTGGAGAAATCCCTGTCCGTGGACAACATCTTCGTCATCGCGATGATCTTCGCCTATTTCCGCGTGCCGCTCGCTCTGCAGCACCGGGTGTTGTTCTGGGGCATCCTCGGCGCGGTGGCCCTGCGCGGGGTCATGATCGCCCTGGGGGTCGCCCTGATCAATCGCTTCGACTGGATCACCTACATCTTCGGGGCCTTGCTGATATACACCGCCGCGCGGATGCTGCTGTTGCGCGAAGAGACGGTCGATCCGTCTGAAAACACCCTGGTCCGGCTGGCCCAGCGCTGGGTCCCGGTGACGGCCACCTATCACGGCAGCCACTTCTTCGTGCGTGACGGCGGTCGCCGCATTGCGACGCCTCTGTTCCTCGCCCTCGTGCTGGTGGAGACCAGCGATGTGATGTTCGCCGTCGATTCCATTCCCGCCGTGTTCGCGGTGACCCGCGACCCGTTCATCGTCTTCACGTCCAACATCTTCGCCATCCTTGGTCTGCGATCGCTGTATTTCGTCCTGGCCGGCTACATGGCCAGGTTCCGTTACCTGAAGAGCGCCCTGGTGTTCGTCCTGGCCTACGTCGGGGTCAAAATGCTGCTCAGCAATCATTACCATATCCCGGGCGAGGTCTCCCTGGGTGTCATCCTGGGGATCCTCTCGGTGGGGATCATCGCATCGATCCGCGGTGGGGCGCGTGATCCACATCCCTTGAAGTCTCCCCTGGACTGACGTGGCGGGCGTTCCGCGCCCGATTCGGACCGCGGTCCTTGATCCGCTCCGGCTCGTGGGCCGACAATAAGCGCTTTGCGGTAACGGGAAACAAGCTCATGAGCAATTCCGATTGGCAGCAGCGCAAGCAGAACGTGTTCGCCCGCGGCATGGGCAACATGCTGCCGGTCTTTGTGGACCGTGCACGCAATGCCGAAATCTGGGATGTCGAAGGCAAGCGCTACATCGATTTCGCGGCCGGCATCGCGGTGGTCAACACCGGCCACAGCCACCCGGATATCGTGGCGGCGGTCAAGCAGCAGGTCGAGGCTTTCAGCCATACCTGCATCATGGTCACGCCGTATGCGAACGCGGTTGAACTGGCGGAGAAACTGGTCGAAGCGGCGCCTTTTGACGACGGTCGCGTGGTATTCGTGTCGACCGGCGCCGAGGCGGTCGAGAATGCCGTCAAAATCGCCCGTGCCACTACCGGACGCCCGGGCGTGATCGCCTTTGGCGGCGGGTTTCACGGCCGTACCAACCTGTGCATGGGCCTGACCGGCAAGGTGGTGCCGTACAAGAAGGGCTTCGGGCCGTTCACGCCGGAGATTTTTCATGTGCCGTTTCCGGCCGAATACCTGGGAGTGACCGCCGACGATTCGCTGGCCGCGCTGGATCAGGTGTTCAAGAACGACATCGAAGCCAATCGCGTTGCCGCCATCATCATCGAGCCCGTTCAGGGTGAAGGTGGCTTTTATCCTGTTCCGGACGGTTTTCTGTCCCGGCTTCGTGACGTCTGCGACCAGCACGGAATCGTGTTCATCTGCGATGAGATCCAGACCGGGTTCGGACGCACCGGCACGATGTTTTCCTGTGAGCAGGATGGCGTGCAGCCCGATATCATCACCCTCGCCAAGGGCATCGCCGGCGGTTTTCCGATCGCGGCCGTGGTCGGCAAGCAGGCGGTCATGGACGGCCCCGACCCCGGCGGCCTGGGCGGCACCTATGCCGGTTCGCCCCTCGGTTGCGCCGCCGGCCTGGCCGCCATGTCGGTGATTGAAAAAGAAAATCTGTGCGCGCGTGCGGTGGACGTTGGCGAAAAGCTGCGCGAAGGCCTGGAGCGGATTCGGTCGAAGTATCCGGAGCGGGTCGGCGATATTCGCGGGCGCGGCGCGATGGTCGCCATGGAACTGGTATGCGACGGCCAGGTCGGGCAGCCTGATGCCGAACTGACCCGGGCGCTGGTCGGAGAAGCCGCCCAGCGCGGATTGCTGCTGCTGTCCTGCGGCGTTCGCGGCAATGTGATTCGCATCCTCGCGCCGCTCACCATCCCCTTCGATCACCTTGAAGAAGGTTTGGGGATTCTGCAGGAGAGTTTCGCTGCCTGCGTGGCCTGATGCGCCCGGGAGTCGATCTATACCATGCGAGTTGAAAACCAACACCACCGTTCCATCGCGCTGGCCGAAGACGGCTGGTCGGTGGAGATCATCGACCAGACCCTGCTGCCGCACCGCTTCGAACTGCGCCGGCTGACCACGCCTGAAGACGCCGCCGAGGCGATTTCCAGCATGCGGGTTCGCGGCGCGCCGCTGATTGGAGCGACCGCGGTGTACGGCCTCGCACTGGCCCTGCGTGATGACCCGGGCGACGGCAACCTGGACGCGCAGGCCGACCGCCTGCTCGCCACGCGGCCGACAGCCGTTAATCTGCGCTGGGCGCTGGAGCGCGCCCGAACCCGCCTGCAGCCCCTGCCGGCCGGTCAGCGCGCCGCGGACGCCTATGCGCTGGCCGCAGAAATCTGCGAGGAAGACGTCGAAATCAATCGTCGCATCGGGGAGCACGGCCTTGAATTGTTTCGCGCGGCGTGGGCGGCCCGGGGGGAACGGGGTTCCCTGAACGTGTTGACCCACTGCAACGCGGGCTGGCTGGCCACGGTGGACTGGGGTACCGCGCTGGCCCCCATTTACATGGCGCACGACGCGGGCATTCCGGTCCACGTGTGGGTGGACGAAACCCGGCCCCGGAACCAGGGGGCGGCACTGACGGCCTGGGAACTCGCGGCGCACGGGGTGCCCCACGATGTCATCGTCGACAATGCCGGCGGTCACCTGATGCAGCACGGCCAGGTGGACCTGTGCATCACCGGTACCGATCGCACGACCCGCTCCGGCGACGTATGCAACAAGATCGGCACCTATCTCAAGGCGCTGGCCGCGCGCGATAATGGCGTACCGTTCTATGTCGGCCTGCCCAGTCCGACCATCGACTGGGACCTGACGGACGGAATCGCCGGTATTCCCATCGAGGAAAGGGACCCGGAAGAAGTCATTCGCGTGTCCGGCGTCAACCGGGCAGGGGAGTGGGATTCGGTCGTAGTGACGCCCGAAGGCATCAGCGCCCGAAACTTCGCATTCGACGTGACGCCGGCCCGGCTGGTGACGGCATTGATTACCGAGCGCGGCGTGTGCGAGGCGAGCGAAGCCGGGTTGCTGGGTCTGTTCCCGGAACGCGCGGCGGCCTGAACGTGGTCGGGCACGAACCGGACGCGGCGGCTCCCGAATGACTCCGGGTCTGCGCAGCGCGCTGCTGGAAGCGGTGTGTGAGCTGGATGCCCGCAACCTCAGCCCGGGAACCTCGGGCAACCTCAGCGCACGCACGCCGGGCGGTTTTCTGATCACACCGTCCGGGCTGGCCGCCGGCCTGATGCAGACGGCGGACCTGGTGGAGGTGTCCCTGGCGGGGGAGTGGCCGCGCAGCCGCCGGCCTTCGAGCGAATGGCGGTTTCACCGTGACATCTACCGGCATTTTCCGGAAGCCTCGGCCGTCGTTCACGCGCACCCGCCGTTCTGCGTGGCCCTGGCCAGCCATCGCCGTGGCATTCCGGCGTTTCACTACTCGGTGGCGCTCGCCGGCGGCGCGGACATCCGTTGCGCGGACTATGCGACCTTCGGCACCCAGGCGCTTTCCGACAACGTGCTGAGCGCGCTGGAAGGCCGGAGGGCCTGCCTGATGGCCAACCACGGGATGGTTTGTTTCGCCGACAACCCCGCCAAAGCCCTGTCTCTGGCCCTGGAAGTCGAACACCTGGCACGCAGCTACGTCCACGCCTTGTCCCTGGGGGAGCCGGTGGTGCTCGATGGTGACGAAATGGATCGGGTTCTGGGACAGTTCGACGACTACCGCGCCGGACGACTGACGGCGCGGCAACGGGGAAAATGAATCAGTCCCGGCGCCAGGGAATGTTTTCGCCGCGCTGGCGCTTGACGGCGATGCGCTGGTTGGGCCGCGCCAGGATGCGGAACTGGTAAGCGGATTCACGGGCGAGCACGCTGCCGGCGCGCAGATTCCAGCTTTTTCGATAGAGTCGCTTGATGGCGGCGTTCGTGTCCGGCGATCGCTCCAGCAGACGCTGCGCCAGGTTCAGCGCCGCCGCTTCCGGATCCGAATCCACCCCGGTCACCAGGCCGAGTTCCAGGGCCGTGGCACCGTCGAATGTTTCGGCGGTCATGGCCAGTCGCATGGCCTGGTCGGCCGGCAGGAGTTCCCGCAGCGCCAGGGTGCCGCCCATGTCGGGAATGATGCCCCAGCGGGCCTCCATCACCGACAGTGAACTCTCCGGATGGGCGAAGCGAAAGTCCGCGCCCAGGGCGATCTGCAGGCCGCCACCCCAGCAGCGCCCGCGGATGCCGGCGATGACCGGCACCTTCAGGTGGCGCCAGCCGACGCTGACCCGCTGGGCCAGGTTCGCTTGCCAGGGCCACCATTTCCACAACAGCTTCCGGGCCGCACGGCGATCGCCGAGAACCGCCTTGACGTCCAGTCCGGACGAGAAGTCCTCACCGGCCGCGTCCACGATGACGGCCTGCACCGAGCGGTCGCGTTTCAGGCGCTGCTGTGCCGCGGCGATGCCTTCGAACATGGCCAGGTCCAGCGCGTTGCGTTTGTCCGGGCGGTTCAGCCGCACCCGGGCGATTCCGTCAGCGACGGACACCGTTACCCGTTGGCCGGCTACCGGCATCAATCCTTACCATCCGCCGGGGTGGTGCCCGTACCGCTTTCGGTGCCGGCGGCGCTTTCGGTGCCGGAGGGAATCAGACCCATGCCTTTGAGCACAATGTCGGAATAACTGACCATGCCGATGATTTGTCCGTCGTCGATGACGGGTGCCCGTGACAGTCCGAATCGGTCGAACAGGGCGATGGCGTAACGCACATTCATGCCCGTGTGGACCGAGATCACCGGCTTGGACATGATTTCGTAGATATTGACCCGGTTGGGATTGAGTCCCTTGCCGATGACTTCGCGCGCGATGTCGCGGAACATCACCACGCCATATTCGTCGTCGTCGTGGCGGCGTTCCACGAAAAGCGCGCGGTTTTCCGGAAAGCGCAGCCGTTTGAGTGCCGTCGCGACGGTCAGCATACCGTCGACAATGTCGACGCCGGACTTCATGACGTCGCCGACGCGGATCAGGTCACGGCGGGACAGGTGGTCGGTGGTCATATCAGCTCCTCCACGTCGCTGCTCAGGGCTTCGATCTGGTGGGCGACGCCCAGCGCATCTTCCACGTCGATCTGACAGGCGATGCCGGTGCCCGAGGTTTCGTCGAATTCACCGGCCTCGGCGACCCGCTCCAGCACGTCGCGGCTGAAGTGCTCCTCGACCAGCATCAACAGCACGTCGACCTGGCTGTTCATGCTCAGTCCGAGAAAGGTCTTGCCCGGCGTCAGGCCCTCGCCGCGTGCCTGGTTGAGCACGGTCGCGCCCTTGGCGCCCGCGTCGCGTGCGGCATCCAGAACGTCATTGGTCTTGGCGTCCTCGACCATGACGATGATCAATTTGAAATGCATGGCTCAGTCCTCCGGGGAGACCGCATTGTCTCCCGAAATTTGGGGGTTGTGCGAATCGGTGGATCCGGCTTCACCGCGTTTCCGGGCCTTCCGCTCCACGGCTTGCGCCCGGCGCTGGCCCAGTTGCGCGTATCCCAGCACCGCGATAATGGGGAACAGGCTGGCGAAGGCAATCAGCCCGAACCCGTCGAGAATCGCGCTGCGCCCCGGAATCGTTTCCGCCAGCCCCAGCCCCAGCGCGGCGACCAGCGGAACCGTGACCGTCGACGTGGTGACGCCGCCGGAGTCATAGGCCAGCGCGATGATGCTTCGCGGAGCACTGGTGGTCTGGAAGATGACGACGACGTAACCGGCGATGATGTACCAGTGCAACGGCGTGCCGGTGACGATGCGGAAAGCGCCGAGCGCGACGCCGACCGCAACGCCGAGCGCGACCGCGATGCGCAACCCGTTGATCGAAACCGTGCCGCCCGAAACCTGGTTGGCCTTGATCGCCACGGCGATCAGAGAGGGCTCGGCCACCGTGGTGGCGAAACCGATCGCCGCGGCGAAGGCATAAACCCACAGGTAGTCGGACCAGGCCGGGTCGGTGACGATGCCGGCCACGCCATAGATGAATTCAGGCGCGGTCAGTTGCGCGGCCATCAGGCGGCCAATCGGAAACAGGGCCAGTTCGAGGCCTTCCAGAAAGAGGGCCAGCCCGAATACGACGAACACCATGCCGACGGCGGTGCGTGCCGGATCGTTGATTCGCCTGCGCAGCACGAACAGCTGGAATCCGAACAGAATGGCGGCGATGGGCGTCACGTCGCGCAGCAGCAGCAGAAAGGTCTGACCGAAATGCAGCAGTCCGTCCATCAGCAGGCCCCGGTCCAGCCCGGAGCCGGGCAGCCGGCTGTCAGATTCTGTGCGCGGGCCGGGTTCATCCGATCACGATGCCGTACAGCATGACGAACATCATCGGCGTCAGCGATGCGAAGGCGATCAGGCCGAAGCCGTCCAGCATCGGGTCCCGGCCCTTGATGCTGCTCGCCAGGCCGACCCCCAGGGCCGCGACCAGGGGGACGGTGACCGTGGACGTCGTGACGCCGCCCGAATCATAGGCGATGCCGACGATTTCCGGCGGCGCGAAGCCGGTCATGACCACCACGCCGACGTATCCGCCGATGATCAGATAGTGCACCGGCCATCCCTTGAGAATCCGGATGACACCGATCAGAAGCGCGATGCCGACGGATACCGCCACCGTGAGGCGCAGGCCCAGGGCATAGCGGGACAAGGCTTCCTCTCCGCTGCCGATCACTTGGGCGGCCGCTGCGACCTGGGCGGCTTCGTCCGCGACGGCGATCAGGGCCGGTTCAGCCACCGTCGTGCCGAACCCCAGGGTGAATGAAAACACAAGCAGCCAGAACAGGCTGCCGCGTTTGACGAAGTTCCAGGCCATCTCCTCGCCGATGGGAAACAGGGCCATCTGCAGACCCCGCACGAAAAGTGCCAGGCCCAGCAGCACCATCGCCACACCGCTGGCGATGCGGCCGAGTTCCGGCAGGGGCTGTTGCAGTACGGCGTACTGGAAAAACGCGACCACTGCGATGATCGGCAGCAGATCGCGCAGGCTGTCCCTGAGCGAACGCAACAGCGGTTTGAGCAGGACGATCACCGTGGCGTCCGGCTCCAGCCGCCGGTGGGGCACGAAAACAGGCGGAAATCAGTTAGCATGAACTCCCCGTGCGGCGTGGTTGCGGGAATTGTGGCAGAAAGTAACATCTTTGATGTGAATCGTCGTGAGCCGGGACGCGTAAAATTGATCTGGATTAGGCGCCGCGAATATCACCCGGAGGACTGAGGCGGACATTCAACCCGGCGGCCGCCCGGTGGCCGGCTGCCGGCCAGCCGGTTGCGGCCCGGAGGAGCATCGCCGGAGACAGGGTATGGCAGGGATACAAGGGGCCGACGGCCCGGGAAGGAAAGGCACCGAATGATCACAAGCAAACTGCCCCGGGCGGGCACGACCATTTTCACCGTGATGTCCCGGCTCGCGGACGATCACGGGGCGATCAACCTGTCCCAGGGCTTTCCCGATTTCGATGGTCCCCAGGCCTTGCGCGACCGGGTTGGCTGGCACGTGGAAAATGGCCACAATCAGTACGCGCCGCTGGCCGGTTTGCCGGCATTGCGCGAGGCGATTGCGGACAAGGCCGCCAGCCTGTACGGGCGGGAAACCGACCCCGAGACCGAGGTCGTGGTCACTCCGGGCGCGACCGAGGCGCTGTATTGCGCCATCACCGCGGTCGTCCGGCCCGGCGACGAGGTGATCGTGTTCGATCCGGCCTACGACACCTATGCGCCGTCCGTGGAACTCAACGGCGGGCGGACCCGCCACATCGCGCTGCGCCATCCCGATTACCGCATCGACTGGGAGGAAGTGCGCGCCGCGATCACCCCCGAAACGCGGATGATCGTGCTCAACACGCCGCACAATCCCTCGGGGACCACCTGGAGCGAGGCGGATATCGAAGGTCTGCGCCGGGCCGTCGACGGGACGGATATCCTGCTGCTGTCGGACGAAGTGTACGAGCACATTCTGTTCGATGGCCGCCAGCACGTGAGCCTGCTGCGGTATCCGGATTTGTCGCGGCGGGCGTTCTGCGTGTTTTCATTCGGCAAGACCTACCACGCCACCGGCTGGCGGGTGGGGTATTGCATCGCACCACGGGAACTGACGGACGAGTTCCTGAAAATCCACCAGTACATCAATTTCAGTACCAATACGCCGATGCAGTTCGCCCTGGCCGACTACCTCGCCGCAACGCCGGAATTCCATCTCGGGCTGGGTGCCTTCTACCAGGAAAAGCGGGATGAATTCTGTGATCTGCTGAGCGCTTCGCGGTTCGGCATCGAGCCGGCGGCCGGTACCTATTTCCAACTGGCGGACTATTCCTCGATCAGCGACGAGCCCGATACGGATTTCGCCCGGCGCCTGACCATCGAACACGGTGTTGGCGCCATCCCGGTTTCGGTGTTTTATCGCGATCCGCCCGGGCAGAAGGTGGTTCGTTTCTGTTTCGCCAAGGACGGTGAGACCCTGCAGGCCGCCGCCCGGCGCCTCGCCACGCTCTGAGGTCTCACCAGATCCGGCAGACGTCTTCCGGCGGTTTCACCAGCGGTGCATCGGCCGGGCACTGGAACGCACGGGCGAATTCCGGCATGTTCACGACCACGCCGTTGATGCGATGACGAGGCGGGGAATGGGGGTCCGTGGCCGCGTGGAGGCGTAATGACTCGGGGCGTTCCGCGGCGCAGGCCCATTGCGCGAAGCCGACGAAAAACCGCTGTTCGGCCGTCAGGCCGTCACGTTCGGGCAAGGCCTGCCCGGCGGTTTCGGTCCGCCAGGCCTGCCACGCCAGAATCAGGCCGCCCAGATCGGCGATGTCCTCGCCGGAGGTCAGTTCGGCATTGATCAGGATGTCGTCGATCACCCGGTACTGGCCGTATTGCTCGCGAATGCATTGCGCCCGCTCTTCGAACGCGGCGGCGTCTTGCGGTGTCCACCAGTCGCGCAGGTTGCCGCCGCCATCGAACTGGCGGCCCTCGTCGTCGAAGCCGTGGACCAGTTCGTGGCCGATGGTGCCGCCGGTATTGCCGTAATTGGGCGCGTCATCCATCTTCGGGTCGTACAGCGGGGGCATCAGCACCCCGGCCGGAAAATTGATGTCGTTCATGGACGGGTTGTAGTAGGCGTTGACGGTCGCCGGTGTCATGAACCATTCACCCAGGTCCACCGGTTGGCCGATCCGGGTGAGTTGCCGGTCGAGGTCGAATTCAGTGGCTCGAACCGCGTTGCCGTAGTCATCGTCACGGGCGATGCGGATCGACGAATAATCGCGCCAGGTGTCCGGGTAGCCGATTTTCAGGCGCATCTGTTCCAGTTTGCGGTGGGCTTCGGCCCGGGTGGCGGAACTCATCCAGCCCAGCGAGTCGATGCGTTCAGCCATGGCCTGCTGGATCTGCCGGGTCAGGCGGCGCACGTCCTGGCGGACCTCGGGTGGAAAGTTGCGCTCGACAAATTCGCGGCCCAGCGCTTCTCCCAGTTGCCGGTCGACCCGTGCGACACAGGTGCGCCAGCGCGGTTTCTGCTCGTCGATGCCCCTCAGGTGGGATTGATGGAAGGCGAAGTCCTGGTCGCGGAAAACCCGGGACAACAAGGGGGCGCGGGTGTTGACCAGGCCCCAGTGCAGATACGTCTTCAGTGCCTCCAGGGATTCCCGTTCGATGACATCGCCCATCGCGGTGACGAATGCAGGCTGGGTCACATTCAGCCAGGGTTCCGGGCTCAGGCCGACCTGCTCGAACAAACCGGCCCAGTCGAATTCGGGTGTGTGCGCCTGCAGTTCTTCCAGCGTCATCCGGTGGTACACGGCGTACGGGTCCCGGCGCTCGATCACGCTCAGGTGGGCCCGGGCCAGTGCCGTTTCGATGCGCCACACCGTCCCGGCGGCAGCGTTGGCATCCGCCCGTGTGCGGCCCAGGAGGCGGAACATCGCCGCGACATGCTCCCGGTACGCCTCGCGGGTTTTGCGGCGCTCCGGGCTGTCATCGAGGTAGTATTCCCGGTCGGGCAGGCCGAGGCCGGCGGCAAACACGGCCCCGATGACCCGGGTGGCTTCGCGCGCGTCCTGCTGGGAGCCGACAGCGATAAACCAGGCGCTGGCATCCGAACGGTCGATCAATCGGCCGATGACACCTGCCAGGTCCTGTTTGGAAGTCAGCCCGTCGATCAGCGCCTGCTCTCCGCGCAGCGGCACGGCGCCGAGGGAGTCGATACCTTCCAGGTCCATGCAGGCGGCGAAGTAATCACCCAGACGCGCCTGGTCGGGCGTACGCGGGGCGTCCGGATTCGACAATTCTTCCAGCACACCCCGGAGATATCGCTGGTTATCGGCATAGGCCTTGCCGTAGGTGCTCCAGCTCGCCTGGTCCGGGGGGATGGGGTTGTTCTCGATCCAGCCGCCGCAGGCAAACTGGTACAGATCGCTGCACGGATCGGCGCTGCGGTCCATCGCGTTGACGTCGAGGCTGGGCGTGTACGGCAGCCGCGTGGCGGGCGAACCGGAGTCCGCCGTGGCAATTACGGAAACCGCGCTCAGCGCGGCGGCGAGAATGAAGCGCACAGAGGCAGATGCCATGATCGTTTCCGTGAGGGTTCAGGACACCCGTGCGGTATCCAGGTCGGCCGGACCGGCCGCGTCGAAGCGCCGGTACAGTTCAGGGTCGGCCAGAATCGTTTCCAGCGCATCGCCCAGGATTCCGGCCCATTTTTTGGCGCCCGCCCGCGTTCCGACCAGGTCCTGGCGGACTTCGACCCCCACATGCGGCAATCCGCGGCGTTCGGCGTGAAAGTCGATGGTGTAGTCGTACGGATGACGGCCGGAATAGGGCTCGTTGTCTCCAACGCAGACGCCCTCGACCCGGCGCAGCTGCTCGATCATCGGCACCGCCACACGCGGGTCGCGGTCCCACATCACGCCTACATGCCAGGGTCGCACCACCTGCGAAAATACCGGCGTGCAGGTGTGAATCGACAACAGCACCGGAACCGTGCCTGCGGAATCGAAGGCGTCGAGCCGTCGCTCGATCGCATCGTGGTACGGCCTGAAAAACGACTGTATGCGCAGTTCCTTGTCCGCGTCGCTGAGTCCCTGATTGCCGGGGATCGCGATGCCGTCGCTGACCTCGATGAACGCGGTGGGATCGTGCAGTTGACGATTCGGGTCGACGATCAGGCGTGAAAAGCCGGCCAGCAGGGCGGGCGCGCTCAGCCGGTCGGACAGAAAGCGGGCCAGGTCGGCGGAACCGATGTCCCAGGCCACGTGGCGTTCCAGCACCCATTCGGCCAGCCCGAGGCGGTTCATGGCTGCGGGGAAATACGGACTGGCGTGGTCAGCGACGATCAGAACATTCGCCGAGCCTTTGGTGTTGTAGTGAAACCAGGGTGGTGAATCACCCGGTTCGACCAGGGGATAATCGGCACCGGATTCAGGGCATTCGGTCGCGTGCGCGAAGCTGGGTTCCGGATCTTCGGCCGGGTCGTCGTTCGGGGCGTGATTCATCAAGTCCGGTCTTTTACAGGGCAACCGTCCCATTCTCCACAAGGCCGGGTGTTTTTACAAATGAGCCCGACCCTCACATTGCCGCGGCCGCTTGCGCGCCCGAAAGCGCCGCGCCCATAATGGGACGCAGGTTCAGCCGCCCATCCGCGGCGGAGATTACTCAGATTTGAAAACGATAGTCGTCAACTCGCGAGACCAGACCCGCGTCCCCTTTCTGCGTGGCATACTCATCCGGACCTTGCTGGATGCCGGCATGCCGTTCGACGACGCTTTCGACATGGCCGACCGCCTGCGCGATCACCTGTCCGAAACCGATGAAATCTACACGCATGAGCTACGCGAGTTGGTCCATGCTGAACTCGAATCCTATGGTGATCCTTCGGTGTTTCGGGAGTTCTCCGCGCCGCTGACCGCTCCATCCAAAATTCGCGTGCGCTGCCACGCGGGCACCGTCACCGCCTTTTCACGCGGCCGGCATCAACGCTATCTGCAGTCCAGTGGTGTTCGCCTGGCGGATGCGGAACCGATCACCACGCGGATTTTCGATCAGTTGCTGGCGGCCGGGGCAGTGGAGATTTCGACTGCCGAGCTCGGCTACCTCACGTGGCTTTGCCTGCGGCAGGAACTGGGCGAAGGTCCCGCGCGCCAGTATCTGCTGTGGTCGGAATTCCAGCTCAGCGCGCGGCCCATGGTGCTGTTGATCTGCGGCGCGGTCGGCAGCGGCAAAAGCTCCATCGCGACCGAAATTGCGCATCGGCTGGAAATCGTGCGGACCCAGTCCACGGACATGCTGCGCGAAGTAATGCGCACCATGATGCCGAAGAAACTGCTGCCCATCCTGCATTGTTCTTCTTTCGACGCGTGGAAAACGTTGCCCTTGCAGGACAAGAAAAGCCGCCCCCGGGATTTGCTGATCGCCGATGGTTACCAGGGGCAGGCTGAATTGCTGGCCGTGCCCTGTGAGGCCGTGGTCAAACGGGCCATGCGGGAAAACGTGCCGCTGATACTCGAGGGTGTTCACGCGCACCCGGATCTGCTGGAACGATTCAGCACGCATTCCGATGCCATCGTCGTGCATGTCACGCTGGCGGTCATGCAGGCTGATGAGTTGAAGTCGCGGCTGCGCGGGCGTGGCACCGAGGAACCGCACCGTCATGCCCGGCGGTACCTGAAGAAATTCGATTCCATCTGGTCGCTGCAGTCCTTTTTGCTCGCGGAAGCCGAGCGCTGCGACACTCCGATCATTCCCAACGACGACAAGGAGGCGGCGATCTTCCAGATCATCAGCACCATCAATGCGGCGCTATCGGATCACTTTTCCGGCTCGCCCGCCGATGTGTTTGGTCCCGTGGTCCGGCGGCTGGGCAGTCAGGCCGAGGACAAAGCGTGGCAACTGTTGGTGCCTGCATTGGTCAACGCCGTGGACGGTTCCGTCGCGGATGACTCCGGAAAGCCGCGGCGGGGTATTGGATGAGGCACGGAATCACGGGCGGATGGAAGCGTGAGTCATGGCGGTCGTGAAGCACCGTTGCCTGGTACTGATTGCTGACGGCCTGGGAGACCTGCCGATTCCCGAACTGGGTGGACGTACCCCGTTGGAAGCGGCTTTTACTCCCCACCTCGACCGGCTCGCATCCACTGGGGAGTACGGCCAACTCGACCCGCTGGCTCCGGGACAGACACCAAATACGGATTCCGGAACCGGCATGCTCATGGGTTTGCCGCCGAGCCAGGCGGATCTGTTGCGGCGCGGGTCAGTCGAAGCCGCCGGGGCGGGCCGCGTACTGGACAAGGGTGAAATCGCGGTGCGTGCGAATTTCGCTACGGTGGAGCCGGGTGATCAGGGCCTGGTGGTGACCGACCGAAGGGCCGGTCGCATCGGTTCCGGGGTGGCCCAGTTGGTTGATGCCCTGGACGGTCTGGATCTCGGTGGTGGCGTGCATGCCGAACTGCAGCCCACCGAACAGCACCGCGCGGTCCTGGTTCTGTCGGGCGGCGATCTCCAGCCGACCATCACGGACACCGATCCGGGTGACGGACCCTTGCCCTTGCCCCTGCCGCCCTCCCGCGCCTGCGCGCCCGGGGGTGAACGGGCGGCCGACAAGCTCAATGCCTTTATCGCGGCGGCGCACGAGCGGCTGCGCGACCACCCTTTGAACCAGCGGCGGCGGGCGGCGGGCAAGCCACCGGCCAACGGGATCATTACGCGCGGAACCGGTGGTGCCGTGTCGCTCGACAATCGGGTCAACGCGCTCGGATTGCGCGCGGCCCTGGTATCGGGCTGTAACACGGTGCGTGGCCTGGGACGCCTGTTCGGGTTTTCCATTCTCCAGGACCCGAGGTTCACGGCGGACAGTGCGACGGATATCGACGCCAAGATAGCCGTGGCGCTGGAAGCCCTGGTGAACTGCGATATCGTTTTTCTGCACATCAAGGCGCCGGACCTGCACGCACACGACCGCGATCCTGCGGGAAAACGCGATGTGATCGAACGGCTGGATGCCGCGCTGGCGCCCTTGATGGACCGGGATCTGGTCATCGCCTGCGCGGCGGACCACACCACCGACAGCAATACCGGTTTTCACACCGCGGACCCGGTACCGGCCCTGTTGCACAAGCCGGGCATGACTCCCGCGGGTAATGGAGTGAAATTCGGTGAGGATGCCTGCCGTTCCGGGACCATGCCGCGCCAGGACAGCGCGGCCTTCCTGTTACGGGTTCTGGCGGCGATGGGAGTGAAGGGAACTCCGCCGGAATGAAGGCATGGGACCCGGCGAGCGGCGCCGCGGCGCCGGCTGCAAGCCTGTAACAGGACTGTCATAATTACCGTGTAACTTGGCGTCCAGTCGATCCGACACTCCGGGAGTAATACATGTCAATCAAACCTGCAGCGTTCATAGCCGCGGCGGGCCTGACTGCGCTCGTGGCCGCCTGTGGCGGCGGTGAACAACGTCAGCTCATCCAGAACAAAGGTTCCGATACCCTCGTCAATGTCGCCCAGGCGTGGGCTGAGGCGTATCAGCAAGTCAATCCTACGGTCGTGGTCGCCGTCAGCGGCGGTGGATCAGGAACCGGTATCGCGGCCCTGATCAACGGCACGGTCGATATTGCCAATGCGAGCAGGGAGATCAAGGACGAAGAACTGGAACTGGTGCATGAGCACGGTTACGAAGCCATCGAGCACGTGGTCGGTTACGACGCCCTGGCGGTCTTCCTGCACCCCGACAACCCCATCGAGGAATTGAGTCTCGAACAGCTGGCCAAAATCTACGGTGACGGTGGTTCCGCCACCAGTTGGTCGGACCTCGGCGTGAATGTGCCGGGTTGCTCGGACCAGTCCATCATTGTCGTCAGCCGCCAGAACAATTCCGGAACCTACGCCTATTTTCGCGAGACGGTGTTGGGTGACGGTGATTTTCGTCTGGGAACGCGTGACATGCACGGTTCCAAGGACGTCGTGGACCTGGTGGAGAACACCCCCTGCGCCATCGGTTACAGCGGACTGGCCTACGCCAATGATCATGTGAACATGGTGTGCATTTCCGAGCGAACCGGAGAAGCCTGCGTATCGCCTACGGTGGCATCGGCCAGCGACGGTAGCTATCCGATCGCGCGCAGCCTGCTGATGTATACGAACGGTGAGCCGACGGGGGTCGTCAAGGAATACCTGGACTGGGTCAAGAGCGACACGGGCCAGTGCATTATCATGGAGAAGGGCTACGCTCCGGCCAAACCGGTCAGCTGCCCGGCCGGTTCCTGACCGGCATACGAGCACATCGGGCCGGGCATTCGATCGCCCGGTGCCGGCGAGCAACAGGATCAACCGCACCCGTATTGATGAAAGTGCCGGATGCGGACGTATTCACAACAGCGGAAACGGGCCATGAGTCATTTTGAAGAGCGGCTTGAAGCCGATCTGGGCAACATTCGTCAATTCGTCTGGGACATGGGGGACGACGTCGAACGTGCCCTGCGGCAGGCGAAGCAGGCATTGCTGACACGCGATGCCGAACTGGCGTACGAGACCGTCCTCGGTGACAATCCGATCAACCGGGATTCGCGGGCTTGCGACCGCCTGTGTCACACCTTCATTGCCCGCCACCTGCCCGGTGCCGGGCACTTGCGCGAGATGGCCGCGACCATCCGGGTAAACGTGGCGCTTGAACGCATCGGTGACTACGCGGTGACCATCAGTCGTGAGTCGCTGCAACTGGAAGATGATTTGTCGGAAAAGTTCACCGTACAGATCGACTTGCTGGCCGACGAGTCCCTGCAGATACTTCACGAGGCGCGCAAGGCATTCCGCGACGACAATGCCGAATCGGCCATGACGTTGATGAAAATGGCCAAACAGGTCGAGAACAACATGGACGCGATCTACGATCAGTTGTTCGCCGAGGAAAACGGGATGAAAGCCCGCACGGCCCTGACCGTGTTCGTGGTGTTCAACCTGCTCAAACGGGTCGCGGACCAGGCCAAGAACATCTGTGACCAGACCGTCTACGCGGTTCGTGGCGTCGCGAAACTGCCGCGGGTGTACCGGCTGCTGTTTCTGGCCCGGCCCGGGTCCGGACTGGGTCATCTGGCGGCCGCGATCGGGCGCAAGAATTTTCCCACTTCGGCCCGTTTCGACGTGGCCACGCCGGACGGCGCGGAGGGCGTGCCGCCCGCACTGGCCGGTTTCCTGGACGAGACCGGGATTCCCGATGATGAACTCGAGAGCCTGAATCTCAGCCACCTGGAGCACGACCTGTCCGATTACGACGTCATCATCGCTCTGGAAGGCCGCTATGCCGATTACGTGAACGAGGTGCCGTTTCATACGACCGCGCTGAACTGGTCTCCGGCCGCGCCCGATGGAGCGGACGGATACTCCGCGACCTATCGGGATCTGCACGGCGAGATCCAGTCCCTGATCGATCTGATGGCCGGCGACGAAGCCGCCTGATTCCGATGGAAGGAAACGCCAAGGGGGCCGCGGCCCCGGTCATCAACCCGGACTTCGATCGCCGTAACCGGGACTGGTACGTCGACAAACTGGTTCAGGTCCTGATGTTTCTCGGCGGCATTTCCGCCATTGTCTTCATCATCGGCATCTTCGTGTTCATCACCCGGGAGGGCTTTGGTTTCCTGGCCGGTGAATTCAATTTCGCCGAGTTTTTCGGTTCGCCCAACTGGCGGCCGACTTCGGCGAAGAACGAGACGTTCGGTATTCTCGCGCTGGTGGCGGGCACTGCCAGTGTCACCGGTCTGGCGATGATCGTTGCCATCCCGTTCTCCCTGGGCGCGGCAATCTTCATCGCCGAGTTCGCGACGGGCAAGACCCGTGAGTTCCTGAAAATCACGGTGGAATTGCTGGCCGCCATCCCGTCCGTGGTCTGGGGCTTCATCGGCCTGGCGATCATGAATCCGCTGATCATCGACCTGTTCAACGTACCGGTGGGGCTGAACGTGCTGAACGCCGGCGTGATTCTGGGCCTGATGGCGGCCCCCATCATGACTTCCATCGCCGAGGACGCGCTCAAGGCCGTGCCGGACCGTTACCGGGAAGCGGCCGAAGCCATGGGTGCGACGCGCTGGCAGGTGATTTACAAGGTCGTGCTGCCGGCCGCCAAGAACGGACTGCTGGGCGCTGTTCTGCTCGGGGTCGGGCGTGGCTTTGGAGAGACCATGGCGGTTTTGATGGCCACGGGTCATTCCATCAACATTCCCACCAGCGTGTTCGACTCGGTGCGGGCGCTGACCGCGACCATCGCCGCGGAACTGGGCGAAACGGCGGTGGGCTCCACCCATTACGAAGCGCTGTTCACGATCGGCATCTTCCTGTTCGTGATCACGTTCATCATCAATCTCGCCGCCGACCTGATCGTCCGCGGCGTGCGCAAAGGGTGACCGACCATGTTTACGGCAACTTCCCTCAACCACCGTAACGAACGCATCCAGTACCTGTTTCGGGCACTGCTGGGCACGATGACGGGAATCCTGATCCTGCCGGTGGCGGTGATTCTGGCCATGCTGATCTACAAGGGCGGGCCGGCCATATCCTTCGAGTTTCTGTTCACCGGACCGACTCAGGGCATGACGGCCGGCGGAATCTTTCCCGCGCTGCTCGGGACGATTCTGCTCGTGCTCGTGGCGCTGGTGGCCTCGGTACCGCTGGGGATCGCGGCGGCGATTTACCTCAGCGAATACGCGCCGGACAACTGGTTCACGCGCGCGATCAACCTGGCCATCATCAACCTGGCCGGTGTTCCGTCGATCGTTCACGCCCTGTTCGGCGTGGGTGCTTTCGTGATCTTTTTCGAATTCGGCACCAGCATCCTGGCCGCGTCGCTGACCCTGGCGATCATGACCCTTCCGGTGGTCATCGTGGCCACACGGGAGTCGCTGCAGGCCGTGCCACTGGCCTTTCGCGAGGCTTGCTGGAACATGGGCGCGACGCGCTGGCAGACCATCCGGCGTGTGGTGCTCCCGAACGCGGTCACCGGCATTCTGACCGGCGTCATTCTCGAAGTGTCGCGTACGGCCGGCGAGACGGCGCCCATCATGTTCACCGGCGCCGCGTTTTTCCTCCCCCTGCTGCCGCAGTCGGTACTGGACCAGACCATGGCGCTGTCCCTGCACCTGTTCGTGGTCTCGACCCAGGTGCCCAACATGCCGGACCACGTTCCGTTCGGTGTGGCCCTGGTTCTGATCTCCATCGTGTTATTGATGAACAGCCTGTCGATCGCATTGCGCATGTACCTGCGAGGCAAAAAGAAGTGGTGACCGGGCAACCTGAATTGGCGCAGGCCGGCGTGGCAGAGGCACCCGTGAAGCTGGGGGTCGAGAACGTGGCGATCTCCTACGACGAGACGACGGTACTCGAAGGCGTGAGTTTCGATGTCCGGGAGCACGAGATTTTCGGCATCATTGGCCCGGCCAACGCGGGCAAGACATCGTTTCTCAAGGCCGTCAACCGAATGGACATGTTCAACAGCTCCATGACCGTGGACGGAGCCATTCGCTTCAACGGCGTCGACGTGCGCCGGGTGCGCAATGTCTACGGCCTGCGGCAACGCATCGGCGTCGTGTTTCCACTGCCGGTCGGTCTGCCGATGACGGTTTATGAAAACGTCGCCCTGTCGCCCCGCCTGCGGGGTATCAGGCGCAAGGCCGACCTGGACGTGATCGTCGAACGCTGCCTGCGTCGCGCCGCCTTGTGGGATGAGGTCAAGGACCGTCTGGATTCGCTTGGCAGCCTGCTGTCCGGCGGCCAGCAACAGCGGCTGACCATCGCCAGGGCGCTGTCCCAGGAGCCCGAGCTGCTGATGCTGGACGAATTCTCCATCGCCGTGGATCCCGTGACCACGATGCGTATCGAGGATGTACTCAAGGAACTGAAGCAGGAAATCACCATCGTGCTGGTGACCAACCTGGTCCAGCAGGCGCGCCGATTGGCGGATCGCACCGCGTTTTTCCTCGGTGGGCAGTGTGTGGAAGTGGGCGTGACCGAGGACCTGTTCACGGGCGAGGTCAAGGACTCGCGCACCCGCGATTACGTCGAAGGACGGTTCGGCTGATGAACGACATCAAATCCGGCGAAACCGGTCCGGAAGTGGCCATCCGGACCCGCGAACTCAACCTCTGGTATGGCACCTTCCAGGCGCTTTTCGATGTGGACCTGGATATCCGCCAGGGCATCATCACCTCGATGATCGGGCCCTCGGGCTGCGGCAAGAGCACGTTTTTGCGCAGTGTCAACCGGATCAACGATCGGCTCGGCTATGTGCGCATGACCGGCAGCATCGATGTGCTGGGCCAGAACATCGTGGAGCCCGGCGTGGAAATCGTGCAGGTCCGCAAACAGGTCGGGATGGTGTTTCAGCGGCCGAATCCTCTGCCCATCTCCATTCGTGACAACGTGCTGTTCGGCTACCGGCTGCACACCCCCCGGGGCGACTACCGCAAGTCCGACGAGGATTCCGTGGTCGAAAAGGCTTTGCGCGAAGTGCTGCTCTGGGACCAGGTCAAGGACCGCCTGGACAGCAAGGCGACGGCGTTGTCGCTGGAAGAACAGCAAAAACTCTGTATCGCCCGCCTGCTGCCGGTAAAACCGGGTGTACTGTTGATGGACGAGCCCTGCTCGGCGCTGGATCCCCGCGGCACCGAAGCGGTCGAAGAACTGATCTGGGAACTGCGTGGCGAGTACACCATACTCATCGTCACCCACAACATGGCCCAGGCCCGCCGCGCCAGCGACGAATGCATCTTCATGCTGATGGGCAAGGTCGTCGAACACACCGATACCGGCGACATGTTCGTGACGCCGCAACATCAGGAAACCGCCGACTACATCGAAGGCCGCTACGGCTAGCCAGCGGCACCGGAGCCCATTGCCCTGAAGCCCTCCGGGCCGGGCCTTTGGCATGACGCCTGGGACTGGGCCGCCCCCGGCCCTTGGTGTATGCTGCCTGACCGTTTTCCGATAGGGAGAAATCCATGCCTGTGACGATCCGGCGGCCCGCGCTTGTGGCGGGAATTCTGTGCTGTTTCCTGGCGGCTGGACTGCGGGCGGCTCCACCAGCGCCCGGCGCGGTGCCGGCCGACTGGGTGGACCGGGTCGAAGCCGCGCCGGACATGGATACGCTGGGGCGTTTGTATCTCGAATTGCTGCTGGAGGAAGACCCGGGCAACGCGGCCACCTTCGGGGTGCACGGCCGGGGTGACGATTCCGCGTACTATGACCGCAAGCTGGCAGATCCCTCCAGGGCGGCGGAGCAGGCATTCATATCCGCCCGCGACAGCCTGATTGCGCGGCTGCAAGCGTTCGATGCCGGGGGGCTGTCCCGGCCAGAACAGATCGACCGGCACATCCTGCTCAATCAAGTAAAACTGGACCGCCTGGTCATCGACAGGTTGGAGTCGGGTACCAATCCCCTCAATGCCGTCACCTCGCTGGGCGGCGCGATGGCGGGGTTGGTGCTGCGCGATTACGCGCCGCTGGAGGAGCGCCTGCGCAGCTTTGGTTCACGCTGCGAAGCCACTCCCCGTTTCTTCGCCGCGGTGCGCACCCGTCTGGCGCCTGACGCCGTTCTGCCGACGGGCCCTGAAAAAGCCGTGACCCGGCAGCGGCTCGAAGGCATGCAGCAGCCTGGTGGTCTGTACGACAAGACCCTGCCGGATCTGCTGGAATCCTCCGCACTGAAGCCGGCCGAGCGGCAGGCCATCGAGTCCGCCTGTGCCGCCGCCGTCGAATCAATCGGAAACTTCGCCGAATGGTTCGAAGCCACGATCGTGCCGCGGACGGACAGCGACTGGCGCCTTGGGCGCGATCTCTACGATGAAAAGTACGCGCTGCAGATGGATTACCCGCTGGACGCCGAAAACCTGCTCGCCGTCGCGCTCGGCTGGTTGGCCGTCAAGGGTGACGAACTGGTCGCGATTGGACGGGAACTACACGACGACTACCTGGCCGAGTCGATCGCGGCCGGCGAAATACAGCCACAGGCTTCCCTGGACGATGCCGAAGTCGTGCGCAACGTGTTCGCGAAACTGTCCAAAGACCGGCCCAGCCCGGAATCCCTGATTCCGGACAGCTACGCCCTGGCCGATTCCATCATCGGCTTCGTGCGCGAACAGGATCTGATGGACCTGCCGCCGGCTTCCAAGCTGCGCATCGAGCCGACGCCGCCGCACCTGGCCGGGAACGCGGTGGCGCAGATCACGACCGCGCCGCCTTTCGAGCCGGAGCTGGAGTCGGTGTGGTTCTGGGACATCGGTTTGTTGTCTGAATCACCCGGTTTTCTCAAGGAATACAACCGGCCGGCGCTGGCGATGGTGTACATCCACGAAGGCGTGCCCGGCCATTTCGTGCAGCTCGAATACTCAAACCGGGCCGACCGTCTGATTCCCAAGGTCTTCTGGAACGGGCCGATGGTGGAGGGCTGGGCCAGTTACATCGCCACCCAGTTGGTCGAGCAGGGCTTTACGGTGTATCCCGACCACCCACTGGGACATGCGTTGCAGCGAATGGTCGACACCAAGCTGACCTTGCGGGCCGTGATCAACGCCATCATCGACATCCGCCTGCATCGCACCCACTGGCCGGAAGAAGAGGCGGTGAAGCTGATGACCGAAAAGGGCTTTCAGGAAGAAGGCGAAGCCCGTGGCAAATTGTTGCGCGCCAAGCTGAGCTCGGTGCAGCTGGCGACCTATTTCGCCGGCCAGGTCGCAATCGAAGACATCCTGCGTGAATACCGCGAGCGGGCGGGTTCGAATTTCAGCTGGAAGGCTTTCAACCAGCGGCTGGTGGGCGCCGGATCACCGCCGTTCTTCGCCATTCGGGAGTTCATGCTGGGCGACCTGGTGGAAGAGGACGATCCGCAATGAAACCGCGGCCGTTCGCGACCAACGAGGTTCTGGAAGGCGTTCGTTATGAAATTCGCGGCGAACTGGCCGCCCGCGCTCAGCAGTTCGAGCGGCAAGGGTTCGAGATCATCCCGCTGAACATCGGCAACCCCGGGGTATTCGGATTTCGCACTCCGGAAACCATGCGCCTGGCGATGATCGAAAACATGCATCAGTCGGAGGCCTACGCGCACCAAAAGGGCATTTTTCCGGCCCGGGAAGCGGTGGTGATGCAACAGCAGAACCGCGGC
The DNA here is from genome assembly GCF_037892215.1 of Elongatibacter sediminis. NCBI lineage: Bacteria > Pseudomonadati > Pseudomonadota > Gammaproteobacteria > Chromatiales > Wenzhouxiangellaceae > Elongatibacter > Elongatibacter sediminis. The sequence continues at coordinate 250,032 of NZ_JAZHOG010000002.1, read as the reverse complement.
GTGATGGACGTGACGGCCGAGGAAGTCGTCATCGGCAACGGGGTCAGCGAATGCATCGACCTGGTGCTGCGCGCCATGCTCAACAGTGGCGACGAAGTGCTGATTCCCAGTCCCGATTACCCGCTGTGGAGTGCGGCCACGGCACTCAACCGCGGCAAGGTCACCTACTACAACTGCCGCCCGGAAGACGACTTTCAGCCGGACCCGGAGGAAATTGAATCCCTGGTGACCCCGCGCACCCGCGCCATCGTGCTGATCAATCCGAACAATCCCACCGGCGCCGTGTACCGGCGGGAACGACTGGAGGCGATCGCACGCATCGCCGAACAACACCGCCTGGTGGTGTTCAGCGATGAAATCTACGACCAGATGACCTACGACGGCGTCGAGCACGTGCCCATGGCCACCCTGGTGCACGACACCCTGTGCGTGACGTTCAGCGGACTGTCCAAGGTCTACCGTGCCTGCGGCTACCGGGTCGGGTGGGCGGTGTTCAGCGGCGATCGGGAACATGCCGGGGACTACCTGCATGCGGTCGAACTGCTGTCCTCGCTGCGCCTGTGCGCCAACGTGCCGGGCCAGTGGGCGGTGCAGACGGCGCTGGGTGGCTACCAGAGCATCCGGGAACTGACTTCGCCGGGCGGGCGTCTTTACGAGTCACGCCAGGCCATTATCGAAGCGGCCGAACGTAGCCGCCATCTGTCGTTGCGCGCACCCGAAGGCGCGATGTACGCCTTCCTGCGCATCAACTCACGCACCGGTAACGGTGAAGAAATCGATGACCGGAAGTTCGCGGCCGCACTGCTCGAGCACCGTCACGTGCTGGTTGCTCCCGGCTCCAGTTTCAATGTGCCGTACCGAGACCATTTCCGCATCACCACCTTGCCGGGTGCGCGAACCCTGGACACGGTTTTTGAACGGATCGACGACGTGCTCGACAGCCTGGTCTGAACCGCCTCTCGGGTCGTCAGTCCGGCAGGGCCGGCAGGTTATCAACGCTGAGGTCTCCCGCCAGCGCGTCGTCGGGCGCCAGTTCCCGTGCCCGCCGCAGGCTGGCGCGTGCGCCGCCCATGTCGCCGGCCCGGACCAGGGTGCGGGCCAGTTCATAGTGAAACCGGTATTCGCGGCTCTGCAGTTCGATGGCCTGTTCCAGCAGTTCGCGTGACTCGGTGATACGGCCGGCCGCCAGGGCGTCGGAAGACAGGTGGTACAGATAATACGGGTTGTGCCGGCGGTGCTTTTCGACCTGCGCCCGCAGGGCCTGGGCCGCGGCGAGGTCGCCCTCCTGCTCGTAGATCAGGAACAGGTTATTGGCGGCCACCGAATTGCCGGGATCGATTTGCAGGGCGGTCCGGTGTGCACGTCGGGCCTCGTCGGTCTGGCCGTTGCGGTTGTATACCACGCCCAGGTTGGACCAGACGAATGACACCTGTGGCGCGCGCCGGATAGCGGCGGCGAAATACGCGTAGGCGTAGTCGAGATCATCCCGGGTCAGGGCGTCGGCGCCGAGATTGTTCAGGAACTGCGCCTGGGCTTCTTCGTCGCTGACCCGGCGCAGGCGGCGGGTCCGGGCACTGGCCCGTCCGCTGACGTCGACGACCCAGGCGCCGCTGCGGCCTTGGACGACGACATTGATGTGCATGCTGACCAGCAGGGTGTGGTTAGTGGTGTTCCACTGCGGTGGTACTTCCACCTCCTGGTACCAGGCATTCAATCCGGCGTGCCGCGCCAGCGCGACGAACATCAGCGAGAACGCCAGGCAGTTCCCGGTGCGGCGCCGAAAGGTTTCGGCCGGTGGCAGGGTGACTGCCGGATCGTATCTGAAGTCCAGAATATTTCGGTCGGTGGCGGCCCACACCAGGCTCCAGGCGTGCCGGTCCGGACCGCGATCGCTGACCACCCAGCGATCGAGGAAGGCCTGCATTGCTGGCGTCAGTTCATCGAATTCGGGAATTTCGACCGGAGGAATGTCGTGGCCCTGTAACGGAGCGATCGAGCGAGAGGGCTGGTCGGATTGGAGCGCGCAACCGCCGAGCATCGCCGCCAGCAGGAGAATCCCGCCGGCGATCCGCGCGCACTCCCCGGATTTGCGCTGCATCACCATGGGTTTTTCGCTTCCTGATCCTACTCTATCAGACCCCGGGTCCGCGGATCGGCGAAGGGCATCGCCGCGGGTCATGGCGAAGGATTCCCGCGGCCGGTTGTGTCACCGGGCATAGTCCCCACATAATTCCGATCGCCCCGCGTTTCGGCATCTGACCTGCCGCAGGGCGACACAACCCCATCGTTCGCGCGCAGGAGCAAGCATGAAACCGACGGCCAGGCCGGCAAACCCCAATTTTTCATCCGGACCGTGCAGTAAACGGCCCGGCTACGATGTCTCGGCGCTCGCGCTGGAAACCCTGGGTCGCTCGCACCGGTCCGCGCTGGGTAAAGCAGTGCTGGAACGTGCGTGCACCCAAACGGCTGAACTCCTCGGCCTGCCCGACGGATACCGCGTGGGTATCGTTCCGGCTTCCGACACCGGCGCATTTGAAATGGCCATGTGGTCATTGCTGGGTCAACGTCCGGTGGACGTTTTTTCCTGGGAATCATTCGGCCAGGGCTGGGCCACCGATATCCGTCAGCAGCTCAAGCTCGAAGACGCCCGGTTCTTCAGCGCCGGGTACGGCGAACTACCGGACCTGGGCCAGGCCGATCCATCCCATGACGTGGTGTTCACGTGGAACGGAACCACGTCCGGGGTTCGAGTGCCCGATGGCGACTGGATTCGCGACGATCGAGAAGGTCTGACCCTGTGTGACGCGACTTCAGCGGTATTCGCCATGGATCTGCCCTGGCACAAGCTGGACGTTGTGACCTTCAGTTGGCAGAAAGTTCTGGGCGGGGAGGGCGCGCACGGGATGCTCATTCTCTCGCCGCGCGCGGTGGAGCGCCTCGAATCCTGGACGCCACCGTGGCCACTGCCCAAGATTTTTCGTCTGACCAAGGGCGGCAAGCTCATCGAGGGTGTGTTTCGCGGAGCCACCATCAATACGCCGTCGATGCTGGCCGTGGCGGACTACCTTGATGCACTGAACTGGGTCGAGGGGGTAGGCGGACTGGCGGGTACGGTTGCACGAACCCGGCGCAATTTCGAGGTTGTTCGCGCCTTCGTCGAGGATCATGACTGGATTCACTTCCTGGCGAGGGAGCCCGCGACATGTTCACCGACCAGTGTGTGTCTCAGCCTGGACCTGGAACCCGAACAGGTGAAAGCCGTGGTGACCCGACTGGCCGAAGAGGGGGTGGCGTTCGACATCGGTGCCTACCGTGATGCGCCACCCGGACTGCGATTGTGGTGTGGTGCCACGGTTGAATCTTCTGATCTCGAGCGTCTGATGCCGTGGATTGACTGGGCTCGACGCGAAGTCACGGGAGGCTGAGCCGACATGTTTCGCATTCGCACACACAACCGGATTGCAGAACGGGGACTGGAGCAGTTTCCGCGTGATTTCTACGCCGTCGGCCCGGAGGTCGAAGAACCCGATGCGCTGCTGTTGCGCAGCCACCGCCTGCACGACGAAGCGCTGCCCGACAGTGTGGTCGCCGTCGCCCGTGCCGGTGCCGGGGTCAACAACATTCCGGTGGACGACTACAGCCGTCGCGGTATCGTGGTGTTCAACACGCCCGGCGCGAACGCCAATGCCGTGAAGGAACTGGTGGCGGCCGGCCTGTTCCTGGGTTCACGCGATATCGTGGGAGGATTCAATTTCGTTCAAAGCCTCAAGAATATTGATCAACCCAATGAATTAGCAAAAGTTTTAGAAGCAGAAAAGAAGCGATTCTCCGGTACGGAAGTGGCAGGAAAAACGCTGGGTGTCGTCGGCCTGGGCGCCATCGGATCCCTGGTGGCCAACATGGCGCTGGAACTGGGCATGCGGGTGGCGGGTTACGATCCGGCCATCTCCGTGGAGGCTGCCTGGCGGCTGTCGAGCCGGGTTGAGAAAATGGACAGCCTGGAAGCGTTGTTGTCTGCGTCCGATTTCGTCAGCCTGCACGTTCCGGCCATCGAACAGACCCGGCATCTGATCAATGCGGAAACCCTTGCCCGGTTGCGATCCGGTGCCCGCTTGCTGAATTTCGCGCGGGAGGAAATCGTCGATGCCGGTGCCGTCACGGCGGCGCTGGACAGTGGACACCTGGGCGCTTACGTCACCGACTTCCCGCTGCCGGGACTGCTGGGGCGTGATAACGTCATCGTATTGCCGCACATCGGCGCCAGCACCCGGGAGGCAGAGGAAAACTGCTCGGTCATGGCGGTACAGCAGCTCATGGATTTTCTGCAACACGGCAACATTCGCAACTCGGTGAATTTCCCGGCGACCCGGATGGCGCGAGACGGGGCGTTCCGCATCACCTTCAGCAACGACAACGTGCCCCGGGTTCTGGGCAGCGTGCTGTCCGTGCTGGCCGACAGTAACCTCAACGTCCTGGACATGGTGAACCGCAGCCGCGGCGACCTCGCCTACAACATCATCGATGTCGAAACCGCTCCAGAATCGGGTGTGCTCAAGGCGATCGCGGGTGTCGAGGGCGTCATTCGCGTGCGCACCGTGTGATCGCCAGCCGATGAGCGAAATCCGACCCGTACAGCTACCCGACAAGGACCGCCCGTTGCGGGCCGATGTCAGTCTGCTCGGCTCGCTGGTCGGTGACATGCTGGCTGAGCAGCATGGCCCGGCCTTGCTGGAACGCGTGGAGCGGGTGCGCAAGGCCTCCATACTGGAGCGGGAGGACCCCTCCGCAGGCGATGCGCTGGACCAGGCCCTGGAAGGACTGGAGGGCGGTGAGGCCGGCCGTGTGATCCAGGCGTTCTCCTATTACCTGCGCCTGGTCAATCTGGCCGAGAAAGTGCATCGCATTCGCCGTCGACGTGAATATCAGCGGGCGCGAGCCGCACCCCAGCGCGGTTCGCTGGATGCGATACTCGGGCGATTGAAGGCCCACGGCGTGAGTCCTGAAACCCTGCGTGAGGCCCTGTCCGGACTCGACATCCAGCCGGTATTCACCGCGCACCCCACCGAGGCAACCCGCCGCACCATCCAGGAAAAGGAATACGACATCGTGTTGCGGCTGGTCGAACGGCTGAATCCGGAGCGCACCCCGGATGAAGAATCCGTCGCCCTGCAGCGCATCCGGGCCGCACTGACGTCCGCCTTTCAGACCCGTCTGGTGCCGCACGTTCGCCCGACCGTGGCGGACGAGCTGGACAACATCCTGTTCTACATCACCGACATCCTGTATCGGGTCGTGCCGGTCTACTACGAGTCGCTGGCCGCCGCACTGTCCTCTCACTTCGACGACGGGCTGCTGCCGGACCGGCTGCTGCTCCGCTTTGGCTCCTGGGTCGGTGGTGACATGGACGGCAATCCCAACGTCAACGCGGATACCATCGAGGACACGCTGCGTGCGCAGCGGCGGGTCATCGTGCGTCGCTATCTCGCCGAAGTCCGCGGCGTGGGCCGGTATCTCAGCCAGTCCCTGAGCGAAGTCGGGGTGAGCGACGCCGTCACCCGGCGCCTGGAACACTACGCGGATGCCATGCCCGGCGTGGCGGAACACATTCCGGAACGGCACCGTGACATGCCGTATCGCCGTCTGCTGCGCTACGTCAGCGAGCGACTGGAGGCGACCCTGAACGATGGCCCGGATGCCTACGCGGCGGCTGGCGAATTCACGGCCGACCTGCACCTGATCGAGGCCAGCCTGCTGGACAACCGCGGCGAACACGCCGGCCTGTTCGCGTTACGCCGTCTGATCATGCGGGCACGTACCTTCGGGTTTCATCTGATGACCCTGGATGTCCGCCAGGACGCGCTGCTCCATCGCACGGTCATGGCGGAATGGCTTGCCGACCCGGACTGGCCGCAACGGGATGCAGGGGAACGCACCCGGCTGCTCGCCGAACGCCTGGCTTCCGATGATTTCCCCCCGCTGCCGGAAGGGGACGCGGCCTCGCCGGATCTGCGCCGGACCGTGGCGGTATTCCGCGCGCTGGCGGCGGCACGCCAACGTTACGGTACCGGAGCCATCGGCTTGTTCATCATCAGCATGACCCAGGGCGCGGATGATGTGTTGACCGCCCTGGCACTGGCTCGTGCCTCGGTACCCGGTGGCGGCGATAGCGCCGCACTGGACTTCGCGCCCCTGCTCGAAACGGTCGATGACCTGGCGGCCGGCCCCGGCATTCTCGACGATTTGCTGCGGCACGACGCGTACCGCACGCACCTCGACGAGCGCGGCGGTCGTCAGCGCATCATGGTGGGTTATTCCGACAGCAACAAGGACAGCGGCATCGCGGCCTCACGCTGGGCCTTGCAGAACGCCCAGGGCGATTTGCTGGAGCGCGGCCGGGCCCACGGTGTCGACATCGTTTTCTTCCATGGACGCGGCGGTACGGTCAGCCGGGGTGGCGGAAATCTCGTCAACGGCATTCTGGGTGCATCGCCGGGCACCGTCGACGGCTACATGCGTCTGACCGAGCAGGGCGAAGTGATCAATCGCAAGTACGGGGTTCGCCCGATCGCGCTGCGCAATCTCGAACTGATCACCAGTGCCACGCTGCTGCATACCCTGGGCGTTCAGCCCTGGGGAGACGACGGGCTGCGGACCCACGAACCGGCGCCGCAGCGGCACCGTGAAGTGATGGAGCGCATCGCCACGGTCTCGCGGGAGACTTACCGGTCGCTGGTGCACGAGAACCCGGAATTTCCCGATTTTTTCCGCGCGATCACTCCGGTGGATGTGATCGAGAGGTTGACGATAGGCTCGCGGCCGCCGGCGCGGCGCGGCGGCAAGGGCATCGGTAATCTGCGGGCGATACCGTGGGTGTTTTCCTGGGGGCAGACCCGTATCGGACTGCCCGGCGTATATGGCGCCGGCACGGCGCTGGAGCGTGCGGCGGACGAGTTCGGCATTGAGCGTCTGCGCGAACTGCTGGCCGAATGGCCCTTCTTCCAGGCGCTGGTCGACGATGTTGAAATGGTATTGGCCAAATCCGATCTGGGCATCGGCGCGCGCTATGCCAGCCTGGTGCCGGAGGCGCAGTTCGACCTGTTCGAAAACATCTGCCGGGAATTCGAACGAGCCCGGAACTGTGTGCTGGCGATCAAGCAGTCGGAAGATCTGCTGGCCGACCAGGACACCCTGAAACGCAATATTCGTCTGCGCAATCCCTACGTGGACCCCTTGCACCGGCTGCAGGTTGATTTGCTGAAACGCTGGCGCGCCGGCGGCCGTGAGGACGAGGCCATGCTCCAGTCGTTGATGGCCAGCGTCAACGGAATTTCACTCGGTATACAGAACACCGGCTGAGCTGCGTGGTCCATGAATACGGGAGGTATCTGCATGAAAACCATTCTGATTACCGGCGCGAATCGAGGCATCGGCCTCGAATTCGCACGTCAACTGAGTGCCCGTGGCGACCACGTGATCGCGGCCGTGCGCGAGGCCGGCGACGCCTTGCCGGCCACTGGCGCCGAAATCATCTCCGGCATCGATGTGAACAGCGAGGCGGACGTGGCCCGTCTGTCGGACGCGCTGGGAGACCGCAAGCTCGACTGGCTGCTGAACAACGCCGGCATTCTCGAACGCATGAGCCTGGATGAACTGGACTTCGATTCCATCGAGCGCCAGTTCCGCATCAACGCGATGGGGCCGTTACGCGTGACCGCCGGTCTGCGCTCACATCTGGGGCAGGGCTCGCGGGTGTTCGTGATGTCCAGCAATATGGGATCGATCGGCGATAATTCGTCCGGTGGCTCGTACGGGTACCGGATGTCCAAGGCGGCGGTGAACATGGCGGCGCGGAGTCTGAGCCACGATTTGAAGGATGACGGCGTTTCGGTGTTCGTTCTGCATCCGGGGTATGTCGCCACCGACATGACCCATCACTCGGGACCGGTGGCGCCGGAAGACGCGGCTGCCCGGTTGATCACCCTGATGGACCACCTGCAGGACGAGTCCACCGGCACGTTCTGGCACGCGCGGGGCCATCCGCTCGTCTGGTAAGCCGGTTTTCCGAACCGGTTAAGCGGCTGCGGTACTTTCCCCGCAGGGCTTTGGTGCAACAGCCTGGAGACCTTGCTGGGCTCGAGTTAGCTGAATTCCGCTGATCTGGAAGGCTTTTGTAAGAACGTGCCCTCGAGCCGGCAGGCGCTGCGGCACATTCCCCTCAGGGGACGGCGTGGACCCTTCCCTGGGGCCTTCGCGCCGCCGTCCTGGCGGCGAGACCCCTGAGGGGAACGCGCCGCATCACCTGCCTGGGCAGAAGTGAATACTTACGGTGGCAAATCCTCAATCCCGTACCACTGCTTCAGCGCTCAAATTCACTTCTGCCTTTCTGTTCGCCCCGCCAACGTCGCTGCAGCCCAGCCGGGTGATGTGACATGCCCCTTCCAGGACTGTCGAAAACAGGACGTTTTCGATCAAGGCCCCAGGGACGGGTTTATGCCGGGTCCTGGAAGGGGCATGTCACAGCGCGCGGCGGACCTCAGTGGCACCCGCCCCTGATTTTCATGAGGCGAAGATGCACTGACGGGCGAAACAGGTCAGGGGGTCAGGTTGGGCTTAATCCAGTCCGTGCTGGTGCCGGAAATTTTCGGGGCCGTGGCCGCGCATGAATACGCGGTAGAGGGTGGGGATGATGAACAGGGTGAGGGCGGTGGCGACCAGCAGGCCGGCGACGATGCTGGAGGCGACCGGACCCCACAGCAGGGACTTGCCGCCCAGCCCGACTGCCAGGGAGAACAGCCCGGCGATGGTGGTCGAAGTGGTCATCAGGATGGGGATGACCCGTCGCCGGGCCGCGTAGACCGTCGCGTGCAACGGGCGCATGCCGGCCGCGATGCGGCTGTTGGCGGCATCGATCAGCACGATGGCGCTGTTGACCGCGATGCCGGTGAGCGCGATGACGCCGTAGAGGGTGTAGAGGCTGAGGGGGTTGCGGGTCACCAGCAGACCGAAAACGACGCCGGTGAAAGCCATCGGTACGGTGGCCAGGATCAGCATGGGCTGGAAATAGCTGCGGAACTGGGTGGCGATGATCAGGTAGATCAGGCCCAGTCCCAGCAGGAACAGGCCGAGCATGGCGTCCAGGCTTTCCTGGATGTCGTCGAGTTCGCCCGAGAAATCCAGATCGGTGTTGGGGTAGCCGGATTTGATATCGGCCCAGGCATCCTCGATGCGCTGGTTCGCGGTCACCGTGTCGATCTCTTCCGCATCGAGGTCGGCTTCGACCGTGATGGCGCGCCGGAGATTGTAGTGGCGGATGGTGCCGCGACTGGAGCCGGTCTCGCTGACCGTCAGTGCATCGAAGGTGGTGGTGCCGCCCCCCGGCAGAGCGACCGGGTCCTGCAGTACCGCCCGAATATCCTGGTGCTCGCGTTCAACGCCGCGAACACGCAGCTCGACCTTTTCGCCCTGGTGGCGCATGAAGGCCACGATTTCCCCGTCCCGATGCAGACGCAGCAGCCGGGCGACCTCGCCGGGTTCAAGCCCTGCCCGGCGGATGGCCTTGTAGTCGAGCCGTAATTCCAGCTCGGAGCGTCCGGCGACGTCGTTGTCGCCGACGTTCCGGGTGCCCGGCAGTTGCCGAACGATTTCCAGGACGGCATCGGTGGCGGCACGCAATTCCGTGAAATCGTCGGAACGTACCTTGACGCTGATGGCGCGCGCGGTCGGCGGTCCGCCGCTGACCTCCAGAAAACTGATCGCACCATCGATGGGCAAGGCCTCAAGGGGCTCGCGCAGGGTCTCGATGATGGCGGCGACGCTTCGTCCCTTGTTGCCCCGTGGCCGCAGGGAGATCTGGATTTGACCGTACTGGTCACCGTACAGGGGTTCCACCTCGGTGAACTTGATGCCGGCATTGGTGGTGATGGCGCGGACTTCGGCCGGATCGAGCCATTGGCGCACGGCCTTTTCGACCTGCACCGACTGCCGCAGGGTCTCTTCCAGTGGTGCATCGGCCGGCATGTCGACGTTGACGTAGAACAGGCGGAGCGGGTCGGTGGTGAAAAAATCCACCTTGATCAGGCCGACCGCCACCGCCGATACCGCCAGCGCGAAGGCCAGCGCCCCCGCGGTCAGCAACTGCACGGGGCGGCGCATCACCCAGCACAGCATGCGCGTGTAGCGAATCCGCACCCGGTGTGTCCAGCTGGTGCGCCGGTCGGACGTGCCTTCAGCCGGCCGTGGACCGTGGCGGAAGGCGATAACGTGTGACGGCAGGATCCAGAATGCCTCGATCAGGCTGACCGCGAGCCCGACCGTGACGACGAACGGGATCACGAACATGAATTTGCCGATGATGCCCGGCAACAGCATCAGGGGCAGGAAGGCGGCCATGGTCGTGGCCACGGCGGACGCCACCGGCCGGCCGACCTCGCGCAGGGAATCCACCGCGGCCTGCAGGCGGCCCGAACCCCGCTGCAGGCGGTAATACATCGCCTCGACCACGACCACGGCATCATCGACCAGCATCCCGAGCACGATCACGATGCCGAGCAACACCGATACATTCAGGGTGTTGCCGGTGATGTCCAGGAACCAGAAAGTACCGGCGATGGAGAAGGCGATCCCGAGGGTAACCATGGCCGCGATGCGCAGCCCGAGAAACAGCCAGCACACGCCCAACACCAGCGTCATGCCCAGCATGGCGTTGTTCTGCATGATGGCAATCGCACGCCGGGTCTGCTGGGTCTGGTCGTCCGTCAGGGTCAGTTCGATGCCGCTGCCGGCCAGTTGCGTGTTCTTTTCCTGAATGTAATCACTGATCCGACCGACCAGTTCCAGGGTATTGGTGTAACCCACCTTGGTCACCGACAGGGCGATCGCGGACTGGCCGCGAAACGACACCAGTTGGCGCGGTTCCTCACGGGCCCGCTGGATGTCGGCCACCTGGTCCAGCGCGATCAACTGGCGGGGCGCGCCCGCGGGCGCAACCTGAAAAGCGGCCAGTTGCTCCGGATCGGCCGTGGTTCCGGCCACCCGGATCAGCCATTCGTCACCGGAAATGCGGGCCTTGCCCGCAAACGTGTCCCGAAAGGCGCGGGCCAAGGCATCGGCGACATCGGTGGCCCGCAGTCCCCGCGCCGCCAGGTCCGTCGGACGCAGTTCCACGTGGATTTCCGGATCGGCCAGGCCCAGCGAAATCACGTTGTCGACGCCGGTCATGCGCTCCAGGTCCTCGCGAACCGTGCGGGCATTCATACGCAGCCGTTCGTCGTCCGCCTGTCCCTGGACCACGACGATGGCCGTCGGAAAACCGTTGGATGTCGAGATTTCCAGAATACGGGGATCCTCGGCCTCGTCGGGCAGTTCATCGTTGGCCTTGTTCTGCAGTTCGCGACGCAGGTCGTTGATCCGCTTGTCGAACGTTCGCTCGGGCAGTTCGCGAAACCGCACCAGGATGTTGGACGCACTCTCCCGTGTCGTGCTGATCACCCATCGGATGTCCTGCACATTGCGCACCGCGTCCTCGAGCGGGCCGGTGACCAGTTCCTCGACGTCCTCGGTCGACGCGCCGGGCAGTATCGTGGATACATTGACCCAGTTGAAGTTGATTTCCGGGTCCTGCTCGCGGGGCATCGTGCTGTAGGACATGGCACCCATGACCAGTACGACGACAAACAGGATGTTGACCAGCGGATGGTTGGTCAGCAGGCCCCGGTAGGCGTTCACGGCGTGCGCATCCGGTCAGTCCTGCGCGGCGCCGGCCGTTGTCGACGGTCCGTCCGTGTCGAGGGAGTCGCCGTCCTGCAGGCGTTCTCGGCCGGCCACGACGATTTTCGTGTTCCCGGGCAGGTTCACCGGGACCGGCCGGCCTTCCTGCGCGCCGGGCAGCGGCGTGAAAGCGGCCCGGCCGCCGTCGTCCAGGAACACGCCGAGGCGGCCGGCACGGCGTACCAGGAGGTGCGCCGGGAGCAGGCCTTTTTCGATACGCCAGACCACCTCGCCGCTGCGACCAATCGCGGGTGCCGCGTCCACGAAGGCGAACCGGGCCCGGCGGCTGCGGCGTTCGGTGTCCACCACCGGCGACAGCCTCAGCAGCCGCACCGGCCAGGATTCGCCACGCGAGCCGAAGCGAATGGCATCCGCGGAGTTCAGGGATTCGCTGAGTTCATCCGGGACATCGGCCTCGAGCTCGAAGCGGTCGTGTTCGACCAGGTCCATCAGCGGACTTCCCATGCTCACGTAAGCGCCCAACTGGGCGTGTCGTTCGGTCACGACGCCGTTGAACGGGGCGCTGATGCGGCATTTCGCCAGATTCCTGCGGGCGATCGCAACGGCGACTTTCTGCGCTTCGATTTGTGCCGCGATCACGTTGGCGTCGGTTTCCCGGGCCAGCAGTTCGTCGTCCGAAAGGTGTTGGTTGGCGATGAGTTCACGCGCCCGCCGCAGTCTGGCGGCGGCCTGTGCCTGCTGCGCCTCCAGGGATTGCAGGGTCGCGATGGCCTGATCCAGCGCCAGCGCGTAATCGACGTCATCCAGTTCGACGAGGATGTCGCCAGCGTTCACGGCCTGGCCGATATCGGCATGGATCGCGTGTACCGGCGCTGCCAGTTGGGCGGAAAGGGTCGACCGGTTCAGGCTGCGCACATCGGCTGGCGCGCTGTATTCCAGCCCGACCAGGACCGCATCCAGCGGCTGGGTGCCGACCGGCACGGCATCGCGGGCGTGCACGCCCGGAGGGGTGCAAGTCAGCAGCGCGGTGCACGCGCAGGCGACAATAACGTTGGGGCGCATCGCTTGTTGATCCTCCCGTGCTCGGGTGCCGCTGCGGATTTCGGGCCGTCATCGCGGCGCGTCATCGCAGCTTAAGCGATATGGGGTCGGAGAAACGTGATGAAAACCACCTGGGTGGCGGATTCATGGGGAAAACCACGGGGCCGAGATCGCTTCGGCGGAGAAATCCTTCCCCTGGACAGTCGCCGGCGAGCCGTGAGCGGCCCGGGCGGCGTGCCACTCAATCGGTGCGGATGACGATCTCCAGGTCCTCGGTGCCGACGTCAACGCGGACGGCCTCGAAGGACGGACGGCCCAGCCAGGGCCGGGCGTCGTTGGAATAACCCAGTCCTTCACCGCCGAACCCGAGGAAACCCGCGTCATAGACGCCGTTGTCATTTTCGTCGTGTACCACCACGACGCCGTAGGCGCCATCCACAAGGCCGGCAAATTCGAACTGCAGCTCGCTGTTGCCGTCCACCGGCAGTGTCTGCTGCAAAAACGGTTTCTTCATGAAATCCTCGGCGTTGTCGAACAGCGACACCTCGACCTTGCCGGTTGCGGGCTCGAGTTGGGTGACCAGCACATGCAGATTCGCGAGTTGCGCGGACGCGGTCAGGGGGAGCGCCAGCAGGGCGAGAAGGGCGAACATCGGGGTCACGCGAGCGGGCATGGTCAACTCCTGTGTCGGGCCGCGGCAGATGAAGGTTCAGTCCCAACAAATGGGGCCGCAATGGCTTCATTCAACGTCTGCAGCCGGCGTTCAAACGGATTGGCGGCGGCGGGTACGGCACAGGCTTGCCGGCAGCAGGGCCTCCACCCGGGATCTGACATCCTGCCGGTCCACCAGATCGTGCACGAAATCCAGGCGGTCTGATTTCAGCACCAGCACCTCGCCCAGGGTGTAGCGTCCGAACCACTCTTCGTAAAGACGATCCAGGCGTTTGAGGTAACTCAACGGAATGTCCTGCTCCATGCCGCGCCCGCGCATGCGGATGCGCCGGCGCAGAACCCGCATCGGGCATCTGAGGTAAATCATCAGGTCCGGAGGCTGAATGGCTCGCACCAGGGTCTGGTAGAAGTCCCAATAGGTTTCCCAGTCGCGCCGATCGATTTTGCGCATGCGGTACAGCGCGGTGGCGAACACCTCGGCGTCCTCGTAGATGGTGCGGTCGAGCACCACCACCCCGCGTCGCCGGTCCGCTTCCTGGTGCATGCGGAACTTGTTGCTGAGAAAAAACATCTGTGACTGGAATGCCCAGCGTTTCATGTCGGCGTAGAAATCCGCCAGGTACGGGTTGGCTTCGTTCGGCTCGTAAAAAGGCGCCACGTCGTAGGTGCTGGTCAGGAACTCCAGCAGTGAGGATTTGCCGGTACCGATGTTGCCGGCGATGGCGATGAATTTTCGTTGTCCCATGGCGGATGCGGTTTACCCGGGCCTGACCGGCTGCCATCATGACACGCGAGCCGACGAGGAGGGAGACCGCATGCCGCTTTCATTGTTCCAATTCAGTTTCAGGGCCGGCCGCCGGCGATCTGCACGGCCGTCCGTGGTGGCCCGCTCGTTCGGCACCTTCATGCTGATGGCGGCCGTCGGTCTGGCCAATGCCCACGAGGGTCCGCACGCGCCGTCCGCAGACACCGCGCACGAGCCGGTTGCCCGGGTGCTGGGCGAGATTGATTTTCCCACCCGCTCGAAAGTTCCGCAGGCGCAGCAGGCTTTCATCCGCGGCATGTTGCTGCTGCATCTGTTCGAATATCCGTTCGCCCGTGAGGAATTTCTTCGCGCCCAGGACCTGGAGCCGGATTTCGCGATGGCTTACTGGGGTGAGGCCATGACCCATAATCATCCCCTTTGGGATGAACAGGATCGCGAGGCCGGAAGGGCGGCATTGATGAAACTGGGCGCCACGGCCGAACAACGCCTGGCCACCACGCAGGATCCGCGGGAACGGGGGCTGCTGGCTTCCCTGGACATCCTCTACGGCGACGGACCCAAGGCGGCCCGCGATCGGGCCTACATGCGCACCCTCGAGCAAATGGCGGCCACCTGGCCGGACGATCACGAGATTCAGTTGTTCTACGCGCTGTCGCTGCTGGGCGTTCAGGCCGGCGTCCGGGATGTCCCCACCTACATGCTGAGCACGGCCATTTCGCAATCCGTGTTCTGTGCCAATCCGCGTCATCCGGGCGCGGCGCATTACCTGATCCATGGCGTCGATGATCCTGAACACGCTGCGCTGGGATTGGCGGCCGCCCGGGCATTGGCCGTCATGGCGCCGGATGCCGGGCATTCGCTGCACATGACATCACACATCTTCACCGCCCTGGGGATGTGGGACGACGTGGTCGAGGCCAATGAAAACGCCGCCCGCGTGCAGAACGCGATGCGCGAGGAATCCGGGCAGTCCGGCCGGCGCTGGGGACACTATCATTTCTGGCTGCTGTACGGGTACCTGCAGCAGGGCCGGCTGGAAGACGCCCGCAGCCTGCTGACAGCGGCTTACCAGGAACTGCAGGAGGCCGACGAGACGCCCCGCGACCGCCTGCTTCTGACTCCCGACCGTTCGCATGCGGGTTCGGTGGTGCAGATGTGGCTCCGTTACCTGGTGGAGACCGGCGACTGGACCGGCGACATCGCCGCATGGACCTTCAAACTCGGGGAGGCATTCGATCCCAATCTCAACGTGACCTGGGCCAACGGTTTCCGTGCGGCCTACGGTGGGCAGGCGGCCCGGGTCCGGACCTACGCCGAACAATTCAGCAACCTCAAACGCGAACTCGAACGGGAAATTCGCAATCAGGATGAACCGCAGCCGACCGAACTTCTGTATCTCGATCGCCTGGCGGTGATGGAGCGGCAATTACACGCCGCGGTCGAGATCGCGCGTGGCGAAACCGGTGAAGCCGCGCGTATCGCGGCTGCGGCGAGCCAACTCGAAGGTGAGATGCCGTTCGCCTACGGGCCACCTTTCGTCGACTGGCCCGCAGCCGAACTGCAGGGCCAGCTCCTTCTGGAAGCGGGGCGCTATGCCGATGCGGCCGCGGCGTTTGAAACACAGTTGCAGCGCGCCCGGCTGCGCAGTGCCTCCTTGCTGGGCCTGTCACGGGCACTGCGTAAACTCGGCCGCGATGCCGAAGCGGACTATTGGCTGGCCACCCTGAACCGGAATTGGCTCGAGGCCGATCCGTCCGTGCGCCGCAGCGCTCCGGACCTGCCGAAGCCTCCGGCCCGGAAGTCCGCGAAATCGGCCACCGGCCCCGTGTCGGACTGAGCCGGGCCGGCGGGGACGGCCATCAGGAATTGCCGACCGACCAGGGGACGCGAATCGAGCGGACCAGTTGCCGCACCTCGGCGGGCGGTTTTTCGCCAAGCCGACTGACCACGCCAGCCACCGCGAAGTTCAGCAGCATGCCGACGACGCCGATGCCCTCCGGTGAAATCCCGAACAGCCAGTTGGACGGGACATTGTCCCGCAGAGGTTCGAAGAACACGCCCTTGAAGACGATGATGTAGGCAAAGGTGAAAATCAGCCCGGTGAGCATGCCGGCGATCGCGCCGGCCTTGTTGATTCGCGTGCTGAAGATTCCCATCAGGATGGCGGGGAACAGCGAAGCCGCCGCCAGGCCAAACGCGAAGGCCACCACCTGGGCGACGAAACCCGGCGGATCGTAACCGAGATACCCGGCGATCAGGATGGCGATCGCGGCGGCTACCCGGCCGGCCCGCAATTCATCCTTGTCGGTGATGCCGGGCATCAGGATCCCTTTGAGCAGGTCGTGCGAAATGGATGAGGAAATGACCAGCAGCAGGCCCGCCGCGGTGGACAGTGCCGCGGCGATGCCGCCCGCCGCCACCAACGCGATCACCCAGTTCGGCAGGCGGGCGATTTCAGGATTCGCCAGCACCATGATGTCGGGATCCACGTCCAGTTCGTTGCCGGCCCAGCCGTAGGACTCCGCCCGCTCCTCGAACCCGGGGTTGGCGTCGTTGTAGTACTGAATGCGACCGTCGCCATTACGATCGGTGAAGCCCAGCAACCCGGTTTCCTCCCAGGTCCGGAACCACCGCGGCCGGTCCGCGTAGGCGAGATTGCCCTCGGCCGTGCCGATGGCCCCCGGCTGGATGGTGTCGATCAGGTTCAGCCGCGCCATCGCGCCGACCGCCGGCGCCGTGGTGTACAGCAGGGCGATGAACAGCAGCGCATAGCCGGCCGACCGCCGGGCGTCCGCCATGCGGGGCACCGTGAAAAAGCGCACGATGACGTGTGGCAGTCCGGCGGTGCCCACCATCAGCGCCAGGGTGATCATGAACATGTCCGTGGTGCTGCGGGTGCCCTCGGTGAAGGCGTGAAACCCGAGGTCGGTCACGATCGCATCGAGTTTGTGCAGCAGCGGGGTGGACTCGCCCGCCAGATTGTCGCCCAGGCCCAGTTGCGGAACGGGATTACCGGTCATCTGCAGCGCGATGAAGACCGCCGGAACGGTGTACGCGAAAATCAGCACGCAATACTGGGCCACCTGGGTGTACGTGATGCCTTTCATGCCGCCCAGCACGGCGTACACGAACACGATGCCCATGCCGATCATCAAACCGATGTGCACCTCCACTTCCAGGAAACGGGAGAACACGATGCCCACGCCGCGCATTTGCCCGGCGACGTAGGTGAATGAAATGAAGATCAGGCAGATCACGGCGACGCTGCGGGCCGCTTTCGAGTAATAACGATCGCCGATGAACTCCGGAACGGTGAACTTGCCGTACTGGCGCAGGTAGGGAGCGAGCAGGAGCGCCAGCAGAACATAGCCCCCGGTCCAGCCCATCAGGTACACCGATCCGCCGTAACCCTGAAAAGCGATCAGGCCGGCCATGGAAATGAACGAGGCGGCCGACATCCAGTCCGCCGCGGTGGCCATGCCGTTGGCGACGGGATGCACGTGTTTGCCGGCCACGTAGAAGTCGCCCGTGGACAGGGCCCTGGAGGCCAGTGCGATCCCGATGTACAGCGCGAAGCTCAGGCCGACGACGATGTAGGTCAGGGTTTGCAGGCTCACGGGCGGGATTCCTCGTCCCTGTCATTGCGGGAGGCTCCGAATCGGCGATCCAGCGCGTTCATGCGTGACGCATAGAAGAAAATCAGCACCAGGAAGACGTAGATCGAGCCCTGCTGCGCGAACCAGAAGCCCAACTTGAATCCGAACAGCTGGAACCGGTTCAGGTAGTCCGCGAGCAGTATGCCGCAGCCGTAGGAGACGGCGAACCAGATTGCCAGGCACCAGCCGACCAGTTTCAAATTGGCTTTCCAGTACCGATCGTCATTGGCTGAGTTTTCCGGATCGGATGCCGGGTTGGCCAATCGGTCACCGGGCGGCGGTTCACCGGGCTCCATGTCATTACTGGGCGTTGGGCTGACGGACATACGCTGCGATCTCTCCCTGGGCTCGGTTATGCTGGTCGGGTGAATGGCGTGGCTACGGAGTCTAGCGTGGAATCGCGAATGCGGGAAATGGAGCGGCGGATTCGCGACGCGTGGGGAGGGCGCGCATGCTCTCGGGTCTGATGGCCGACCTGTTGGTCGTCGTTCACCTGGCGTTTATCGGTTTCGTCGTGTTTGGCGGACTGCTGGTGCTACGCTGGAGCCGGGTCGTGTGGCTGCACGTTCCTGCGGTCGCGTGGGGGGTGTACGTCGAACTGCCCGGTTCCGTGTGTCCGTTGACACCGCTGGAGCAGGCGCTGCGTGCCCGCGCCGGCGACGCGACGTATTCGGAAGGGTTCATCCAGCACTACGTTCAGCCACTGGTCTATCCCGAAAATTGGAGCGTCGAAATGGGTTATGTGCTCGGCCTGACTGTGCTGGTCATCAATATGGTCGTGTATGGCGCCGTGTTGTGGCACCGGCGCCGGCATGGCTGCTGGCCGTTTCAAACCCGCATGCGGTAAAGTACCCACCCGTGCAGTCCTCCGACGTGCGCACCGGCACCGGATTTCGTGCACGCGAAAATTCATACGCCCCAACGGAGCCGCTTTTCATGATGTCCAAAACGTCACTGAGTCCGCTGGCCCGTATGGCGGTCCTGTTGTGCACCCTGGCAGGCCCGGCCCTGGCCCAACCGGTCGAACCGGGCGCCCGTGTTTCGGCACTGGGCCGGCTGGAGCCGCAGAACGGCGTCCTGCGCGTCGCCGCGCCGCTAACGCCCTTGTCCATCTCCGGATCAGTCGTTTCCCGCTTGCTGGTCGCGCCGGGCGATGACGTCGAGGTCGGCCAGTTGCTGGCCGTGATGGAAACGGCAGAAATCGAAGAAGCGCTCGTCAACGAAGCCGAGGCCGAGTATCGCCTGGCGTTGCGCCGGGCCGAGTCCGCCCGCAGCCGGGCAGAAGAAACCTGTGTGCAGGCGCGCGTCGCCGAACGCGAGGCGGAACGCCGCGCCGCCCTGCTGGAAAAGGGCGTGGCCGGCGAGGAAGAGGCCGAGTCGGCCGCCGGGCAGGCGGAAGCGCTCGCCGCCTCCTGCGCTGCCGCCCGCACCGAAGTGCACGCCGCGGATGCGGAGACCGCCGTGGCCGAAGCCCGGGTCGAACGGAGACGGACCGAACTGGAGCGGTCCCACGTCCGCGCGCCGGCCGCCGGCCGCATACTCGGCATCATGGCCTGGCCCGGAGAGATGGCGGCGCAGCACGGTGTCCTGGAGTTGGGCCGGGTGAACCACATGTTCGCGATCGCCGAAGTGTACGAGACCGATATCGGCCGGGTCCGGGTGGGGCAGCGAGCCGAGGTGCGCAGCGACGCGCTCGCGGAACCGCTGACCGGAACCGTGGAGTCGATCCACGGCAAAGTCGAAAAACAGGATGAGATCGGCACCGATCCGGCCGCGCGCAAGGACGCCCGCATCATCGAGGTCGAAGTGCGGCTAGACGACCCGGCTGCGGCGGCGGGGCTGACCTATCTGCAGGTTGAGGTGGTGTTCCAGCCATGAGTGCCCGGGTGGCATGAGGGTCCCCATCGGCTGGCTGCAATTGCGCCACCGCCCCATGCGGCTGGTGGTCGCGCTGTGCGGCATCGGCTTTGCGGTTCTTCTGATTCTGATGCAGTTGGGCTTCCGGGCCGCGCTGTTCGACAGTGCGACCCGTTACCACGAGCGATTCGACTACGACATCGCCCTGTTCAGTCCCGACAGCGTATTCATCGTTCGTCCGCAACCGTTTTCGATCCGGCGCCTGTACCAGTCACTGGGCATGACCGACGTGCGCGCGGTGACGCCGGTGTACATTTTTCCCGCGGTCTGGAAAAACCCCTGGAACAATGACCGTCGCAGCATCACCGCGATTGGTTTCGATCCGGATGATCCGCTTCTGGTCACACCCGGGTTCGAGGAATCCCGCCCGTTGCTGAGCCGGCAGGACGTGCTCCTTTTTGACGCCAATTCCCGTCCCGAATTCGGTCCGGTGGCCGACGCGCTCGGCCGCGGGGAAAGCCTGGTCACCGAGGTCAACGATCGTGAGGTTCGGGTGGTCGGGTTGTTCGAGATGGGAACCTCGTTCGGCATCGACGGCAGCATCATCACCAGCGACGACAACTGGCTGCGCCTGTTTCCGGAACGCCCGCGTGACGAGATACAGCTCGGCCTGGTGCGGCTCGAGGAGGGGGCGGATCCCGTCGCCGTTCGCGACCGCCTGCGCGCCTACCTGCCCGACGATGTGCTGGTGATGACCAAGGCTGATTTCGTACAGCGTGAGACGGACTACTGGAACGGGGCCACACCCATCGGCTACATCTTCGCGTTTGGAGCCATCATGGGCTTCGTTGTGGGATCTATCATCGTCTACCAGATCCTGTTCGCGGATGTCAGCGAGCACCTCAATGAATACGCGACCCTGCGTGCGATCGGATACACCAACCGATTCGTTTCGGGCATCGTGCTGCAGCAGGCGGGGATCCTGGCCGTACTGGGTTTTCTGCCCGGCGTGGCCGTGGTCTGGTGGTTGTACGGCAAAGCGGCCGCCGCGACGAATCTGCCGCTGCACCTGACCCTGGACCGCTCGGTGACGGTGTTCGCGATGACCCTGGCGATGTGTGCGCTTTCGAGTCTTCTGGCGATGCGCAAGGTGCGCCGGCTCGACCCCGCGGACGTGTTCTGAGCGGGACGGCGGACCGGAGCGGCAGATGCAGTCGGAATCACGGATCGAAAACCTGGTGTACCAGTATTTCGGGTTGCCGCCGGAACAGCAGGCGCAACTGACCGGCTCGCTCGAGCAGGTGCGTCTCGACGGCGGCGAATGGCTGTTTCACCACGGCGATGCCGGCGATGCGCTGTACCTGCTGGTGCGGGGTCGCTTGCAGGTCTGGGCGGAACGCGATCACCTCGGCCCGCTGGATTCGCCCCGCCTGATCGGGGGCGTGGCGCCCGGCGAAAGCGTCGGCGAAATCGCCCTTCTGACCGGCGCGCCCCGCACCGCGGGAATCCGCGCGAGCCGCGACAGCCTGTTGCTGCGCGTGTCGCGCACCACCTTCGAGCAGTGGGCCGGCAAACGGCCCGAACTCGGTTTGAGGCTGGCCAGCCGGGCGGCGTCGCTGGTGGCCCAGCCGGACAAGTCCCAATTGGGATCCACCCGCAACCTGGGCGCCATCACCCTGTTGCCGCTGGGGAGTGGCGACCGGATTCGGGAATTCTGCGGCGCGCTCATGCGGCGGCTGAAGGCCGAAGCGGGTGCTTGCCCGGTCCGGCGTGATGAGCTGGCCTCTCTGGGTGCCCCGCAGGACTGGCCTGATGGCCGGCAGCCGGCGCCGGAAGGCATGACCGGGTGGGTGCATGCGCTCGAGGAGCGCGGTGGAATGCTGGTTTTTCTGGCCGAGCCGGGCGAGACGGAATGGGCCCGTTTCGCGATCCGGCAATCCGACCTGGTGGTGCTGGTCGGTGATGCCGACGACGACCCGCGTCCGGCGGAATGGGAACGGACGCTGGGACTTCACGAAAACGGTTCCCTGTTGCGCCGGATGCTGGTGCTGCTGCAAGGGGCTTCGGAGGATTCGATTCGCGGAACGGCGTCCTGGTACCGGGGGAGGGGTCTCGAATTCCACCTGCATGTTCGATCCGGTAACGCCGGCGATATCGAGCGGGTGGGCCGGGTTCTCACAGGCAAGGCAACCGGCCTGGTACTTGGGGCCGGCGCCTCACGCGGCTTCGCGCATCTGGGCGTCTACCGGGCGCTGAGCGAGGCGGGTGTGGCGGTGGACTGGGTGGCGGGAACCAGTATTGGCGCCATCATGGGTGCAACCATCGCGTTCGACTGGGGGCCGCAGAACGCCATCAACGCGATTCGGGCGGCCTTCGTCAAGGGCAAGCCGTTCAGTGATTACACCGTACCGGTCATGTCACTGCTGTCCGGGCGCCGCATGCGCAGGCTGCTCAACCGCAGCGCGGATTGGGAAATCGAGGACCTGCCGCTGCCGTTCCTGTGTCTTTCCAGCCGCCTCGATGATGGCGGCCGAAATCTGCACCGTGCGGGAAACCTGGCGCGGGCCCTCCGGGCCAGTGCTTCGATGCCGGGCATCTTCCCGCCTACGGTGGTCGACGGCCGCTTGTCGGTGGACGGGTCGGTGCTCAACAGTCTGCCGGTCGATCTGATGTGGCAACAACCGGTCGGGCGGGTGATCGCGGTCAGCCTGGCCGAGCATCAGCAACGGCGTGTCGAATATGCGGAAACGCCGAGTCCGTGGTCGGTCCTGATGGGCCGGCTGGTGCCGTTCGCACCGCGGCATCGCGTACCCGCGCTGATCACGGTCATGCTCAAGTCCACGGAACTCGCCACTTTGCGCAATGTCGAGGAACAGGGACAACGTGCCAGCCTGCTGTTGCGCCCTGACGTCAAGCGGTTTGCCCTGACCCGGGTGCGGGCATTCGACCAGATCGTGGAGGCCGGTTACGTGTGTGCCCGCCAGGCTCTCGAAGACTGGTCCGGGCCCGAGAGTCCGTGACATAATTCGGGCATGCGCGAATTGATTCTGCGGTTTCGCTATACGGCCATTCGGCCGTCCCTTTTCCTGGGCCTGATGGCCTTGGTGTTGGTGGGCCTGGTGGTGCCGGCAACGAGCCGGGCGGCGGAACCGGCGGATTCGGCGGAACATTCGGTTGCGCGCCTGTGGAACGAAGCGTTGCTCGAGGCCATACGCAACGACTTTGCGCGACCGACGGTGCATGCCCGCAATCTCTATCATCTCTCGGTGGCCATGTGGGATGCCTGGGCGGCTTACGACCCGAGGGCGCAAGGTGTAATAACCAACGCATCGATGAACCCGGGACGGAATGAGGCGGCGCGAGAGGAAACCATCAGCTACGCCGCATTCCGGTTGCTGACCTGGCGTTTCGCGCAATCGCCCGGCGCTGCGGATTCGCTGCAGTCGTTCGTCGACCTGATGGTGGAATTGGGTTACGACCCGGATTTCACGTCGACCGAGGGCGACTCGCCCGCCGCGTTGGGCAATCGCATCGCCGAAGTACTGATCGAGCTTGGCCTCACCGATGGCGCCAACGAACTCGACGGATATGGCAACCGCTACTACCAGCCGGCGAATCGCCCCTTGCTGCCGGTGCTGCCGGGCAATCCCAACATCAATGATCCGAACCGCTGGCAACCGCTCGCGCTGGACTTCTTCATCGATCAGGCGGGGCGGCCGCTGCCCACCGGTGAACCCGAATTCCTCAGCCCCGAGTGGGGCGCCGTCACTCCGTTTTCCCTGACCCCGGCGGATCTGACGATTTACGAGCGCGGCGGGCACGAGTGGTGGGTTTACCACGACCCCGGCCCACCGCCGTACCTGGGTGGCGAGGGCGACGCCGACTACAAGGCCGGCTTTACCCAGGTCGCCCTGTGGAGCGGTTTGCTCGACCCCACCGACGGCGAAATGATCGACATCAGCCCGGCGTCCCGCGGTAACAATACCCTGGGAACCAATGACGGCAGTGGCTGGGAGCGTAATCCCGTGACCGGTCAGCCGTATGCGCCGCAGTGGGTGCCCGCCGGGGATTACTACCGCGTTCTGGCGGAATTCTGGGCCGATGGCCCGGATTCGGAAACCCCTCCCGGCCACTGGTTCACAATCGCCAATTTCGTCTCCGACCATCCCGGGCTGGAGCGTCGCGTCGAGGGCAGGGGGCGGCCGCTGGGTGCGCTGGAATGGGACGTTCTGACCTATCTCGCGCTGGGCGGGGCGATGCACGACGTCGCGGTTGCGTCCTGGGGAGTGAAGGGCTGGTACGACTATATCCGGCCCATCTCCGCGATCCGCTTCATGTGCGACAACGGCCAGTCCTTGGATCCTCAGGGTCCGTCGTATCACCCGGACGGCATTCCCCTGCAACCGGGTTCCATCGAGGTGATCAGTGCGGAGTCGGCCGCACCGGGAGGACGCCACGCGCACCTGGCGGGCGATTCCGGCCAGCACATCGGCAAAATCGCACTGCGTGCCTGGCGCGGCCCGGACTACATTCAGGACCCGGAAACCGATACCGCCGGTGTTGGCTGGATTCGTTGCGAAAACTGGTGGCCTTATCAACGCCCGTCCTTCGTCACACCGCCGTTCGCCGGTTACGTGTCCGGCCACAGCACGTACAGCCGTGCCGCCGCGCACGTACTGACCCGATTGACCGGCTCACCCTATTTCCCGGGTGGCCTGGGAGAATTTCATGCGCCGCGCAACGAATTTCTCGTCTTCGAGAACGGCCCGAGCGTGGATGTCACCTTGCAATGGGCCTCCTATTACGATGCGGCCGACGAATGCAGCCTGTCACGCATTTACGGTGGCATCCATCCCACGGCCGACGACATTCCGGGCCGGCTCATGGGGGCGGCGATCGGTGAGCAGGCCGTTGCGCTCGCGCTACGCCATTTCAACGGCCGGGCGACGCTCCGGGGCAATGGTCGCACGGGATCGCCGGGCGCCAATCGGCGCGTCCATCGCTGAGCCGGCGACCCGGCCGCCGCCGGACGGCTAGCAGCTACTGAACACCGGGTTGTCGTTCCACCGCGCCTTCGCCCTGTCCTGCCCGGCGTCCCGTTCGCGGCATCACGATGACGACAAACGGGCACTACCGTCTCGTTTTGGTATCCTTTCGCGCCTGTCGACCGGCTCGTATCACCGGATTGAAAACAAAGGAATCACGCATGAACAAATCCAGTATCTGTCTGTTTGCGGCAGCGCTTTTGCTGCTGGTTGCCTGCGGTCCGCGGGACGATCAGGACACCACGATACCCGTGGCCGAAACCGCGGAGCCGGCCCCGTCCCTGCCCGTGGATTACCGGTTGCAGAACCTCGATGAACTGGGCACTGCCGAGTCGCTGGAAGCGGCCTGCGAAGCTGAGATCGAAGCGCTGCGTTCCGGTATCACGGCGCTGGAATCGTTTTCCGCCGAGCCGGATGCCGAAAATTACCTGGAGCCGTTGAACAGCGTCATGGTCAATGCCTACAACATGGTGCTGGCGGCGGGATTGTTGGCGGCCGTCCATCCGGACAAGGATGTTCGGGGCGCGGGCGATGCCTGCAATCAGGACATGAGCGGCGTTCTTTCGGATTATTCGCTGTCGCGCCCCATCTACGACCGGATCAGCCGGGTGGATACCGCCGGTCTCGATGCGGACAGCCAGCGCTTCGTCGAAAAAATGCGGCAGAACTTTCGCCTGGCCGGCGTGGATCGCGACGACGCGACCCGCGCGCGGATTCGTGAATTGAACGAGGAAATCACCGCCGCCGGGCAGGAGTTCGACCGCAATATCCTGGAAGCAGTGAACGTGCTGGAACTGGAGTCGACCGACCAGCTTGCGGGCCTGCCCCAGGACTACATCGATGCGCATCCGCCGGGTGAGGACGGAAAAATTCGCATCACCACCCAGTATCCGGACCTGTTTCCGTTCATGAGCTATGCCGAAGACGACGAGCTGCGGCGTCAGCTCTCGGTGCTGTACAGCACCCGCGCATACCCTGATAACGAAGCAGTGCTGCAGCGCCTGCTGACCCTGCGCCACGAATTCGCGACCCTGCTCGGTTATGACAACTACGCACAATGGGTAACCGCGGACAAGATGGTCGGCTCGCCACAGCGGGTCGAGGGCTTCCTCGAAGAGTTGGCCGGTTACACCACGGAGCCGCAACAGCGTGAGTACGAGATGCTGCTGGCGCGCCTGCGCCAGGATCAGCCGGATGCCGAGCGCGTCGAGCCCTGGCAGCGCGCCTACCTGATGGAAAAGATCAAGTCGGAACAGTTCCAGGTCGATTCCAAGGAAATCCGCCAGTACTTCAACTACTCCGCTACGCGCGACGGCATTTTGCAACTGGTCCAGGACCTCTTCCAGGTTGAATTCCGCCCGTGGGATGCGTCCGCCTGGAGCGAGGAAGTGGAGGCTTATGAGTTGTGGGACGGCGAACGTCTGGTCGGGCGGTTTTTCCTGGACATGCACCCGCGCGAAGGCAAGTACCAGCACGCGGCGGTGTTTCCGATCCAGATCGGAATCAGCGGCGAACAGGTTCCCGTGGCCAGCCTGGTGTGTAATTTCCCGGTCGGCGAAGGCCTGATGCAGCATTCGCAGGTGCAGACCTTCCTGCACGAATTCGGTCACCTGATCCACAATCTGTTCGCCGGTGATCACGCCTGGTACGAAATCACCGGCATCAATACCGAGTGGGATTTCGTCGAAGCGCCCTCGCAGATGCTGCAGGAATGGGTGTGGGATTACGACACCATTGCCCCGTTCGCGCACAATGCCGACGGCGAGCCCATCCCCCGGGATCTGCTGGAGCGCATGGAAGCTGCGCGGGATTTCGGACTGGGGCTGGGAACCCGCCGCCAGTTGTCTTTCGCGGCCCTGTCCCTGGGGATCTACAACCGCGACCCGCAGGGACTGGACCTGAAGGAATTTTCCGACGAAATCGTGCGCCACTACACGCCTTTCGAACCGCTGGAACAGGATCATTTCTACGCGTCCTTCGGCCACCTGAACGGCTACTCCGCGATCTACTACACCTACCAGTGGTCGTTGGCCATCGCGTCGGACATGTTCACCCGATTCGAGCAGGAAGGTCTGCGCAACGTGGAAACCGCTGGCGATTACCGCGACGCCATCCTCAGCCAGGGTGGCTCCAGGCCGGCGGCAGATCTCGTCACGGACTTCCTGGGTCGCGAAATCAGCTTCAAGCCCTACGCGGAGCGCTTGAGCAGGGCGGGTTTGCCGGCGACCGTGACCGAGTAACACCCGGCAGGCGCCGCCCCGTGGTGGCGGTGCCTGCAATCGGACGGTTGGAAAAGCGGTCTTCTGGGCCTGTAGACTCAATGCAACCGAAGAATCGAAGGCCAAAGCGATGAAAATTCCATCTTCCGGGATCACGCCCGAAAACGTTTATCTGAACCGGCGCCGTTTCCTGGCGGCCGCGGGTGGCGCGGCAGCGGCTACCGCCTTGCCGGCAGCGGCGGCGGTGCGCGACCTCGAAACGGTGCCGGGTCCATTCAGCACCGACGAGGCCCCGAACAGTTGGGAGGACGTCACGACCTACAACAATTTCTACGAGTTCGGAACCGGCAAGGAAGACCCGTATCGAAATGCCCAGGACTTCGCGACCCGGCCCTGGTCGGTGACCGTGTCCGGTGAGTGTGAGCGTCCCGGAAGCTATGACTACGAGGACATCATCGCACCGCATACGCTCGAAGATCGCGTGTACCGGCACCGCTGCGTCGAGGCCTGGTCGATGGTCGTGCCCTGGGTCGGGTTTCCGCTGGGCGACCTGCTCAAGCGGTTCGAGCCGAACAGCCAGGCCAAATTCGTGCGCTTCAAGACCCTGCTCGATCCCCAACAGATGCCGGGGCAGCGCCGGCGAATTCTGGACTGGCCTTACGTCGAGGGCCTGACCATCGCCGAGGCGATGCACCCGCTGACCCTGATGGTGGTCGGCATCTACGGCAAGTCGCTGCCCAACCAGAATGGCGCGCCGCTGCGGCTGGTGGTGCCGTGGAAGTATGGCTTCAAGGGCATCAAGTCCATCGTGGAAATCGAGTTCACGAGCCGCCGGCCGCGCACCAGTTGGGAAATCGCCGCGCCGAACGAATATGGCTTTTACGCCAACGTCAATCCCGAGGTCGACCACCCCCGGTGGAGTCAGGCTCGCGAGCGGCGCATCGGCGCCGGTCTGTTCGCGAGCAAGCAACCGACGCTGATGTTCAACGGTTATGCCGAGCAGGTGGCTTCGCTGTATAGCGGCCTGGATCTGCGCCGCAATTTCTGACCCGCGGACCCTTCCGACATGAATCTGTCACCGCGCGCGGTCCGGCGCCTGAAGCCGGTGGTTTTCCTGCTGTGCCTGCTGCCACTGGGCAAACTCGCCGCGGAAACCTTCGGTGTGGCGGGAACGAGCCTGGGCGCCAACCCCATCGAGGAACTGCTGCATCGCTGCGGGATCTGGGGGCTGAACCTCCTGCTGATCACCCTGGCCGTGACACCGTTGCGCCGGCTGACACGAATCAATGCCCTGATCCGGTTCCGGCGCATGCTGGGGCTGTTCGCGTTCTTTTACCTCGTGCTGCATTTCACGGTCTACGCGTGGCTCGACCAGGGCTTCGCCTGGTCCATGATCGTCGAGGACATCGTGGAACGGCCGTACATCACCATCGGAATCGCCGGTCTGCTGCTGCTGCTGCCGCTGGCTGTCACCTCCACCCAGGGCATGATGCGCCGGCTGGGCCGGCGCTGGACGCAGCTGCACCGGCTGGTCTACGTGGTGGGCATTCTCGGCGTGTGGCATTTCTACTGGCAGGTCAAACAGGATATTCTCGAACCCGTGATCTACGGCCTGATCCTGTTCGCCCTGCTGGGTTTTCGGGCCGTGTCCGCCTGGCGCCGCCGGCGCCGGACCCCGCGTAACCCGTCCGAGGAGACCACCGACCATGCCCGTACTGCGCACCCCGGATAGCCGGTTTTCGAATCTGCCGGAATTCCCGTTCGAACCTCATTACCGGGAAATCGAGGATCCGCGCCTGGGTTCGCTGCGCGTGCACTACCTCGATGAGGGTCCGGCGGATGGCGAAACCATCTTGTGTCTGCATGGCGAACCCACCTGGTGCTACCTCTACCGCAAGATGATTCCGATATTCGTCGAGGCCGGCTTCCGGGTTCTGGCACCGGACCTGGTGGGATTTGGCCGCAGCGACAAGCCGGCGGCGCGTGAAGACTATTCCTACGCCTCGCACGTACGCTGGATGGCCGACTGGCTGGCGGCCGTCGATCCGGGGCCGGTGACCCTGCTGGGACAGGACTGGGGCGGGATGATCGGTCTGCGCCTGCTCGCCGAGCACCCACAGCGCTTCGCGCGGGTATCATTGTCCAACACCGGTTTGCCAACAGGGGATCATGCCTTCAGTGAAGCCTTCCTGCGCTGGCGGGATTTCAGTCAGCAGGATCCTGATTTCGACATCGCTTACATCGTCAACCTGTTCGACCGCGGTGACCTGAGCGACGCGGAAAAGGAGGCCTACCGCGCACCGTTTCCGGACGATTCCTACAAGGCCGGCGCACGTCAGTTTCCGATGCTGGTGCCGGTGACCCCGGACGATCCGGCCGCCGCGGATCAGCGCCGCGCCTGGCAGGTGCTGACGCGTTTGGAAACACCGATGTTGCTGTGTTTTTCCGACGCGGACCCGATCACCGGCGGCGCCGACGCCCCGTTCAGGAAACTCGTGCCCGGGGCTGCCGGACAACCGCACTGCACCCTGGCCGGCCGGCATTTCATCCAGGAAGAGAACGGTCCGGCCTGGGCGCGGGCCGTCATCGACTGGATCCGGGCCGGCTGAATCGCTCAGGCGTCCCGCGATCTGCCGGCGCCGCCGGCGTCGCGCCGGAACCGCCGGCGCTCCGGATAGGGAAACACATCCGCCTGGCCGCCCTCGATGATGTTGCGCCGGGTCCGGTCCCAGAATTCCGGGGTAACCAGCGCGCTGTGGCGTTCGTAAAACACGTCGCGAGCTTCCGGATCGGGGAAGAAGAAGGTGCCGAAAGTCTCTGGAAACACGTCATTTTCCTCCACGGAAAACCACGGTTCGGCGAGCAGGTCGTCAGCCGGGTCCGCCGCGGGCGGGATGCGCCGAAACCGGCACTCGGTCATGTAGCAGATTTCGTCGTAATCGTAGAACACCACCCGCCGGTGGCGGGTCACGCCGAAGTTCTTGTGCATCATGTCGCCGGGAAAGATATTGGCGCCGGCCAGATCCCGAATGGCCTGGCCGAAATCCAGGATGGCGGCGCGGCGGTGTTTGGGCCGGGCGGTGGCGAGATAGTCGTTCAGCGGCGTCATCCGGCGTTCGATGTACACATGCCGAATCACCAGGTTGGTGCCGTCGATCTCGATCGATGACTTCGCCAGGGCATGTAATTCCCGCATCAGGTCGGGGTCCACCCGGTCCAGCGGGATCGCGACGTTGGAATATTCCAGTGTGTCGGCCATGCGGCCCACACGGTCGTGGAACTTCACCAGCAGGTACTTCTCCCGCACCTGGTCGCGCGTCATCTTCTTCGGCGGATCGAAACGGTCCCGGATGATTTTGAACACGAAGGGAAACGAGGGCAGCGTGAACACCAGCATGACCGTGCCCCGAATGCCGGGGGCGGTGACGAAGTTGTCGCGTGAATGCGCCAGGTGATGATGCAGTTCGCGGTAGAACAGCGTCTTGGCCAGCTTCTGCAGGCCCAGCATGGCATACAGGTCGATGCGGGACTTGGTGGGCATGATGGACAGCAGAAACGATACGTAGGCCGAGGGCACCTCCATGTCCACCATGAAATAGGCCCGGGAGAAACTGAACAGAACGGATACGTCGCGTGCCCGGGTCAGCAGGCAGTCCACGAAAATCCGGCCCCGCTCGTCCTGCAGCAGGGGGATGATCATCGGGCTCACCCGGTCGCCGTCGATTTCACGCCCCACGATGTAAGCGGCCTTGTTGCGGAAGAACAGCGTCGCCAGCACCTGAAACTGGTGGTTGGGGGCCGGCCGCCAGTCGCTGCCGTGTTTATTGTGGAGAGCGCGTTCGAGCAGCCGCAGATCCCGTTTCAGATCTTCGAATCGATTGTTCAGGCCAAATCCGGACAGGACGCCGAGCAGGCTGCGGCGCAGCCCGTCGGCCTCGGGATAATAGACCCGGTAGGTGGCATCGCTGCCCGCGAGGTGTTCGGTGTTGAGGGTCGGGCGCCAGAAAATGTAGTCGTTGCGGTAGTAGCGCCGGTGCAGCACGCGGCAGGCCACCGAGTTGTAAAAGGTCTCGGCGCATTCCGGCTGCAGATGATCCAGCAGCAGGCCGATGAACTGCCGCTTGATGGTGGGCCACAGGTTTTCGTTGTGCCGGGCCGCCGGGTACCGCTCGTTGAGCAGGTCGACAGTTTCGTTGACCCGCCGATCGTAACTGAGGATGCGTTCGGTTTGGCCCTGAAGGGCGGCTTTCCAGTCCGCCGCTTCAAAATGCAGCCGGGCTTCCACGCAGTGCCGGCGGAACACCTGGTAATGACGGTCGAAACCGTCCAGGATGGCCTGGGCGACACCTTCGACGATGCCCACCGGCGTCGCGCTCAGCCACCGCCCGCGGCGACGGGTTGTGCCGCCGACAGCAGGGCGATGCCCGCGGACTCGACCTCCGAGCGGAAGTCGGTGATTTCACCGCCCAGCAACGCGTTCAGCCGGGACAGGCCATCGTCCAGTGTCTGCCGTGCCAGTTCGACATAATCCTGTGAGGCGGGCGCCGGTGCGTCCAGGGTGCTGCCCACATAGAATTGCGCGGTGCCGATGCGATTGACGACCCGGTCATCGTCATACACGTTGCCGCGTGTTTGCGGTGGGACCCGGAAACGTTTCTCCAATTCGTCCAGTCGGCCCTGCAATTCGCCGGCCCGTTCCTCCAGCGACGCGAGGCGTTCGCTTTCCGCATCCGGATGCCGGCGAATCAGGCGTTTCACCGTATCCAGATCCTCGCCCGCCCGGACGATGCGCTCAACCGCGGTCACCGCGGTTTCCTCGAGTTCCTGCAGGGCGAGCCTCGCGCGATAGTTCGCCTCCCGTGCCGCGGCGTCGTATCCGTGCCGCGGATCGGGTACCACGGTGACATCCGCAGTGGATTCTGCGGTTTCGCCGTCGGCCGCCTCCAGGCTCAGGGTCAGCCGGTAGGTGCCTGGCGGCACGTCGGGTCCGGAAGGCAGGTCGGCATCGGGTTCCGGCGGATTGGGCCCGGGCATGGGACGCACTCCATCGTGGCTCAGGTCCCAGTTCAGGCGATTCAGGCCCTGGTGCACGGGCCGTGTGAAACGCCGGACAACCGTACCATCGGCGTCGGTGACCCGGACCTGAACGCGGGGGGGTGTGTCGCTCTCGTCGACAGCGTCGGTGCTGGCCCTGCGCGCGGATTTGCGCTGGCGTTCAGCGTCCGGATCGGGGTGGGGCAGGTCGTTGCCACTGGCCAGGAAGGTCACGAGCACGCCGTACGGTTCGTTGGGCGCACGAAACTCACCCGATCCGGTGAAGCGGGTGGAAGGCGTTTGCCGTGAAATGTACTCCTGCCCGGGCGTGGTCGACAGTATCGCCAGCCGCTGCTTGAAGTCGCCGGAATCCAGCCCGCGCAACGCGCTGTAGTCGTCGATCACGAAAATCGAGCGCCCGTGGGTTCCCAGCACCAGGTCGCTTTCGCGTCTCTGGATGGCCATGTCCATGACCGAAACGGTGGGTACCCCGCTGCGGAACGGGGTCCAGCCCGATCCGCCGTCGGTAGACACGAACAGACCGAGTTCGGTGCCGACGAACAGCAATTCGGGGTCCACCGGGTCCTGCAGGATCGACAGCGCGTAGCCGCGCAGTTCGGGCGTGACCAGGCTGGTCCAGCGCCGGCCGTAATCCTCCACGCGGAACACGTGGGGTTGCATGTCGGAGCGGCGGTGGTCGTCAAACACCACGAACGCCGTTCCGGCATCATGCGGCGACGGGGTGATCATCGGCACCCAGGCCCCGGGCTCGAAACCGCGTGCCCGCTGGTCGATTCGAACCCAGGTCTCCCCCCCGTCCCGGGTCACGTGGACCCGGCCGTCGTCGGAACCGGTCCACAGGGTGCCGCGTTCGAGCGGACTGGGCGCGATGGCAACCAGGGTGGTGTAATTTTCCGCCGCGGTCACGTCGGGGGTCAGGCCGCCGCTGTCGCGGAACGTCTGCAAATCAGGATCGTTCGACGTCAGGTCAGGGCTGATGATTTGCCAGGACGCGCCCCGGTCGGTGGATTTGTGAACAAACTGGCTGCCGTAATAGATCGTCGCGGAGTCGAAGGGAACCTGCGCCAGCGCGGCGTTCCAGTTGAATCGCAGTTCCGTGCCGTCGGCAGGCGGGTTCGGGCGGATCAGCCGCAGTTCCCCGGTATCGAGATTCCAGCGCGCGAGCATTCCGCCCTGGAACATGGCATAGCCCTGGCGCGGGTTTTCCGGGTCGGGGCGGGTGTCGAAGCCGTCGCCGAAACTGACTTCCTGCCAGTGCAGATTGCGGATTCCGCCGTTTTCCCACACCTCCGACGGACCCCGCCACGATCCGTTGTCCTGGAGGCCGCCGTAAATGTGGTAGGGATCTTCGTCATCCACCGCCACGTGATAGAACTGGGACAGGGGCAGGTTGCGCACGAAACGCCAGGTTTCTCCCTGGTCCCGGGTGATGGCGAGACCGCCATCATTACCGAGAATCAGGTGGTTGGCGTCCCCGGGATTGATCCACAGGGCGTGGTTATCGATGTGGATGGTGTTGCCCGGCGCGCAGCACACGACCCGGGCGTTGTTCTCGAAGGTCCTGCCGCCGTCGATGGAAATCCCCAGGTTCTCGAAAATGTTGTAAACCCGCTCCGGGTTTTCCGGGTCCGCGGCGATTTCGGTGTAGTAGAAAGGCCGGCTCATGATGTCGTGGCTTTCGTTGACCCGGATCCAGGATTCACCGCCGTCGTCCGACCGGACCAGGGCGCTTTTGGCGGCTTCGACCAGCGCGTAGATCCGGCCCGGGCGGGCCGGGGAGGGGGCGAACGTGATACGACCGAGGTCGCCTTCCGGCAGTCCGTCGTCAACGGTCTTGCGGCTCCAGTTGCGGCCTCCGTCCCACGAGATGTACAGGCCCGAACCGGGTCCTCCGGACTCGAACCGGTACGGCCAGCGGCGGTGCTGCCACAGGCTGGCGTAGACCTTTTCCGGATTGAACGGATCGAGCTTCACATCCGTGCCACCGGTTTTCTCGTCCGCGTGCAGTATGCGCTCCCAGGTGGCGCCGCCATCCCGGGTTTTGAAGATCCCCCGCTCGCTGTTCTCGCCCCACAGGGTGCCGAGCGCGGCGGCATAGGCTATCTGCGGATTTTCCGGGTGCAGGGCGATGCGATTGATGCGCTCGGTACCTTCCAGGCCGGCTCGCTGCCACGTTCGGCCGCCGTCGACGGACTTGAACATGCCGCCGCCGATGGACACGCTGTTGCGCACATTTCCCTCGCCGGTCCCGACCCAGATGATGTCGGGATTGCGCTGGTTGATCGCAACGGCGCCGATCGACGCGTACGGCTGGTCGTCGAACACGGGGGACCAGTTGAGCCCGCCGTTTTGCGAAATCCAGACACCTCCCGAGGCGGTACCGATCACGATGTGATTCGGGTTGTCGTGTACCGCGTCTATGGCCGTGACCCGTCCGCTGACGGCGGCCGGACCCAAGGCCCGCGCTTCAAGCCCGCTCAGCAGGTCTGAATCCAGGGCGCCGAGCGCGCCAAGAGGCAACAGAAACAAGGGAAAGGCCGTCAGGGCGCGCCGGAGCAACCGGAGGTGAAAACGGGGCATTGTGAACTCCTGATGAATTCGAGGCGGCTAGGCTTCCATGGCCGCATGGACAAAGTCAACTGCCTGAAGACACGGCTGGTGGTTGAACCAAGGGGGGCGGGCGCGGTCTTTCAAGCACGGTCGATTCCGCTATAATCGCGACTCCCGAAGGAGGAAGTTGAATGTTCAAGTACACCGGAATTTTGCTGTTGGGCACCCTTTTCGCCACCTCTGCGTGGGCTCAGGATGCCGCTGAAGAGGACTACGAAGTGGTGCTGCCGGATGCCGCGCAGAAGTGCGTGTTGCCGGCCTCGCCGGACGCCATTCCGCCGGATGCCGATTACGATGCGCTGCTGGCCGCCAAGGAGGACGTGGCGACGTTTCAGGCTGAAGTCGCGTCCTATCGCGAATGCCTGCAGGAAGCTGAATCGGCCGGAGAGTTGACGCCGGGCAACAAACAGGCCCTGGTTTCATCTTTCAACTACACGGTGGACATGGAAGAGCGTGTCGCCGCCCGTTTTAACGAAGCCGTGCGCACCTACAAGGCACAGCAGGCGGAAGCGGAAGAATAAGCCGATCTGCGGCTGCGAAACCCGGACCTTTTCGGGTCCGGTTCGCCCGCGGCAGATGGCAGGCTGGCCCAGGTAGCGGGCCGTGCCGGTAGCGGCACGGTTTGTGACGGGGTCCCCGTCCGTCTCCTCATGCCACACAATTCGGCCCATTGACGGGCCGCATGGGCCTGTTGCCGATCGGTCACCGGGTTCTCCCGCCGACGCCTGGCGCTACCCGGGTTCGCTGGGCCTCGTCTGGCTGCACGTGGCGGTCGTGCTGTTCGGCTGCCGGCACGACCGGGAAAACCAGCTCGCTGCCATGATCCATGGCCGCAATCGCGCTCGGCAACCCGGCGATATCACCTGATTTCCATAGCCCCGCTGGCCGTGCCGGCCCGGGTCTGAATTCTCGCGCCCAGCCATGCCGAATGGCAGTGTGCGGGGTTCCGGACGGTCGCGTAAACTGAGCGCCGTTTCGAAATCACGGGGGTCAGACCCATGCCGGACTTCAAGGTGTCGAAGTTTGTTGGATTGAGCTTCTTCGTTTGCGTTTGCGTCCTGGGCGGCGCGCTGCCGGTTGATGCCGCGCGCGCCGCGACCGCGGACGATCAACACCCGCTTGCCGCATTGCCGTTGCGATCCATCGGTCCGGCATTGACCTCGGGCCGGGTCGCCGATTTCGCCTTCCATCCCGAACACCACCAGATCTACTACGTGGCCATGGCCAGTGCCGGCGTATGGAAAACCACCAATAACGGGATCAGCTGGGAACACGTGTTCCGCAACGAGGGTTCGTTCGCGACGGGTGTCGTCGTGCTCGATCCGTCCGATCCCGAAGTGGTCTGGGTCGGTAGCGGCGAAAACAACTCGCAGCGGAGCGTCGGCTACGGCGACGGGGTCTACCGTTCCCGCGACGGCGGCGCCAGTTGGACCCGTATGGGCCTGGAGAACTCCGGGCACATTTCGATGATCCGGTTCCATCCCGGTGACAGCCACACGGTGTATGTCGCGGCCCAGGGGCCGCTGTGGAGTTCCGGCGGTGATCGCGGGCTCTACCGCTCGCGCGATGACGGTGAGAGCTGGGAGAGAATTTTCCATGCCGATGACGACACCGGCGTCAACGAGTTCCTGATCCATCCGGAACAACCGGAACGGATGCTGGCCAGCACCTATCAGCGCCGGCGCCACGTCTGGACCCTGATCAATGGTGGTCCGGGCAGTGGCATCCACCGGTCCGACGACGGTGGCGCGAGCTGGCGGCGTATCGACCGCGGGTTGCCCGCGGGCGACCTGGGCCGCATCGGTCTGGCCGCGGCACCCTCGAATCCGTCCATCGTCTACGCCATCGTCGAGGCGGATGACGAGGGCCGCGGGGTGTACCGCAGCACGGACTTCGGCGAAAGCTGGGAGAAGCAGTCCGGACACATGACGTCCAGCCCGCAGTACTACAACGAGCTGTTCGTCGACCCGCACGACCCCGACCGGGTTTACGCGATCGACACCTTCACCCACGTGTCCGAGGATGCCGGCCGCACCTGGACCCGGCTTTCCATTGAGAACCGTCATGTCGATGACCACGCGCTGTGGATCGATCCGGACAATACCGAACACCTGTTCATCGGCGGCGATGGCGGAATTTTCGAGAGCTGGGACCGGGGCCGAAAATGGCGTCACCTGCGCAACCTCCCGGTCACGCAATTCTATCGCGGCACCCCGGACAACGATGTTCCGTTCTACAACATCTGCGGCGGCACCCAGGACAACCACACCTTGTGCGGCCCGAGCCGCACCATGTACGCGGACGGGATCACCAATGCCGACTGGTGGATCGCGCAATTCGGCGACGGATTCAAGCCCCGGATCGATCCCACCGATGCGAACGTCGTCTACGCCCAGTACCAGCATGGCGGACTGGCGCGATTCGACCGGGTCACCGGTGAGCGCATGATGATCACACCGCAACCCGCCTCGGGCGAAAAGGCCTACAAGTGGAACTGGAACTCGCCGCTGATCATCTCGCCGCACGATCATCGGCGCCTGTATTTCGGCGCCGAACGCCTGTTTCGCTCTGACGACCGCGGTGAAAGCTGGGTCGCCGTCAGCGGCGATCTCAGCCGCGGTCTCGACCGCAACGAACTGGAGGTCATGGGGAGGGTCTGGAGCGTCGACGCCATCGCCAAGAACGCGTCGACGTCATTGTACGGCGCGCTGATCGCACTGGACGAGAGTCCTCTCATCGAAGGGTTGCTGTACGCCGGTACCGACGACGGACTGGTGCATGTCAGCGAAGACGGCGGTGAGAACTGGCGCCGCGTCGACCGCTTTCCGGGGGTGCCGGACCGCTCGCTGATCGAGGACCTCGTCGCGTCGCGGCACGATCCGGACGTGGCCTGGGCCGTGATCGACAATCACAAACGCGGCGACTTCAAGCCGTACGTGCTTCGCACCGACGACCGCGGACGGAGCTGGCGGTTGATATCCGGTACCTTGCCATCCCGCGGCAGCGCGCACACCCTGGCCGAAGACAGCGAGGACCCGGCACTGCTGTTCGTCGGCACTGAATTCGGTGTGTTCTTCACCCAGGATGGCGGTGGCAGCTGGCACGAACTGACGGACCTGCCAACCGTCGCGGTGCGCGATCTGGAAATCCAGCGGCGCGAGGATGACCTCGTCATCAGCACGTTCGGGTTGGGATTTTACCTGCTGGAGGATTTGGCTCCGCTGCGGACCGCCGCCGATGAACTGGTCGATCGCGCCACGCTTTTCGAACCCGATGATGCGTGGCTTTACGTTCCCGACGTCCGGCGCGGCTGGGGCGGCAAGGGGGACTACGGCATCGACCGGTATGCCGCCGACAACCCGCCGTTCGGAGCGGTGATCGCCTATTACCTGCCCGAGGAGATCGCCGGGTTGAGAGACCGGCGCCGGGCTGACGAGCGCGAGCGGGCCAAGGAGGGGGCCGACAATCCCTATCCAGATTGGGAGCGACTGCGCCGCGAGGACCGGGAAGAAGACCCGTCCGTCGTCATCACCATCCGCGACTCGGATAACAACGTCGTTCGGCGCATCGACGGCCCGACCGGTAAAGGGTATCAGCGGGTGGCCTGGGATCTGCGCTACCCGGCACCCGATCCGGTCAACCTGAATCCGCCGTCGGAACTCGCTCCATGGCAAAGCCCGCCGATGGGACCGTTGGTGATTCCTGGCACGTACTCCGCCACCCTGTCGCGGCGGGTCGAAGGCCAGTGGACCGACCTGTCGGGCCCGCACAGTTTCGAACTGAAACCGTTGCACGAGGGTGGCCTGGTGGCTGCTGACCCCAGTGATCGTCTGGCTTTCGAACTCGAAGCCGCGAGCCTGTATCGGGCGGTCAGCGGCGCGGACCGGCATACCGGCGAGCTCGAAGAACGCGTGGCGCACCTGTTGCGGGCCATTGATCTGACCCCGACCGACAACGAGGACCTGGCGCAATCCGCTCGTGAGCTGAGAGCACGGCTGGCGGATCTGAGGGTGGCGCTCAACGGCGATGCCACGGTCGCCCGGCGCTATGAGCCCGTGCCGTTGCCCATCCTGGATCGCATCGCCTACATCGTGGGCGGAGCCTGGGAGAGCCAGGCGGCTACGCCGGCCGCTTACCGCGAGTCCCTGGCCATCGCCGGTGAGGAATTCGCGGCCGCGCTCGATTCTCTCGCCACGATTCGAAGCGACCTCGAGGCGCTCGAGACCGAACTCGAGGCCCGGGGCGGGCCGTGGACACCGGGCCGGCTTCCGGAGTGGCCGTGAGCCCGGCCGGGAACAGGCAGGGCTGGCTTTGATCGGCCACTGAGCGTGAATTCGGCTCGGCATGTCGAGCCGATGCTTTCGCGTGGGTCCGGTCTCCGCTAACGTGCTCCGCATCGAGTGCGTTTGCGGAGGTCGCCATGTCCATTCGTCCCGTCCTGGGTGTTCTGATGCTGTTGGTACTGGGAACCGCGCAGGCCCAGCCGGCCGGCGAAGTCGACCGGCACCGACTGCACGGCGCCGCCGGTGCCTTTGTCGCGGATCGTGTCCTGTCCGGACTGGCGCCCGTGGGCGCGATCGCATTTCTTCCCGGCGGCGACGCGCTCGTGGCACAGCGTTCCGCCGGTGTTCTGAGCCGGGTGGACCTGAACGAAGGCCAGCGGCGTGATCTCGCCGGAATGCCGGAGATGCTCCGGTTCAGCGGTTCGGGACTGCTGGATGTGGCTCTGCATCCGGAGTTCGCCGAGACCCGGTGGGTCTACATCAGTTACTCCGAAGGCGAAGAGTATCGCAGTACCGTGGTGCTCGATCGCTTCCGGCTGGACGGTGACCGCGTAACGGAACTCGAGCGCGTTTTCACGGCTGATGCCTATTCGGAAAATCCGTATCACTATGGTGGCCGTATCGGTTTCCTCGACGGTTACCTCTACCTGACGGTGGGGGACCGGCAGCATCGTGAACGCGCCCAGGACCGCAGCAACCACACCGGGTCCGTCGTACGTCTGCACGATGATGGCCGGGTGCCCGTGGACAACCCCTTCGCCGGTGAATCCGCCTCCGGTGATCGCGTGCCACCACGGCCGGAAATCTGGAGTTACGGGCATCGCAATCCGCAAGGCTTTGTGGTGGATGCCGAAAGCGTGACCCTGTGGGTTCATGAGCACGGACCGCGCGGCGGCGACGAATTGAACACCATTGAACGGGGAGCCAACTACGGCTGGCCGGAAATCAGTTTCGGCCTGGAGTACGACGGTGGCCCGATCGGCAAGGGCATCACCCGGGAAGAGGGCATGGAGCAGCCCGTGTGGGTCTGGGTCCCGTCCATCGCACCCAGTGGCATGATTCTGTATCGCGGCAATGCGTTTGCGGGCTGGACCGGCAATCTGCTGATCGGCGCCATGGGCCTGACTCATCTCAATCGGCTGGTGCTCGAAGACGGCGCCGTGGTGCTGGAGGAGCGGCTGGCCCGTGGGGTGCTCGGGCGCATCCGGTCGGTCGCTGAAGGGCCGGAAGGCGCCGTGTACGTCGGCACCGATGCCGGCGAGGTGTGGCGCCTGCTTCCCAACTGATTCCCCGCCCGACACGGCCTGGTTCGTGACGGGCCCGGCGCCCGTTCCGGCGCGTGTGCGCATCACCGTTTTCGTGCCCGTTCCGGGTCTTTCCTGGTCAGTCGTGTTGCGCGGCGCCCGGCCGTGTACTTTCCAAGTCAGAACAAATGTGAGAAACTCAAAAGCGTTCCATTCCGATGCCCACCGGTATCGGAGTCATGGAAGACATCCGTCGTCATCAACAGGAAAAGGGTCGTACCAACCAGAATAATTTCTCGAACGAATCACAATTAGCCCGGGGTAATGCCATGAAATGCATGTACTATCTTGCACCCAACCTGGTGAGCACGCAGCAGGTCTCTGACGATTTGCACGACGTGGGCATCAATGACTGGCTCCTGCATGTCGTATCCAAGGATGAAGCCGGGCTGAAGAAAGAGAAGCTGCACTCGAGTAACTGGCTGGAAACCACCGATCTGCTCCGCGACGGATTCATCGGCGCCAACTTCGGATTTATCGGCGGGGTATTACTCGCCGGTGCGATCATGCTGCTCCAGCCATTCGGGGGCGACCTGCCTGGTATTGTCTATTTCTTTGTTGTCATTGTGGCGACGCTGTTTGGTGCCTGGGTGGGGGGCTTGACCGGCATCGACAGCGAAAACCGCAAACTCCGCCGCTTTCACGACGAAATCGAAGCCGGTAAATATCTGATTCTGATTTACGCGCCCCGGGGAATGGGGGAGCGGATCAAGGCGATGATGGCCGAGCGCCACCCGGAGGCACGTCACGTGGCCACCGATCGTCAATTCATCAACCCATTCAGCCGCGTGGAGCGTAAACGGCGTAAGAGAGAGGCCGAGCAAGCGTTCGAATAATCACCACGGAAAAGGACAGCTCGCATGGCAATCGCTCTCGGAATTCTCGTACTCGTCGTCGTCACGGTTCTTTTCCACTTCCTGAGTCCCTGGTGGTTTACTCCAATCGCGGCGGACTGGGAATTTCTCGATCTTACCGTCGACATCACTTTCTGGCTCACCGGCGCCGTGTTCATCGCGCTCAACGGCTTCCTGATCTGGGTCATTCTCAAGTACCGGCACCGTGAAGGCCTGAAGGCGCACTACGAGCCGGAAAGCAAAAAGCTCGAATGGTGGCTGACCATCGTGACCACGATTGGCGTGGTCGCGCTGCTGGCGCCGGGTTTGTGGGTCTGGGGGAAGTTCGTCGACGTGCCCGATGATGCCCAGCCGGTGGAAGTGGTCGGTCAGCAATGGCACTGGAACTACCGGTTTCCCGGTGCGGACGGTCAACTGGGCCAGGCCGATATCGCGCTCGTTTCACCCGCGAACCCCTTCGGGCTGAAAGCGGACGACCCCGCGGGCCAGGACGATATCGTCGTCAATGACGCGGTTCTGCACCTGGCATTGGGACAACCGTACAAACTGGTGCTGCGCTCGCGTGACGTGCTGCACAATTTCACGGTGCCACAGTTCCGCGTGAAGATGGATCTGGTGCCCGGCACGACGTCGTATCAGTGGCTCAAGCCCACCCGTACCGGCCAGTTCGACGTGTTGTGCGAAGAGCTGTGCGGCATCGGGCATTTCGCCATGCGTGGCGCGGTCGTGGTCGACCCACCCGAGGATTTTCAGGCCTGGCTCGACGGCCACCCCACGTTTGCCGAGTTTTCCGGCCGGGCCGAACCCGACGTGACAGCGGGTCGGGCGCTTTATGCAACGTGCTCGGCGTGTCACGGTCCCGGTGGCGAAGGCAATGAAATGCTCAATGCGCCCCGCCTGGCCGGGCAGCAGCCGGAGTACCTGATGCGCCAGTTGAGAAACTTCAAGCATGGCCTGCGGGGCGCGAGTTCGGACGACCCGTTCGGCATGCAAATGGCGCCGATGGCCAGCACTTTGCGCGATGATGCGGCCATCGCCAACGTCGTGGCGTACATTGACAGTCTCGAGGTGGAGGCACCCGCGGGCACCATCACCGGCGACACCGAACGCGGGGCCAAACTCTTCGGTACCTGCGCATCCTGCCATGGCAAGCAGGGACAGGGCATCTGGGCATTGAACGCCCCCCGGCTCGAAGGCATCAACGACTGGTATCTGAAACGCCAGTTGCAGAACTACCGGCAGGGTATACGTGGATCCCATCCACAGGACCTCTATGGCAAGCAGATGAACCTGCTGTCGGGCATGTTGCGCGACGAGCAGTCCATGAACGACGTGGTTGCCTATATCAACAGCCTGTGAGTCCGCCTGGACTCCAGGCCGCCTCGCGGCGGAACAGGCCCGGGCACACGACGTGCCGACCGGGCAGGAGCAGAAACTGATGGCATACGTAGCGATTGCAGACCGGGATCATGAGCAACACCTGCACGATCCCCAATCGTTCATTACCAAGTACATCTGGAGCCAGGATCACAAGGTCATTGCGGTCCAGTACAGCCTGACGGCGATCGGGGTGGGGCTCATCGCCCTGGTCCTGAGTCTCGCCATGCGGCTGCAGCTGGGCTTCCCGGATACCTTCTCCTTTATTACGCCTGATGAGTATTATCAGGCCATCACCATGCACGGCATGATCATGGTGATCTATCTGCTGACGGCGCTTCTCCTCGGAGGTTTCGGCAATCTCCTCATTCCGCTGATGTGTGGCGCGCGGGACATGGTATTCCCGTTCATGAACATGCTCAGCTACTGGGTTTACCTGTTGTCGGTGCTGGTTTTGTGCGCCAGTTTCTTCGTTCCCGGTGGTCCCAGCGGGGCGGGCTGGACCCTGTATCCGCCGCAGGCGGTCATGCCCGGAACGCCAGGCATTGGCGGCGGCATCATCCTGATGCTGGCCTCGCTGGTGCTGTTCATCGTGGCCTTCACGATGGGGGGGCTGAATTACGTGACCACGGTGCTGCAAGCCCGCTGCCGCGGCATGACCCTGATGCGCATGCCGCTGTCGGTGTGGGGCATTTTCGTCGCCACCATTCTCGGCCTTCTGGCGTTCCCGGCCTTGCTGGTCAGCGCCATCATGCTGCTGCTCGACGGCGTCATCGGAACCAGTTTCTTCATCCCCGAGGTGCTTTCACTGGGTGAACAGACCGGGCACAGCGGAGGCAGCCCGATACTGTTCCAGCACCTTTTCTGGTTCTTCGGGCACCCTGAGGTGTACATCGTCGCGTTGCCGGCCTTCGGCATGGTTTCCGACGTCATTTCAGTGCACGCGCGCAAGAATATATTCGGTTACCGCATGATGGTCTGGGCCATTCTGGCGATCGGCGTCATTTCGTTCGTGGTGTGGGCGCATCACATGTATGTCAGCGGCATGAACCCGTATTTCGGCTTCTTCTTCGCGACCACCACCCTGATCATCGCGATTCCAACCGCTCTGAAGGTATACAACTGGGTGCTCACCCTGTGGCGCGGCAATATCCACCTTTCGGTGCCCATGCTGTTCGTGATCGGCTTCATCTTCACCTTCATCAACGGCGGTATTACCGGACTGTTTCTCGGTAACGTGGCCGTGGACGTGCCACTGTCCGATACCTATTTCGTGATCGGGCATTTCCACATGGTCATGGGGGTGTCGCCAATTCTGGTGATATTCGCGGCGATTTATCACTGGTACCCCAAGATCACCGGGCGCATGTTGAATGACACGCTGGGCAAAGTGCATTTCTGGGCGACCCTGTTCGGCACCTATGCCATTTACCTGCCCATGCATTACCTGGGCATTCTGGGCCTGCCTCGACGCTACTACGCGATGGGGGACACGGCCTTCATACCCGATTCGGCCCACGCCATGAACATGGGCATATCAGTGGCCGCGCTGTTCGTGGCGCTGGCGCAGATGATTTTCCTGTTCAACGTGTTCTGGAGCCTGCGCAACGGCAAAGAGTCCGGCGGTAACCCGTGGAAGGCGACGACCCTGGAATGGTTCACGCCCACCACGCCGGCCCCGCACGGCAACTGGGGTGCCAAACTGCCGGAGGTCTATCGCTGGGCCTACGATTACAGCGTGCCAGGCGCGGCCCAGGATTACATTCCGCAGACCATGGCCCCCTCGGAAGTCCCGACCACCGACGCCAGTTATCACGGCGAGGAAGGTGAGCACGCATGAGCCTGCTGGGCAAAGTCACGGAGAAACCCTGGGAGCGCGCCGGCCGGGTCGACACGCCGGGTGATGACGCCGTCATCCGCCCGCCGGGTAAAACCGGACTGTA
Source organism: Elongatibacter sediminis (assembly GCF_037892215.1). NCBI lineage: Bacteria > Pseudomonadati > Pseudomonadota > Gammaproteobacteria > Chromatiales > Wenzhouxiangellaceae > Elongatibacter > Elongatibacter sediminis. The sequence goes on along the minus strand of NZ_JAZHOG010000002.1, from coordinate 205,623 downwards.
CCTGTTCCTGGCCGTGATCAGCAGCATGTTTCTGCTGTTCAGCGTGACGCACCAGATGCGCATGTTCTACCCGGACTGGAAAGTCGTGGCGGAACCCGGAATTCTGTGGGTGAATACGGTGATGCTGGTGCTGGCCAGCGTCGCGATGCACGTGGCGGTCGGTGCGGCACGTGGTGACGCCAGCCTGCGCCTGCGGGTCGGCCTGGCCGCTGCCACCCTGCTGACCCTGTTTTTCATTGCCGGACAGTTCGCCGCGTGGCGGGAAATGCTGGCCGGTGGCTACTATGCGTCGGGCAGCCCGGCTTACGCCTTCTTTTATCTGTTCACCGGAATTCACGCACTGCACCTGGTCGGAGGACTGTGGTTCCTGGGCCGTGCGCTGGTGACGACGCTGCGAACACCCGATGACGAAAGGCTGCCGTTGCGGGTCAGCCTGTGCGCCACGTACTGGCATTACCTGCTGGGCGTCTGGCTGCTGCTGTTCTATCTGCTGCTGACCAGTTGACGGATTGACGAGAGGAAAGATTCATGACCCAGGAAGCCATCGCCTCGAAGGCCGCCGTGCCGCCCGATGGAAATCGCGGAGTCGTCGCCGACGTCGCTGGTGACAAGCAGGCGTTCCACGTCCCGTGGGGCAAGGCGATGATGTGGATTTTCCTGCTCAGTGACACGTTCATATTTTCGTGTTTCCTGATCAGTTACATGAACGTTCGGATATCCACGACGGTGCCGTGGCCGCTTCCAAGCGAGGTGTTCGCCCTCAGCTTCGGTGGTGCGCCCATCCCGCTGATCCTGATCGCCATCATGACTTTCGTGCTGATCACGTCGAGCGGCACCATGGCGCTTGCCGTCAACTTTGGTTACCGGCGCAACAAGAAAATGACGGTGTTGCTGATGGCCGCAACGGCTTTGCTCGGCGCCACCTTCGTCGGCATGCAGGCGTTCGAGTGGACCAAACTCATCGTCGATGAGGGCGTGCGGCCGTGGGGAAACCCGATGGGCGCGGCGCAATTCGGGGCTTCGTTCTTCATGATCACGGGATTTCACGGCATGCACGTTTCCGCCGGCGTGATCTATCTCAGTATCGTCGCCTGGCGAGTGGGCTCCGGCTACTACGACCGGCACAAGAACGGCAATTACGAGACGGTTGAAATCGCCGGGCTTTACTGGCATTTCGTCGACCTCGTGTGGGTATTCATTTTCGCGTTTTTCTATCTTTGGTGACCGCCTGAGTCGGCGGAAACCGGTTCGGCCAAGGAGCGATCGACATGGCGCAAACGGCAGAGGGCCATCAACAACATCCCCTCGGAATCTATTTCTGGGTGTGGGGCCTGCTTTTCGTGCTCAGCGCGTTTTCCTACGCGGTGGACTACTTCCAGTTGCAGGGTTACCTGCGCTGGTCCCTGATCCTGCTGTTCATGTTTCTGAAAGCGGGGTTCATTGTGGCCGTATTCATGCACATGGCGTGGGAACGTCTCGCGCTGATTTATGCCATCCTGCTTCCACCCCTGTGCCTGCTGGTCTTCATCACCCTGATGGCCATCGAAGGGGACTACACGGTACTGGCTCGTCTCGTCGCATTCGGGCCGGCCGCGGAGATCATCGCGCCCCATCATTGAGGCGTCCTGGCGCAGCAGCGGGGCGTTTTATCGGAAGGCGGCTTTGGTACGGTGCCCGTGGTGCCAGACTGGAAGGACCGGGATTTTCCCTTTCCCTCCAGGAGCCGAACCGTGAATACAAATCGATTCAGCGCTGTGCTGGGCATCGCCTTGCTGGGTGTCGCCCTGTCATCGCTCCACGCCGGGGAATCGCTTCCCCTTCAATCCGTCAACCGGGCCAACGAGGTCATCGATGCCGCGCTCGAGGCGCACGGGGGTGCCACGCGGCTGGCTGAATTGAACTCCCTGGTGCAGGAAAGCCGGTTCATCACCCATGCGACGGACCAGAGCCGCAAACCCGAGCCGCCCTGGGATCGGGGGGCTCAGCAAAACTTCAATGCCATCGACTTTGAACGTGGCGTGTTCGTCACCCGTGGCACGGGTACGGGGGGCGGGTTTGAATTCGACTTCGGCACCATCATCGAAGGGGATACCGCCTGGCAGATCGACTATCGGGCCGGAACCGCCGCCCCCATTGCCGAGCCGGACTTCAACACCGCTTCCGGCCCGTTCATCCGCGTGACCCCCGCGCTGCTGATGAAACAGCTTCAGGCGCGCCGCCAGTTATCACACTGGCTGGGAGAAACCGATATCGGCGGCCGTCCCCACGATATCGTCACCCTGGTCATGGAGGTCGGACCCGGGCTCAGCCTTTATTTCGATCGCGAAACCCACATGCTGACCCGGATGGAGCGGGTGTTCCCACCGTTCGGGCAAGTGGAATACCGGTTCGGCGACTACGAGGTCATCGACGGCATCGCGTTCAACCGCAGCTTTCGATTGTTGGTGAACGGTGACAGCAACATCGACAGCACGATTACGGCCACCGAGGTGAACGCGGACGTGGGTTCGCATACCCGGGTGGCCCAGGACCTGCAGCGGATCCCTGCCGTAACCCCCGATGATTTCAACTTGCAGGAAATCGACGAGGGTGTCTTTCTGGTCGGTGGTACCGGCACTTACGGCCTGTTTGTCGAGATGGCCGATCACGTGGTGGCCATCGGCGGTACCCAGGGTGCGGCGCAGCGCATGGCCGAAGTGCGCAAGCACGTCGCCGACAAGCCGGTGCGGTACGGCGTGCTGACCCACCATCACAGCGACCACGTGCCGGGCGCGGCCGACTATGCCAGCGAGGGTGCCACGATCATCACCTTCCGTGAGCACGAGCAGGTGGTGCGCAATGTTCTCGATGGCGCGGAAGCGCGGCTGGAATTCGTGGACGAGCGCATGACCCTGACCGACGGCAGCCGCCGGGTGGAACTGTACGACATCGGTCCCACACCTCATGCCGAACACATTCTGATCGCCTACCTGCCCGATGAAGGCATCGTGTTCCAGGCCGACCACTTGCAGCAGCCCCGAACCGGCCCGCTGCCGCCCGCGGTCGCAGCCACCGAAGCATTCGCGGCCGCGCTTGCCCGGCTCGATCTGGACTACGAACGGATTGTCAACGCACACAGTCCGCGAATCAGCACCGCGGACGATCTGCAGTCGGTCCTCGATCGCCAACCGCGCAAGGTGGCGGGAGCGCCTTGAGTCTGTCGCGCGGGGCCGGCCTGGCGTCCGGTGCGGTCCCGCGCGAACCCTTCAACGAAGCAGGCCGCGCGTGGTCCGCGCCCGCCAGCCACCGGCTGTCAGCTGGAACTCCGAAAGGGAATCGCGCCGTTGGGCGCACGCTCCCGCACGCGGCGTGAGCTGCGGAAGAATGCCCAGCTCGCGACCGCGTAGCGGACACCACTCTCGACCGGTTCGGCCTGGTGCTCGTACCGATTGTCCGAGGGAAATACCAGCAGATCTCCGGTGCGCGGACGGAAATGACAGTGAAAATGGGTAAAGGTCAGGCCGCCGCCGGTGTAGTCCTCGTTCAGGTAGAGCAACAGACTGAGGTCACGGTCCTCGACCCGGTACCAGGTACGGGTGGCGGGTTCGTACTGGCAGCTGTCGGCATGGCGCAGGTATCGTCCGCCGGCTTCGTAGCGCAGAATGCGCGGTACTTCGTACCAGGCCAGCGACTCTCCCATGCTGGACGCAACGTGCTGAAAGCCGCGGGTGATGGTGTCATTGATGGCCTTGCGCAGCACTCCCGGATTCACGTCGTCGCACACGCGCGACGGATCCTCCACGTACACCGGCGCACCGGGTGACGACTGTTCGGGATCGAGTATTCGCGCCCGTTTGCGGGGCCTGCGTTCCAGTCGCTCGACCCATTTGCGGCACAGGTCCGGTTCCACGAACCGCTGGAACACCCGGATGCCGGCCGGCGGCCCCCGGCGGCCGGTACGCGCGCCGCAGCAGTCACCGAAGCGGCGCCCGCTGCCGCAGAAACAGGGATCGGAATCGGCAGGCGAGAAATTGGCGACGGGATAACCCAGTGGCATGTCAGCGCTCCATGTCGATGGAGCCCGACGGGCGTACCGTCAGCACTCGCGGCTCGTCGACAAACGCCGCCCAGCTGACAACCACGTAACGCACTCCGTGTTTCACCGGCAAAGCCTGGTGGGCGTAATGACCGTGCGAAGGAAAAAAGAGCAGGTCGCCGGTGTGGGGACGGTAGCGGTAATTGAACTGGCGGAACATCAGTTCGCCGCCCTCGAAGTCTTCGTTGAGGTAGAGCAGGATGCTCACGTCGCGGTCGATCACCTTGCGCCAGTGACCCTCAGCCGGCATGAAATGATCGCTGTCCGCATGCGGGCCGTAAAGGCCACCGGGCTCGTAGCGCAAAACCTGCGGATTCTCGAACCAGTCCACCCGGCGATCGAGTCCTGCCGGCACGGCCGTGGCAAAAGCCTCCTGCACCCGTTCCACGATCGCCGCCTGTAACTCGCCGGCGTCGACCTTGTCGGTGACCCGGCCATGGGTTTTCTCTTTGGCCAGGCCAGCGGGCTCATCGTCATCCAGGGCGTGAACCGCCAACGGAGAACGCGGCCGGGAGTCGAGATGGCGGACCCACTCGGCACAGGTTTCCGAGTCCAGGAAACGTCGCTGTACGTGCACGCCATGGGGCGGATTACGGGGCTCGGTCAGGCTGCCGCAACAGGACTTGAACCGGCGGCCACTGCCACAGAAGCACGGATCGGTTCGCTGCAGGCGGAACAATGGACGTGTGACGGGGCTGGCATTCATGGGTTGGGTTCAGTTCGGGGGCTAACCGGAGTCTGGTCGAAGCATAATGCAAACGGCCTCGGCCCAGAAGCCCCGTCTGGCTCGGGCTGCTCCATTGAGCCGTGTCACAGGAGCGGGGACAAACAGGAACGGGAACGGGTAATCGCGGCCGGTGCCACGGGAATCCCTGCGGCGGGTTCTGCGAGTCAGGCAGAAAGCCGGCCGAATCCGTCGACCAGGCGGAAGTGCCCGAAATCGTCGCCGAAGCCGGCCGGGTAATCGACCGCCTTGCGAGCACCGATGCGTTATTCGGGCTAGACTGGAAATCCAATGGGCTTGAGGGTATGTCCCGCATTCACGGGAGTCAGATCATGCACCGGAACCGCCGTCGAAACTTCGAAGTGCTGCAGGGCATCGTCGAGGACACCGGGCGGTTCTTCACCGAACAGCGGGCCTGTCCGTTCTTGCGTATGAAGGCCGATTTCGACCCTGAACTCTTCGATCTCACCGCAACCAGGTTCTCCGCAACCGATTCGGCACGCCTGGTTTCCGCCACCAACTTTTTCCACGGAGTCCCGTAGTTATGAGTAATAACCGGGATCACGCACTGATCAAGCGTTGCCTGCGTGGTGACCGGATGGCGCTGGGCGAGCTGGTGACGAGCTACGAGCGGCCGGTTTTCAATGTCGCGTACCGGATACTGGGAAATCCGGACGATGCGGCCGACATTACGCAGATCGTGTTTCTGCGCGTGTTCGAGCGGCTCGACCAGTACAACCCGAAGTACAAATTTTTCAGTTGGATTTACCGGATCGCGATCAATGAATCGATCAACCAACGCAACCGCGACCGCCACGAACAGCCCCTGGAAGAGGAGCGGGTTGCGGGCGGTTCGCACCCCGAGGATGCGCTGCAGAATGCGCAGCTCTCGGACGTGATACAGGACGGTCTGATGACCTTGCAGGAAGATTACCGGACCGTGGTGGTGTTGCGGCATTTCTCCGAACTGTCTTACCGGGACATCGCCGAAGTGCTGAACATTCCGGAAAAAACCGTCAAGTCGCGGCTGTACTCGGCCCGCCAGCTGATGAAAGTACAGCTTCGCGAACAAGGGGTAGTGCAGCGATGATCGAAGAACGAATTGCGGACATGATCCAGGCCGATGTGGACGGCGAACTGCCGGCCGCCTCGCGCGCCGAACTCGACGCCGTGCTCGCGCAGTCCGGTGAGGCGCGGCGCTTCCGGGACGAGATGATGCGGGTTGCGCGGTTGATGAACGAATTGCCGCCGATCGATCCTCCACCGGGACTCACCCGTCGCATCCTCGACCGCATTCAATTACCGAGCCCCGAAGGCTGGCATTCCCGGGTCGCCGCCTGGATGCGGCCGGCTTCCTACGGCATGGCGGTCGCAGCGGGCGTGGTCATCGGCATAGGCGTGGCCAATTTCGCACCGCGCTTCGACGCCGATATCGCCGCGGACCTTCCGGGCCTGGTGGGTACGATGGTGGATCGTTCCGCCCTGCAGGCCCCGAACGCCGCCGACCGGATGGTCATCGACCGGCCCGGTGTCCGGGGAGAAGCGGTGCTGGTTCCGTTGGGCGACATCTGGTCGCTGCAGTTCAGCTTGAATACGAGTAACCCGGTCGAAATACGCGTGAGCGCCGATCCGGCGCTGCGTTTCGGCGGGTTGGCCGATCCGGAATCCGAACTCCGGATCGTTGAAGTTTCCGGGGGGGATGTGCGTCTGGTGCATGAGGGAAGGCACCCGTTCGTGTTGTACCTGCAAACGGAATCCGGCAGGGACGTCGGGTCGCGGGACATCGCGGTTTTCATCGGTCGAGACGGCGAGACGCTGTTCGAAGGCCGATTGCAGACCGGGGGGTGAGGACGGTTCCGGCAGGCGCCCCCGGGCGCCTGGAACCGTACCGCCAACTTTTTTGCCGCCGGCCGGTAATTGTTACTGAACGAAATCATTCGGTTCAGTGCAGTCGACCCATCGGGGACGGCGGTAATCGGAACCCAAGCTCGGGAGTAGCATGATGAATACCAGACAGGCTGGCAGTACCCGGATCTGGATGTTGATCGCGGCGCTCGTTATCGCAGTGGGGGCAATGCTGTATTTCGACCACTTCGGTACACCCACCCAGGAAGAGCACGTGACCGGAACCATCGTTCCCGCCCAGCGTTACAGTTCGGACCAGATTTCCGAAGATGATGTGGTGCTGGGGGATGAGTCCGTGTCGAAAATGATGCAGACCGACACCTTTGAAGCCCTGCGCAGCGGCTCGGACGTCGCGGCGCTGCAGGCCAGCGAGGCCATGAATGCCACCCGCGCCGCGGAACGGGCGACCGAGCGGGCCGCCGAAGCCATGCGGGCTTCGGAACGGGCCGCCGAAGCCGCCAAGGCGGCGGAGCGGGCCCAGGAGGCCGTGAAGGCCGCGGAGCGCGCCAACGACGCGGCCAAAGCCAGGCAGCGGGCCGCTGAGGCCATGCGTGCGTCGGATCGGGCCGCGGAAGCCGCCCGTGCCGCTGAACGGGCGGCAGCCGCTTCACGCGCCGCCGAACGCGCTGCCGAGGCGGTGCAGGCCGCGGATCGGGCGCAGCAAGCGGCGAATGCCGCCGAGCGTGCCAATGATGCCGCGAAAGCGGCGGATCGCGCAGCCGAAGCCAATCGGGCCGCGGAACGCGCGGTGCAGGCCGTGAAGCTCGCCGAGCGGGCGCACGATGTCGCGCGCGCGGCGGACCGGGCCGCTGAAGCCATGCGGGCCTCGGAACGCGCCGCAGAAGCCGCCAGGGCGGCGGAGCGGGCCAATGACGCCACACGGGCCGCGGAACGTGCGGCCGAAGCCGCCCGGGCCTCCGAGCGCGCCGCTGAAGCCATGCGGGCTTCGGAACGTGCCGCTGAGGCCATGCGTGCCGCGGAACGCGCCAGCGAGGCGCTGCGGGCCGCTGATCGCGCCAACGAGGCGCTGCGGGCGGCCGAGCGGGCCAACGACGCGACCCGTATGGCCGAGCGGGCCGCCGAAGCCGCCCGGGCTTCCGAACGGGCCGCCGAGGCCATGCGCGCGGCGGATCGTGCCGCCGAAGCCATGAGGGCTGCCGAGCGCGCCGCTGAAGCCATGCGGGCCTCGGAGCGCGCCGCCGAAGCCATGCGAGCCGCCGACAAGGCGCAGCAGGGCGCTGACGCCGCCCGCCGGCAGTAGTCTTTCGAAAGCCGCGCCCGTTTGCGGGTTCGGCATCGGGATCGTTTCGCCACCCGGTGGCTGATACAGGGCAGGGAGAGGCCGACCGGACGGCTCCGGAATTGCCACCGTGTCGGAACACGGCAGGTGGTACCGAATCCGGACTAAAAAAACCGAAAGTCGATCGAACGACTCCGCCAGTCTCCGGACTGGCGGTTTTTTTCGTCCGGCAGAAGTCCGGTGGTGGTGTCCCCGGGTCGCGATTGTCCGGGCCCCGTCGCCGCCAGGTAGTATGATGAAGGACGAGCGGGCCTGAGGGAGCGCTGGGCGATGGGGCGATTGCGACTGGGATTCCTGGTGTTGGTGTTGTGTTCCAGCCCGGCACTGTCCGATGAATTCGAGATGGACATGCTGGAGACCGAAAATCTCCGGCTGCTGTATTTCGACCCCCTGACTACCTATCTGACGCCGCACGTGGCGCGCAGTTTCGAAAACTCCATGAGCTTCCAGCAGAAGATATTCGGCTGGACCCCGTACGAAAAAACCACGGTCATGCTCAAGGACTTCATCGACTACGGCAACGCCGCGGCCCTGTCCTCGCCACGCAACCTGCTGTGGATCGATGTCGCTCCGCTGAATCACACCTTCGAGACCTTTCCGGCACTCGAGCGCATGTACATGCTGATGAACCACGAACTGGTCCACGTCGCGACCGGCGATGCGTGGAATTCCCGGGACCGGCGCTGGCGGAAGTTTTTTGGTGGCAAACCGCCGTCTACCGGGGTGCATCCGGAGTCCATCCTGTATGCCTACCTCACGGCGCCGCGAAATGCCGCACCGCGTTGGTACTTCGAGGGCAGTGCGGTGTTCATGGAAACCTGGATGTCCGGCGGCATTGGCCGGGCGCAGGGCGCTTTCGATGAAATGGTGTTTCGCGCCCGGGTGCGTGACGGCGCGCATTTCTACAGCAACCTCGGCATCGTTTCCGAAGGCACCGCGATCGATTTCCAGACCATGACCAATGCCTACCTGTACGGCACGCGGTTCATGAGTTACCTCGCGCACGAATACGGGCCCGAAGAGGTCATCCGCTGGCTGAGCCGCGACGAGGACAGCCAACGCTACTACGCGCACCAGTTCCGGCACGTGTTCGGCCAACCGCTGGAAGTCGCCTGGGACGAATGGATCGGGTTCGAGCATGCATTCCAGCGCGCCAACCTGGATCGGGTCCGCCAGCACCCGATCACCCCGTTGCAGCCGCTGTCCCGCGAGCCGCTGGGTTCGGTGTCGCGGGCTTTCGTCGACGCGTCATCGGACCGCTTGATCGGGGGCTTTTACTTCCCCGGGGTGGTCGCGCATATCGGGGCGCTGTCACTGGCGGACGGCAGCACGACCCGCCTGAGCGACATCAAGGGTCCGATGAAATACCGGGTCACGGCCACGGCGTGGGATCCGGTTTCAAATACGCTGTTCTATACCGCCGACAATCTGGCGATGCGGGACCTGATGGCGCTGAATGTCCGCACCGGCGAGGCCCGCATGCTGCTCCGCGATGCCCGGATCGGCGATCTGGCTTTCAACCCGGCGGACCGCTCTTTGTGGGGCTTGCGGCACCTCAACGGCTACGTCACCCTGGTGCGGATGGCCCCGCCGTACGAATCCTGGAACCAGGTGCATACCTGGCCTTACGGCGAGGTGTTGTCGGATCTGGACATCTCGCCCGACGGTCGGCTGTTGGCAGCCACGATGGAGGAAGTCAGCGGCCGCCAGTTCCTGCGGCTGTTCCGTCTCGAGGATCTGCGCGATGGCTTTACCGTGCCCCTCACGCAGTTCGATTTCGGCCGCGCCATTCCCGAGGGCTTCGTCTTTTCGCCCGATGGGCGGTATCTGTACGGCAGCTCTTACTACACGGGTGTGTCGAACATTTATCGCTACGAGGTGGCGAGCGGTGATATCGAGGCGGTCAGCAACGCCGAGACCGGCCTGTTCCGCCCGATTCCTCTCGATGACGGCTCCCTGATCGTGTTCGAATATACCGGTCAGGGCCTGGTGCCCAGCCGAATGGATCCCCGGCCGCTCGAGGATCTGAGTGCCATCACATTCCTGGGCAATGAAATCGCCCGCAAACATCCGGTGGTCCGCGAGTGGGCGGTCGGTTCCCCGGCGCGGATCGACCTGGACTCGCTGATCACCCACCGGGGACGGTACAACCCGCGCCGTGAACTGGAATTCGAGTCGGCCTATCCCGTTCTCGAGGGGTACCGGGATTCCGTGGCGCTGGGTTACAGCATGACCTGGGAAGACCCCATGCTGTTCAATTCCCTGCGTGCCGACCTGTCCTGGAGCCTGGACGGTTCATTGCCGGACAGCGAACGGCTGCATGCCGACATCGAGTGCCAGAAGCTCGGTTGGCGTTTTCGCTACTGGCACAACGATGCGGATTTCTACGACCTGTTCGGTCCGACCGAACGCAGCCGCAAGGGGGATGCGGTCATTGCCGGCTACGAACGCGCGCTTGTTTTCGACGACCCACGCCGGCTGGACCTCGAGACGGAACTGGCCTGGTTCACCGGGCTCGACACCCTGCCGGGGAACCAGAACGTGGAAACCCGTTTTGAGGACCTGTTGTCCGGCCGGGTTGAACTGCGATACACCCACACCGAAAAGTCCCTGGCGGCGGTCGATCACGAGAAGGGGCTGCGCTGGAATGTCGCGGCCTGGGTCGATCATGCCAACGGAGACACCGTGCCGAGGCTGAGTGCCGGCCTGGACTTCGGTTTCGCACTGCCATGGAAGCATTCGTCGGTGTGGCTGTACAACGCGGCCGGCGTCGCGGACGGTGATCGTGACAATCCGTTGGCAAATTGGTATTTCGGCGCGTTCGGAAACAATTACGTCGATGACCGTGACGTCAAACGCTACCGTGAGTACCACAGTTTTCCGGGATTCGAAATCGACGAAATTTCGGGTCAGAACTTTGTCAAGTCGGTGCTGGAGTGGAATTTGCCGCCCCTGCGCTTTCGCCGCGTGGGAACGCCGGCGCTGTACCTGCAGCACCTCCGCCCGGCCGTGTTCGCCGGCGCGCTGGTCACCGATCCCGGCCATGGCCGGCTCGAGGAGTTCTACACCAGCATCGGCTTTCAGCTGGACCTGAAGTTCACGGTGGTGCACCGCTTGCCGATGACCCTGTCGCTGGGTTTTGCCCGGGGTTTCGTGGACGGCAGCAAGGCCGATGACGAAATCATGGTGTCCCTGAAGATCCTGTGAAAATGCGCTCATCCGGCGGGTGGGGCGCTGACCCGTCCCGATTCATCGCGCCAGCGTCCGGCCATTGCAGTGCCATTGCCGCGCCATTACCGTGCTGGCGACGTTGACAGACCGGGTGGACCTGCAGAGAATCATGCGCTCATGAACCCGGACTCCCACATCGATCCCGGATTTCCCCTGTGCGAACTGCATCGGCATCTGGATGGCAGCGTCAGGCTTGAAACCCTGCTCGACCTGGCAGACCGGCACGGCATCGACCTGCCGGGCGACAGCGTGGCGTCGCTGCGGCCGCACGTTCAGGTGATCGACCCGGCGGACGGTCTCATGGCTTTCATCGCCAAGTTTCAGTGGTTGACCGCGGTACTGGTGGACACCGACGCCTGCCGCCGCGTCGCGCGGGAAAATGTACACGATGCGGCACATGAAGGCATCGACTACATCGAACTGCGATTCAGTCCGTGGTTCATGGCCGAAACCCACGGCCTGCAGCCGCAGGCGGTGGTCGAGGCGGTCATCGACGGCGTGCGCGCGGGTGCCGACGAGACCGGTGTCGACGCCCGGGTCATCGGCATTCTCAGCCGGACCTACGGCGTTGAAACCTGCCACCGGGAACTCGATGCGCTGCTGGCCTGTGCCGACGGGCTCACCGCTGTCGACCTGGCGGGCGATGAGAAGGGCTTTCCGGCGCGTCTGTTTCGGGAGCACTTCGATCGCGTGCGCGATGCCGGCCTGCACGTGACGATCCACGCCGGTGAGGCCGACGGACCCGACAGCGTACGGGCGGCGATCGAGGATCTCGGCGCGGAGCGGATCGGCCATGGGATTCTCGCGGTTCGGGATCCTGCGGTCGTGGAATTGCTGGCCATGCGTGGGATCGGGCTGGAGGTTTGCCTGACGTCCAATCTGCACACCAGCGTGGTTTCCGATTACCGCGATCATCCCCTGGGCGACTTGATGGCGCACGGCGTCAACGCGTGTCTGAACACCGACGATCCGGGTATCAGCGGTATTGACCTTGCCCACGAGTACGACGTGGCGGCACCGGCGGCCGGGCTCGACCGATCGGCTATTCACCGGTTGCAGCGGCAGGCGCTGGAGATGGCCTTCATCAGCGACGATGAGCGCCAAAACCTGCGTGCCCGGGCCGCCGCCGATGACACCAGCCACGCCTCGTGAGTTCACCCGTGCGCAGCCGGATCTCCGGGAATGCCGTATGAAGGAGCGGGGATGAGCCGCTATCCGGAACGGATTGTCTGCCTGACCGAAGAAACCACCGAGACTCTGTATCTGCTCGGTGAGGAGCGGCGCATTGTCGGCATTTCAGGATTCACGGTGCGGCCGCCGCGCGCCCGGCGCGAAAAGCCCCGCGTGTCGGCCTTCACGTCGGCGAAAATCGATCGCATCCTGGCACTCGAACCCGATCTCGTACTGGGTTTTTCCGACCTGCAGGCCGACATCGCCGCGGAGCTGATCCGCAACGGCGTCGAAGTGCATGTGTTCAATCACCGATCCGTCGAGCAGATTCTCAACATGATGGTTCAGTTGGCGTCCCTGGTGGGCGCCGGAGATCGCATGCTGGAATGGGTCGGGGTGTGGGAGCACGAGGCGCGGGCCTTGCGGGAAGACCTGCCGCCGGTGGACCGGCGGCCAGTGGTTTATTTCGAGGAGTGGGACGACCCCATCATTACCGGTATCCGCTGGGTTTCCGAGCTGGTCGAACTGGCCGGTGGCCGTGATTGTTTTGCCGACAACGCGCTTCAGCCTCTGGGCCGCGACCGCATCGTCGCCGATCCGCTGGAAGTCGTTCGCCGGGCGCCGGACATCATCATTGGATCGTGGTGCGGAAAGAAATTTCGCCCCGAGCGTGTGTCGGCGCGGCCGGGCTGGGAAGCGGTGCCCGCGGTGCGGGCGGGCCAGGTCTTCGAAGTCAAGTCGGCCCTCATCCTGCAGCCCGGACCGGCGGCCCTGACCGACGGGCTGAAGGCCTTGCGGCGGATCATCTCCAACTGGCCGGGGCGCGGTTGACCGGCAGGTTCAGGTAACGCCGTGCCATCCGCGGACGGATGTTAGGATAATCCGCCTGGCCCAAACGGAGAAATCTCATCAGTTCCTGGAGCGATAATGCCCGCCGCCACCTCGATCCGTGGCGCAGCCCGCGCCGTGTGCGTTTCTGGGTGTTGGTCGGGTTCATCCTTTACTCACTCGCGGGATTTTTTCTGTTGCCGCGCTGGATCGAATCGTTCCTGACGGACATTTCACGGGACCTGTTGGGGCACACGGCCCGGTCCGAACGTATCGCCGTCAATCCCTGGACGCTGGTGCTGGAAGTCGAGGGCTTCGCCCTGGACGATCCCGATGGCACGACCTGGCTTTCCTTCGACCACCTTCGGATCAATCTCCAGGTTTCCGGCCTGTTCCGGCGTGCCTGGACCTTGCGTGAATTTCACCTGGATGGTCCGCGCCTGCGCATCGAGCGTTTCGGATCGGGAGAAACACGGCTGGGACGGGTACTCGCCTCGCTGCCGGAGTCCCAGGCTGAAGATGCGCCGGAGAGCGGGTCATTGCCGCGCTTGCTCATCAGCGATTTCAGCATCACCGGCGGAGCGGTGCGCGTGGTCGATGCGGTGCCCGAGCCAGCGCAGGATTTGAGCTTCGCGCCCATCGAAATCCGGGTGTCCGACCTGAGTACCCTGGAGGAACGCGAAGGCGACAAGGCCATTGCCGTGGAACTGCCGGGTGGGGCGACCCTGCGTCTGAACGGCAAGGTGCATCTGGCGCCGACCGAGATTGCCGGAAGCCTTCGGGTCGAGCGGGCCGACCTGGCCCCGGTGCTGCCTTACCTTCGTTCCGCTGTCGCGGTCGATGCTCTGGAGGCCTGGTTGACCGCGGGTTTCGACTATCGGCTGAGCTGGCCAGCCGGTGCCGGGCCGGTGGTGGAACTGAGCGACCTGGAACTGGTGCTGGCCGACGTCGCGGTGTCCGCCGCGTCGGACAGTGGTCCGTTACTCAGGCTCGAAGAAGTCCGGGCGACGGGCGGGCGCCTCGGGTTTCCGCAGCGGCGTGCCGGATTCGACTCGCTGCGGGTGGCGGGGCTTTCGGCGGACATCCGTTCGGCGGCCGACGGCCGCCTCAACCTGCAGTCTCTGGCGGTGCGGCCGGGGGCCGCTGCCGCGCCCGACCCGGACGCGATTCCGCCGGATGTGTCCGGCGCACCGGTTGCCAACGATCCCGGTCAGGGGCCGGTCGGCTGGGACGTCACCGTCGATTCCGTTGACCTGGTGGAAGGCCGGGTCGCTTTCGAGGATCGCGCCTTCGATCCGCCGGCGGCGCTGGTTCTGGACCGCTTGAATCTGGCGTTTGAAAACGTCGGCAATCAGCCGGACACCGAAATCCCTTTCGACGGGTCGGCGGTTCTGGCCGGGGGTGGCGAGGTGAACCTGAACGGCCGTGCTTCGGTGCTTCCCGAAATTTCCGCCACTGCCGGCATTGAAGTACGGGAAATTCCGGTGGGTCTCGCCCAACCCTGGGTGTCGCGGGCCTCGGAACTGAAATTCGAATCGGGTCTCATCGAGGCCGGTATCGAGGCGGTCTGGAGTCCGGATGGGGCGAAATCGGCGGCCGGTACCGTCACGGTCAGTCGTCTGGAGGTGGTCGATGCGCGCGACGGGCAGCCGCTGATCGGCTGGGAGCGTCTGGGTATCGAGCGGTTCGAACTGGATCTCACGGGGCGTGATCTGAACGTGACCCAGGTCGACCTGGCGCAGCCGCAGGGCCGTCTGACGATCCATGAGGATCTGAGCACCAATCTGAGCGGCCTGATGTCCGGGCCGGAAGGCGCGGCTGACGGTGAGTCCGACGCGGAATCGGGCTGGGGCATTCGGATCGCGCGCATCGGCATCGCCGACGGCGGACTGGACTTCGCCGACCGCTCTCTGCCGCTGCCGTTTGCGACCCGGATCCGCCAGCTCGATGGGCACATCACCACCCTCGACACCGGCAGTGCCGCCCCCGGGGAAGTCGAACTCGAGGGCCAGGTGGACGAATACGGATTGGCGCGCGCCAGCGGCACCCTGGACGCGATGGACCCCTTGCGTGACACCGACATGCGGGTCGAATTCCGCAATCTCGACTTGTCCAGTCTGTCGCCGTACAGCGTGGGCTTCGCGGGTCGCGAGATCGATGAAGGGCAACTGGACCTGGACCTGGGTTACCGCATCGAGGCCGGCGTGCTCAAGGCCTCGAACGACGTGGTCATCAGTGATCTTGTGCTCGGTCAGAAAGTCGATCATCCCGGCGCCGCCAGCCTGCCGCTGGGCCTGGCGGTCGCCCTGTTGACCGATTCGAACGGGGTGATCGACATCGAACTGCCGGTGGAAGGCGATGTCAACGACCCGGAATTCCGCCTTGGAGGCGTGATCTGGAAGGCCGTCGCCGGGTTGATTACCAAGGTGGTTACCGCGCCGTTCAAACTGCTCGCCGGACTGGTGGGCGCCGAGTCCGGCGATCTCGGTGAAATTTCCTTCCTGGCCGGTCGTTCGGACCTGCCACCGCCCGCCCGGGAAAAGGTGGCGCAACTGCGGGAGGCCCTGACCCGGAGACCGGAACTCGCCATCGAGGTTCCGGGAACCTACGTGGAGGCAATCGACGCGCCGGTGCTGCAATTCCGGGACCTGCGCCGCACCGTCCTGGACCGGCTCGGAAAGCCCGAAGGCGCGGCCGAGGCCAATGCCGGCGCCGATGCGGAAGCCACCGGCATCCGCGATGACATGCTGGACGGGCAGGTGCGCGGTGTGCTGGAGCAGTTGCACCGGGAACGATTCCCGGAGTCCCCGCTTGAAGCCATCCGGGCGGAACACAGTGCGCCTCCCGTTGATGATCCGGAGGGTGTAGCGGTGCTGGATGAACTGGCATACGCGATTGATCTGCGGGAACGGCTGGTGCAGTCGCAACCGGTTGAACAGGGCGAGCTGGATGCGCTCGGGGAAGCCCGGGCCGTGGCGGTCCGTGCGGCCCTGCTGGCCGACGGTGGTCTCGACGAGAACCGGGTGGCGCTCGGCCCGGTGGTGCCGGGCGAGTCCGAAGACGGCGACTGGGTCGTCATCGAACTGGAAGTCGCCGCCGACTGAGGATGGTATTCAGCCGGGTTCGAACGGCGGCAGGGTGGGGCGCTGCAGCCAATTGGCCTCGGACCAGTGCGCGGTGGCCGGGGCGAAGTGCAGGGTGAAGGCCTGGCGCGAACGGTTGGAGCGGTTGCGCGAACTGTAGTGCGGCATCAGGTCGCTGAATACGATGATGCTGCCGGCGGGAACTTCCAGCGCCACGGCTTCGTCCGGCCCGGGCCAGGCCTGATCGGACAGCGTGCGCAGTTCGCCGGCCAGTGTCGTCCGATCCACTTCGTAAATCTCCCTCAGCGGCCCCCGGTGGCCGCCCGGTTGTACCCACAGGCAACCATTGTCCCGGTGCGCGTCCTCGACGGCGACCCAGAATCCCACCACGGCTGGCGGACGGGTGGCAAGGTAGCTCGCGTCCTGGTGCCAACGGACTTCGCCCCCGATGCGGGGTTGTTTGAAAATGTACATCGTCTGCCACAGCCGTGGCTCGGACATGCCCAGCGCACGCAGTATGTCGCCGAACACGGGCAGCCGGCAAAATGTGCCGAATTCGGGCACGAGATCGTGCAGTGCGTGGCCGATTTTGTTGATGGCGCGTTCGCGCGGACAGGTGAGATTACCGTTCGCATCCAGAGCGTCCTCTTCGAGAAAGCAATGGACCGCTTCGGCGGATTCCATGAAATAACGGTCCCGGCCCCGGTCACGGTCACCGGTGCTGAACACGCTGCGGTGCTGCTCGATATCGAATTCGGACACGATGCGCGCCGCCGCCTCGCGGATGCCCGCAATCGCCGTGGCCGGGAGCGCGGAGTCGAACACCAGGTAGCCCCGGTCGTTGAACCGTTCAGCCAGGCCATTCGCAGTGTCGATCGGAGCCGTCATGGTATGGGCTGGCAGATTAGCATGGGAGGGGCGATACGGTTCAGGCGGACCGCAGCACACTCACCGGGGCGTGGGTGACGACGCGCCAGGTGGCAGCCATTCCGCTCAGGCCAACCAGCAACATGCCGGCCACGGGCCCGGCCAGCCACAGTAAGGCGCTGAAACCGTAGTCCAGTTCAAACAGTTGCGTCGCCAACAGGTAACCCGCAAGCGCCGCACCGGTCGATGCCAGAACGCCGGCGAGAAGCCCGATCGCGATGAACTCCGCCGCCACGCCGGCCAGCACGCGGCGGCGGGTCGCGCCGAAGGTGCGCAACATTGCGCTTTCGTACCGCCGTTCATCCCGGGTTGCCTGGACAGCCGCCCACAGGACCGTCAGGCCGGCCAGCAGGGTGAACACGAACACCGCCTGGATGGCCAGGGCCGCCTTGTCCATCACGTCGCGAACCTGGGCCAGCGCAGCGTCCAGATCGATGGCGGTCACCGACGGAAAGGCGCGCATCAGGTCGAGCACAATGTGGCGTTGCGCGTCGTTCACATACAGGCTGGTAATGTAGGTGGCGGGGTACTCGTCGAGGGTCCCCGGTGAAAAGACCATGAAGAAGTTTGGACTGAACGAGTCCCATTCGACGGTGCGAAAACTGGTTACCCGCGCGCTCACGGATTCGCCGGCAACGTCGAAACCGAGCACGTCACCGAGACCGAGGCCGAGTTCGGCCGCGAAATCCTTTTCCACGGATACTTCGGGTTCGGACGGTATGCCGTTCCAGAACGAACCCGCGACAATGCGGTTGTCGGGCTGCAATTCGCCGGCCCAGCTCAGGTTGGCATCGCGGCGGGCCCATTCATCGCCCTCCGGATCCTCGAACCGGATCTGAGTGACGTCCTCGCCGTTGATGGTGGTCATGCGAGCCCGTACCAGTGGCACGAAGCGTGGCGCCTCGAGTCCCCGCCCGGTCAGGAACGCCGCCATCGGGTCGACCTCGTGTGGCTGGATGTTGATCAGGAACTGGTTTGGCGCATGGGCCGGCAGCCCCTGGCGCCAGGTGTCCATCAGGTCGTTGCGGACGCTGGTCAGCAGCAGCAGGACCATCAAACCCAGTCCGAATGCGACGACCTGCACGACACTTTCACGTCCGCGCCGCGACAGGTTGGCGAGACCGTAACGCCAGGACACGCCCGCGGCGCCGCGCAGACGCTGGAGGCCGCGTACCAAACCCGCGCCGGCCAGGCCCAGAAGAACGAAGGTGACGGCGGCTCCGGCCACGATGGCCAGCACCAGATTCAGGTCGCGCACCATCCACAGCAACAGGGCGATGATGGCGCCCACCGCGGTCAGCATGGCGGCCGTGTAGCGCAGCGGCGGTGGCCCGAGATCGTGTCGCAATACCCTCAGTGGGGGCGTTTTGCTCATCTGCATCAGATCGGGCAGCGCGAATCCGGCCAGGATGCTCACCGCGGTCACGATGCCCAGGGTGGCCGGGCGCAGACCGGGTTGGGGCAGGGCGGAGCCGATCAGGTCCTGCATCAGCCAGGCCAGGCCGTGTTGGGCCAGGTAACCCGCGAGGCTGCCCACGAGACCGCCGGCCAGGGCCAGCACCAGCAGTTGAACCAGGCTCGACACCGTCACGTCGCCGCGGCTGGCGCCCATGCACTTCATCAGCGCTATGCGGTCGCGATGACGGTGGGAGTAACGGCGCGCGGCCATGGCCACGGCCACGGCGGCCAACAGCACGGAAATCAGGGAGGCCAGGTTGAGAAATCGTCCCGCCCGGTCCATGGCCGAGCGAATCTGCGGGTTGGTGTCTTCGATGTCGGCCAGCCGTTCGCCGTCGCCGAGCCAGGATTCGAGCCGCGACTTGAAGGGCTCGACCTCGTCGCGTGTCCCCGCGAACAGCATTCGCCAGCGCACCCGGCTGCCGGGTTGGACGAGTTGGGTGGCATCCAGGTCGGCCCGGTTGATCAGCAGGGTGGGTGCCAGGTCTGCGAAACGAAATCCTTCATCCGGCCGGTGGTCGAGGACCCGGGTCACCCGCAGTAGTGCCGCGCCCACTTCGATCTCGGTCCCGGTGTCGCTGCCCAGGCGGGCCAGCAGTCGTGGCGAGGCCCAGGCCTCGCCCGGCGCGGGCAGGCCTGCCTCGGTTCGCACCGGTCCGAGCAATTGTCCGGAAGTGCGCAATTCGCCGCGCAGCGGATAACCCGGACCCGCCGCCAGAATCCCGGCCAGCGTATTGGCTTCGCCGGCGAAAACCACACTGGGCATGCTGGCGATTTCCGCCGTTTGCAGGCCGGCCGCCCGGGCCCGTTCGAGATACTCGGTGCTGATGGGCTGCGCGGACGACACGCGCAGGTCGGCGGCCAGGGATTCCGCGGCCCGCAGGGCCACGGCCTGGCCGACCCGGTCGGTCAGGAAAGCAACGGCTGTCAGCGCACTTACCGCCACCAGCAACGCCGCCGCGAGTACGGTGAGTTCGCCGGCGCGCCAGTCGCGAACCAGCAGTCGCAGGGCCAGCCGCAGATTGCCGCCGCGAAAGGTCACGCCGACACGCGTTCGGCCGGCGCCGGTTCGATGAACCGGCCGGCATCCATTTTCAGCACCCGGTCACAGCGTGAGGCCAGTGCCGTGTCGTGAGTGACCAGGATCAGGGTCGTGCCGGTCTCCCGGTTGAGCCGGAACAGCAGGTCGATGACGGTCTCACCGGTGCGCTGGTCCAGGTTGCCGGTGGGTTCGTCTGCGAACAGCACGGCCGGGGTCACCACGAAAGCGCGGGCGATGGCAACGCGCTGCTTTTCGCCCCCCGACAACTGATGGGGATAATGGCCTTTGCGTGCTTCCAGGCCGACGGTTTTGAGCGCTTCGTTCGCCGCCTGGGCCGGATCGTCGGCACCCGCCAGTTCCAGGGGCAGCATCACGTTTTCGAGCGCGGTCAGGGAAGGAATGAGGTGAAACGACTGGAACACGAATCCGACGTGTTCGGCCCGCAACGCGGCGCGCCCGTCCTCGTCCAGCGCTGTGAGGTCGACGTTTGCGAGGCTAATACGGCCACTCGACGGAACATCCAGCCCCGCCAGCAGTCCCAATAGCGTGGATTTGCCGGCCCCGGACGGTCCGGTGACGGCGACCGTCTCGCCGCGGCGAATTTCGAGATCGACCTTGTCGAGAATGGTGAGCCTGCCCTCGGGGCTGCTAACCTGCTTGCTCAGTTGTTCTGCCCGTAAAACGGGCTCGGGAGTTTCCATGCGTTGCATCATCCTCGCTCTGTTTCTTGTCGCCGCGTGGCCTGTATCCGCCAGCGACGATGCCGAAGACTGTCTCGTGCTGATTCTGGGCGACAGTCTCAGCGCAGCATACGGCATGGAGCAGTCCGAATCCTGGCCCGCACTGTTGTCCGGCCGACTCCAACAAGATGGTTACCGCTGCCGGGTTTTCAACTCGAGCATCACCGGCGACACCACCCAGGGCGGGCTCGCGCGCCTGCCGCGTCTGCTCGAAGCCCATCATCCCGATGCGGTGATAATCGAATTGGGCGGCAACGACGGTCTCCGGGGGCTGCCGCTCGATGTAACCGAGTCGAACCTCAGAAGCATGATCACCCTCAGCCACGAAGCCGGGGCGAACATCATACTGGCCGGCGTGCAGTTGCCGCCCAACTACGGCCGGACTTATACGGAGCGCTTCCGGGCGATGTACCCGGAGTTGGCGGAGGAGTTCGGCATCGCCCTCATTCCCTTCATCCTGGAGGGCGTCGCACTCGATCCCGAACTGATGCAGGATGACGGGATTCATCCCAATGCACGGGCACAGCCGCGAATTCTGGATATCGTCTGGCAACGGCTCCGGCCGCTGCTGCACTGAGGCCACTGCGCCGAAGAGCCCGGGCGGATATACTCGCGCCGTCGCCCGGCACCTGCGGGGCATTCTGTTTCTGAAGGGAGATTCGCGATGCAGGAAACCCGCAAAGAAGGCTGGTTGTTGCCGATTCTGCTGGCCGCGCTGGTCATCGGCTGGTCCGTGATGGGCTGGTGTGACCTGTCGCAGGCGACCCAGGCAGGCTTCGAAACCGATGGCGACAATACCATCGTGCGGGTTCTGCCGGACAGCCCGGCGTCTTCCTCCGGACTGCTACGCGGCGATGTGATCACCCGGGTTGGAAACATTTCCGCGGAGAATGCGGCGGCGTTGGCGCGCCTGCCCCGGGCACGGCCGGGTGAAGTCCGCAATTACACGGTGCTGCGGGACGGCGAGGCGCAAACCGTTGCCGTTCGTTTCGGCCCACTGTTGCCGCGGACGCTGTCATTGAGCCGGGCGTCCTCGATCATCGGCCTGTGCTTTCTGCTGTTCCCGTTGCTGGCCTGGTACCGCCGGCCCGCGGAAGCCACGCGCGTACTCACCGTCATGGGTGTGGGGCTCAGCTTCGCGTTCATCGGTGGCCCGTACATTGCCGAGGCCGGCCTGCGGTCGGTGGTGCTGACCGTGACCACCCTGTTCATGCTGTCCGGCGTGGCCGCGATGGCGCAATTCCTGCTGGTTTTTCCGCGGCGCAGACCCTGGCTGGAGCGGGCGTACGGCAAATTCCTGCTGTACCTGCCGGCGGTGGTGTTGTGGGCCTTGCTGGCCTATCGCCTGCTTTTCACTCCGACGGCGACCAGCGCGTTGAATACCGTGACCAACCTGATGGCGGGCGTGGTGGTCGGTGGTTATTTCCTGCTGGCCCTGTTCCTGGTCCTGCGCAACTACAGCCGCACCGATCGGGCGCAGCGTCGTGCGTTGGCCCTGAACGGGATGTTGTGGGGAACGGTGTTTGGACTGCTGCCAGCGACCGTGGCCCAACTGGTGACCGCGTTCTCGCCGCAATCGGTGCTGCCGGGCCAGGACTTCTACTTCGTGTCCCTGGCGCTGATTCCCCTGTCCTGGTCGCGCTCGGCGAGCAGGGGAGACGCCAACCTCGCTTGAACCGTTAACGGATCAGCGGATGAACAGGGTCGCCGGTTCTTCCAGCAGATCCTTCATCGCCTGGATCATGGCCGCGGCGTCGTAGCCGTCCACGAAGCGGTGGTCGAACGAGGACGACAGGTTCATCATCCGGCGGACCTCGACCTTGCCATCCACGATCATCGGCCGCTCGACGGCCTTGTTGACTCCGATGATGGCAACCTCGGGCAGATTGATGATCGGGGTGCTCACGATGCCGCCGAGTTTGCCGAGGCTGGTCAGGGTGATGGTCGAACCGGACAGTTCGTCACGATTGGCGCTGTTGTCGCGCGCAGCGCCGGACACGCGGCGGATTTCATTCGCGAGATCCGCCAGTGAACGGGCTTCGACGTGCCGGACCACCGGCACCTTGAGGCCGTCGTCGGTCTGGGTTGCGATGCCGAGATGCACCGCGTGATGCCGAATGATCACGTTGCGCCCGGCGTCGTAGTGGGCATTGCACTGGGGAAAGTCCTGCAGCACCCGCGCCAGCGCAAGCCCGATGAAAGGTAAAACGGTATAACCGGGCTGGCCGGCGTCGAGTCGGTCGTTGAGATGACGACGCAGCGATTCCAGCGCGGTCACGTCCACTTCCTCGACGTAGGCGAAGTGCGGAATCTCCCGGTTGGCCTGGTCCATGCGCTCGGCGATCTTGCGGCGCAGTCCCACCACCTTGATCTCGGTGCTGCCCACCGCCCGTTTGCCACCCGGGGCCGGTTCCGCCGCGCCACCGGGCGTTCCGCCGGCGGCGACGAATGCGTCGAAGTCGGCTTTGAGTATGCGCCCGCGCGGACCGCTTCCCGTGACCTGGGTCAGGTCGACGCCGGCATCCCGGGCGCGCCGGCGAATGGAAGGCGACGTGCGTACCTTGCCGCCGGGTGCGGAGGAATTCGCTTCCGCCGCCGGGGCTGGCGCGACCGCCCCGGAGGGCTCCGTCGTGTCCGCGGCCTCGGCCGGGTTTTCGCTGGAGGTGCCGGACCCTGACGACGAATCTTCGGGCACGGCGGCATCGGTTTCGAAGACGATCAGCGGGGCGCCGACCGGGATGATGTCACCGACTTCGCCGGCCACGCGGACCACGGTTCCGGTGACCGGCGCGGACAGTTCCACGGCGGCCTTGTCGGTGAGCATCGAGCAGATCGGGTCTTCTTCCTCGACCGTTTCGCCCACCTGGACCATCCATTCCGCGATCTCGGATTCGACCGTGCCCTCGCCGAGATCCGGCAACTTGAATACGTATTCGCTCATCCTGCCTCCATCACCTTGCGAATGCCCGCGGTCATGCGTTTTTGTCCGGGGAAGTACTGCCATTCGAATGCGTGCGGGTAGGGTGTATCCCAGCCGGTTACGCGTTCTATGGGCGCTTCCAGGCACCAGAAGCACTCCTCCTGCACGGTCGCGACCAGTTCGGCGCCGTAGCCGCAAAAACGGGTGGCTTCGTGCGCCACCAGGCAGCGTCCGGTTTTTTCCACCGAAGCCTTCAGGGTATCCACGTCCAGCGGCATCAGCGTGCGCACGTCGATGATCTCGGCATTGACTCCCGCCGCCCGGGCCGAGGCCTGCGCCACGTGCACCAGGGTCCCGTAGGTAATGATGGTCATCTCGTCGCCTTCCTCAACGATCGAAGCCTTGCCGAGTGGTACCGTGTAGTAGTCTTCGGGCACTTCGCCCAGCGGGTGACTGGACCAGGGAATACCGGGTTTGTCCGGATCGCCGTCGAACGGACCGTTGTAGATTCGTTTGGGTTCGAAGAACACCACCGGGTCGTTGCTTTCGATCGCACTGATCAGCAATCCCTTGGCATCGAACGGATTCGAAGGCATGACCGTCTTGATCCCGGAGACGTGCGTGAAAATGCCCTCGGGGCTCTGCGAGTGGGTCTGCCCGCCGCGGATGCCGCCACCGCAGGGTGTGCGAATGGTCACCGGGGAGTAGAACGTGCTGTCACTGCGATACCGCAGTCGCGCCAGTTCACTGACCACCTGGTCGAAACCCGGATAGATGTAATCGGCGAACTGGATTTCGGCCACCGGCCGCAGACCGTTGACTCCCAGGCCGATGGCCGTGCCGATGATGCCGCCCTCGGCGATTGGCGCGTCGATGACCCGGTGTTCACCGTATTTTTTCTGCAGGCCGTCGGTACAACGGAACACGCCACCGAAATAGCCGACATCCTCGCCCAGGACCACCACCGACGGGTCGTTGGCCATCGCCTGGTCCATGGCCGAGTTGATGGCCTGGATCATGTTCATCTGCGCCATTTCACCCGTCCTCCAGCTTGAGCTGTTCCGCCTGCTGGCGTTCCAGGTGTGGCGGCATTTCCTCGAACACGTCTTCGAACATCTCATGCACGCCCAGGAACGGGCCTTCGGTCATCGTGCCGTAGCTGCAGGCTTCCTTCCAGCACTCCGTCACGTGATTCTTCAGATCTTGTTCGAGCTCGGCATGCTGTTCGTCGGACCAGATGCCGAGTGCGATCAGGTGGCCCTTCAGACGGGCCATCGGGTCGCCGAGTGGAAAAGCATCCCATTCGTCCCTGGGCCGGTATCGGGTGGGGTCGTCACTGGTGGAATGGGCGCCGCCACGGTAGGTCACGAGTTCGATCAGCGTGGGTCCGCCGCCGTCCCGCGCGCGCCGGGCCGCCCAGTCGGTGACCGCGTAAACCGCCAACAGGTCATTGCCGTCCACCCGGATTCCCGGTACACCGAGGCCGAGGCCACGCGCGGCGAACGGGCGGCGTTCCCCGCCCGCCACGCCCTGGAAGGTCGAAATGGCCCATTGATTATTGACGACGTTGAGAATCACCGGGGCCTGGTAGACGGCGGCGAAGGTCAGCGCGTAGTGAAAATCGGCTTCGGCCGTGCTGCCGTCGCCGACCCAGGATGCGGCGATGTCGTCTTCGCCCTTGATCGCCGCCCCCATGGCCCAGCCAACGGCTTGCGGGTACTGGGTGGCCAGATTGCCGGAGATGGTGAAGACCCGGCCTTTGGCGTTCTGGTAGAAAATCGGCATCTGCCGGCCGCGGCAGAAATCGCGCGTGTTCGAAAGGCACTGACTCATCATGTCGACCAGACCGGTCTCCCGCATGATGTACAGGCCCTGGTTGCGGTAGGACGGGAACAGCATATCCGTCGGCCGCAGCGCCAGGCCGGCGCCGATGGAGACAGCCTCTTCGCCCAGTGACTGGATGTAGAACGTGATTTTGCCCTGCCGTTGCATGCGTTGCATGCGGTCATCGAACTGGCGCACCAGAACCATCAGCCGCAGGGCTTCCAGCAGGGTGTCGTGGCTGAGTCCCGGATCCCAGGGGCCCTGGGCGACGTGGTTATCGTCCAAAACGCGGACGAGGCCGTGTGCCAGGGGCTCCATTTCGGCCACGCGCGAGCCGGTCACAGGCCGTTCGGCTTCTCCGGCAGCCTGCAGTTTCAGATAACTGAAGTCGGGTTTCTCGCCCGGGCGCGCCGAGGCATGGGGAATGTGGATCCGGGGTTTCTGACTCATACCAGGGAATTCCTTGTGCTGAATCTGAACTGGACAATTGTACGTGATGCCGACCGCGAATTATAAACGCCCGGCTCCCGGAGTAATGTTCAGATTTGAACCAGAATATCCGCTATTTCTCCGTGCCGGCGGTTTGGATACGTATTTTCGTCCCCGGCCCGGGGGGTTGCTTGCGTGCAACCCGGGCCCGGTTCCGGAGTGGGCACGTCATCGTCCCTGCGGGCCGAGTGTCCTTTCGATCGCGGGGGTGAGGATTTCGAGTGCGGTTTTCTCGCAGGGCGGGAGCGAGGCGGAGCTTTCACCCAGTGGCGAGGTCCGTTCCCCCCATCGCAGCAACGCCGCAGCACGGGTCAGTCCGGCGCCGAACGCCGCGAGCAGTACGCGGTCCCCGGGCTTGATCCGCTCCTGTTCCAGCGCCTCGACCAGGGCCACGGGAATGGTGGCCGCGGAGGTGTTGCCGTAGCGGTCGATATTGACCACCACCTGGTCGCTTTCGAGGCCCAGGTACCGCGCCAGGGATTCGATGATTCGTTCGTTGGCCTGGTGAGGAATGACGAGATCGATGTCCTCGAAATCCAGTTTCAGCCGATCGAGAACGATGCGGGTTTCACGTGCCATGCCCTTGACGGCCCGCCGGAAAATTTCGCGACCGTCAAACTGCACACCGAACACTTCGTAATGCTCGACGAAGCGGTCGCCCGCGGTGCCGAAATTCGGTACGTGCAGGGCTTCCAGGGCCTCACCCTCGCAACCCAGGTGGGCGTCCAGCAGTCCACATTCGGCCTCCGTGGGCTCCAGCACCACCGCGCCCGCACCGTCGCCGAACAGGACCGCGGTATCGCGCAACGACCAGTTCAGAAACCAGGTGATCCGTTCGCTGCCCACCACCAGGGCGCAGCGGTAGCCGCCGCTGCGGACCAGGGCCGTTGCGGTGTTGAGGGCATAGACGAACCCGCTGCAGCCGGCGTTGAGATCGAACACGGCGGCGTTGACGGCACCGAGTTTGCGCTGCACGTGCGCGGCACAGCTTGGTATGACCGTATCGGGCGTGCAGGTGGCCACGATCAGCAGGTCGACCTCTTCGGGGGACTTTCCGGCCGCGGCGAGGGCGCGGGCACAGGCCACCCGGGCCAGTTCGCTGGGTGGCACGTGCGATACGCGCCGCTCGCGAATGCCGGACCGGGTTCGAATCCACTCGTCCGAGGTATCGATGACCGAAGCCATGTCGTCGTTGGTCATGACGGCCGGTGGCAGGCATTTGCCCCAACCGGTGATGTCGGCAAACCTTTTCACGGTGAACTCCGTTCGAGAGGATCCGGCCGGGCGGGCAACGGCCCGATCAGACCCGAAATTCGGGAGGGTGGAGCGGCAAGTTGTCCCATCAATGTCTCAGCACCACGGTGCGATGCCCGTTTTCGAACACCCGATGCTCCGCGTGCCAGCGCACGGCCCGGTTGAGCACCACGCTCTCGACATCCTGACCCAGACGTTCGAGTTCCCCGGCCGTCATGGTGTGATCCACTCGCACGACGTCCTGCTCGATGATGGGGCCTTCATCCAGTTCGGTGTTCACATAGTGAGCGGTGGCGCCGATCAATTTGACCCCGCGTTCGAAAGCCTGATGGTAGGGGCGGGCGCCCTTGAAGCCCGGCAGGAACGAATGGTGAATGTTGATGGCCCGCCCACCCAGCACGCTGCACGCATGTGGCGTCAGGATCTGCATGTAGCGTGCGAGGATCAGCAGTTGCGACCCGGTTTCTTCGAACAGGTCCAGAATGCGGGCTTCCTGCTCGGGCTTGCGGCCGGGTTCGATCCGGAAATGGTGGTAGGGCAAGCCATACCATTCCACCCGGGAACGCTGATCCTCGTGATTGGACACGACCCCGGTGATCTCGATGGGGAGGTGCCCGTCGGACCAGCGATAGAGCAGGGAATTCAGACAATGGCTTTGACGGGAGACCGCGATCAGCGTGCGCAATTTTTGGTTGGGAGGAATGATACTGAAAGTCATGGCGAAACGCCGCGCCACGGACTCCTTGAACGCCGCCTGCAGCGCCCGGGTTTCGTCGTCCGATGTCGCGTCGTCTTCGAATACGGTGCGTATGAAGGACTTCTGAGCCATGTCATCGACGAAATGCGACATTTCGGTGATGAGGCCGCCACGGTCGGCGATGAAGCCGGTCACCGCCGCCACGATTCCCACCGTGTCGGTGCAACTGGCCTTGAGCGTGTAAGCATTACGTTTCATGCAGGTATTTCCGATTCGTTCGCTGCGGACCGGGCGAGATTCCGCGTGGCGTGGTGATAATGCAGTATCGCAGCCGCTTGTTCCAGCGCATCCGATGGCGCCTGCCGGCCGGATGGTGCCTGCACGGGAACTTGATTCCCGAAAAACAGTCATACCGGTTGGCACCGCGGTGGCGACGCCCGGTCTGTCCGTGCAGTTGAAATCGGCCCCCAGCCGGTTCTTCGGCAACGGCGGTCCGTGTGGCGTACCCACCGCAGCCCGGCCGAACGCGATGAGGGAAGCGGGCCCGAATGAGTCAGATTGCCCCAATTTCGAACAACCGCGGCCGACCTGTAGCCGTTATCATTGAGGAATCTGAATTGATCCCCTGGGTCTCGCCGATGTTATTGCGCCTTCTTGTCCTGTTCACGGGATTCTTTCTCATTGCATCCACCTCCTGGGCCCAGGCTCCGGATGTCATCGTCACGCGGGCAGCGGTCAAGGCCTTTCCGCTGTCGGCCGAGGCCCTGGGTAACGCCCGCGCCAACGAAGCCATCGAGGTTCGCGCTGAAATCACCGCCGCGATCACGGCGATTCGTTTCGAAGAAGGACAATGGGTCGAGCAGGGAACGGTGCTGGTCGAGCTCGAGAACGCCGAGCAGCTCGCTGAGCTGGCGGCCGCGAAAGCGGCTCTGGTGGAATCCCGGAGTCAGTACCAGCGGGCCGAGGAGTTGTACCGCACGAACGTGGTGGCTACGTCCCAGCTCGAACAGCTCAAGGCCCAGTTCGAAGCCAACGAAGCGGCGGTTCGGGCGGCGCAATCCCGGCTCGATCACACCATCATCCGGGCCCCGTTTTCAGGACGTCTCGGACTGCGGCGGGTCAGTGTGGGCGCTGTGGTAGATACCGATACCGTGATTACGACGCTTGACGACACTTCGCGAATCAAGCTCGATTTCGACGTGCCCGAGGTTTTCGTTGCCCGCCTGGAACCGGGCTTGAGAGTGCTGGCCCGCAGCGCGGCCTGGCCGGACCAGCATTTCGAAGGTCAGGTCACCACCATCGACACCCGGCTGGACCCCGTGACCCGAACAGTCACGGTCCGCGCGCTGTTGCCGAACGAGGAGGGTTACCTGCGGCCCGGCATGTTTCTGACCGTGTCTCTGTTGAAGGACGATGTACTGGCCCTGATGGTGCCGGAAGAGGCCATCGTGCCCGAACGCAGCAAGCAGTTCGTTTTCGTGGTGACGCCGGGTGACCTGGTTGAAATGCGTGAAGTCCGCACCGGCCGCCGCCGGCCCGGTGAAGTGGAAGTATTGCAGGGGCTTGCGGATGGTGAATGGGTGATTTCCGAAGGCACCCAGAAAGCGCGGGACGGCGAACCCGTCAACGTGGCCTCACGCGTCGAAGCCGGCTGAGCCAGAACATGTTCCTTTCCGACGTTTCGGTCCGTCGCCCGGTATTCGCAACGGTCATTTCCATGCTGCTGCTGATCCTGGGGCTGGCGGCACTGACCGATCTGCCGGTGCGGCAGTATCCCGATATCGATTCGCCGGTCGTGTCCATCGAAACGAGTTACCGCGGTGCGTCGGCCGAAGTGGTCGAAACCAAGGTCACCCAGGTCATCGAGGACGTCATCGCCGGCATCGAGGGCATCGAAAAACTGACCTCGACCAGCCGTGACGAACGTTCGGATATCCGGGTCGAATTCGCTGTCAGCCGCGATGTCGATGCGGCGGCCAACGACATCCGTGACCGCGTCGCCCGGGTGGTCGATCAGTTGCCGCGGGAGGCGGATCCACCCGAGATCGCCAAGTCCGACAGTGCTTCCGACCCCGTCATGTACCTGAACCTGACGTCGGATCGTCACGACGGCCTGCAACTCACCGATTTCGCCGAACGCTACCTCGTCGACCGCCTGTCGACCGTGCCCGGGGTCGCGCGTGTCCGTATCTCCGGTTCGCGCCGCTACGCCATGCGTATCTGGTTGGACCGCGAAGCGCTGGCCGCGCGCAGCCTCACGGTCAACGATGTGCAGAATGCCCTGTTGTCCGAAAACGTCGAACTGCCGGCGGGGCGGCTGGAATCGGTGGAGCGTGAGTTCACGCTGAGAACGACCACCAATTACGTGGAAGAAAGTGATTTTCGCGAACTGGTCATCGGCCGGGGGCCCGACGGGCAGGTAGTCCGCCTCGGTGAGGTGGCCGACGTCCGGGTGGGTGCCGAAGACGAGCGCAGCGTCGCGCGCGCCAACGGCGACGAGGCGGTTTCGCTGGCGATCGAGCAGTTGTCGAAAGCCAACAGCGTGGCGGTTTCCGACGGCGTGCAGGTGGAAATGGAAATCATCCAGCCCGATCTGCCCGAAGGGATGATGCTGGGCGTCAATTACGACCGGGCGGAGTTCATTCGCGCATCGATGCGCGAGGTGTACATTGCGCTGTTCGTCGCCATCGGGCTGGTGCTGGTGGTGATCTACCTGTTTCTCGGTTCGCTGCGCGTGACCCTGATTCCGGCGCTGGTGGTGCCGGTGTCGGTGATTTCGACGTTTATCGTCATGGCCGCGATGGGCTATACCATCAATATCCTGACACTGCTCGGGCTGGTGCTGGCCATCGGTCTGGTGGTCGACGATGCCATCGTGGTGCTGGAGAATATTTTCCGGCGGGTCGAGCAGGGCGAGAAACCCCTGCTCGCGGCGCTCAACGGCTCGCGCGAAATCGGCTTTGCGGTGCTCGCCACCACGCTGGTCCTGGTGGCGGTATTCGTGCCGCTGTCGTTCATTGAAGGCGACGTCGGCCGCCTGTTCCGGGAGTTCGGGATCACCCTGGCGGCCGCGGTGCTGTTCTCGATGATCGTGGCGCTGACCCTGACCCCCATGCTGTGCTCGAAAATGCTGAGCGAATCCTCGTTGCGCGGCGGTCTGGCACACCACGTCGACCGGGTGTTCAACCGACTGGCATCCGTCTACCGGGGCATACTGGAAAAATTTGTCGCGCGGCCGTTCATAGCCGTCGCCATTCTGCTGGGGCTGACCGGTCTCTCAGCCGGACTGGTCACGAGCCTGCCCACGGAATACGCACCGTCTGAGGATCGCGGCGCGTTCTTCGTCTTGCTGCGGGCGCCGGACGGCGCGAGTTTCGATTACATGGACCGGTACGCACGCCAGATGGAATCCATCCTGATCGAGGAACTCGGCGAGGGGCGGACGGTCCGGCGGTTCCTCACGCGGGTGCCGGGGAGGTTTGGTGGTGCTGAAGTCAATTCCGCCCGTGCCATCGTGCTGCTGGAGCACTGGGACGAACGCGATGAGACCGACAAGGAAGTGGCTGCCCGGTTGCGCGAACGGCTGGAGAAATTGCCCGGTGTCCGTTCCTTCGTCAACACCGGCGGCAGCCTCGGCATACGCTCTAACGGCCGGCCGGTATCCATGGTCATTGGTGGCCCGGACTACGACCAGCTGCAGCGCTGGCGTGACCAGGTGATGCTGGGTCTGCAGGGCGTGGATGAACTGGAGAACCCCGACAGCAATTACCAGGAACGCAAGCCGCAGATGCAGGTTGCGGTGGATCGCAATCGCGCGGCGACCCTGGGCGTTTCGTTGCTGGCTGTGGGCACGACGCTGGAGACCATGCTCGGCTCGCGGGTGGTGACCACCTACATTGACCGCGGACGTGAGTACAACGTGATCCTGATGGGTCGGGAATCGGACCGGGCCAGTCCCGATGACCTGGCCAACCTGTACGTGCGGTCGGATCTTTCCAATGAACTGATTCCCCTGTCCAATCTCGTGACGCTGGAGGAAACCGCCGGGCCGACGGAACTCAATCGGCACGACCGCATGCGCTCGATCACCATCGACGCCGCACTGACCGAAGGGGTACGCCTGGGGCAGGGCATCGAGGCCCTCGAAGCGGTCACGCAGTCGACGCTTCCGGCGGCGGCTCGCATCAGCTGGGACGGTGAAAGCAAGGAATACCTGGAGACGGGGCAGTCCCTGTACATCACCTTCGCCCTGGCGTTGATCATCGTCTTTCTGGTGCTCGCCGCACAGTTCGAGAGTTTCATCAATCCGCTGGTGATCCTGGTGACCGTTCCGCTGGCGATGACCGGGGCGCTGGTCGGGCTGTGGGCCTACGGTTCGTCGATCAATGTGTTCAGTCAGATCGGGGCCATCCTGTTGATCGGACTGTCCGCCAAGAACGGGGTGCTGATTGTGGAATTCGCCAACCAGTTGCGCGATCGCGGGCGTTCCATCTCGGATGCGGTGCTGGAAGCCGCCTCGGTGCGTCTGCGGCCGATTCTGATGACCAGTGCGGCGACCACGTTCGGCGCCCTGCCGCTGCTGCTGGGCAGCGGCGCCGGTGCGGAATCGCGGCAGCCCATCGGTATCGTCGTTGTGTTTGGCGTGGCGATTTCCGCGGCCCTGACCCTGTTCATCGTGCCTTCCCTGTACGTGCTGCTGGCTCGCAAGACCTCCTCGCCGCAGCGGGTGACCCGCCTGATTGAACAGTTGCAGCGGGCGGCGCCGGGTACCGCGCCGGAGAAGCCCGGGGCCTGAACGGATGGCCGATTCCGGGCCTGCTATCATGACCCTATGGCAGTGAGCGAGCCAACACCGCGATGACCGAGCACGCACTTTACCGTTACACCTCCATCGGTCGTCCGCTCGAACCCGCGGTTCCCAGTAACAAGGCGGTTCTGATTCTGTTGCCCCTGGCGTTTATCGGCGGCGCAGCGGCCGGGTTCGCCGGCCTGGAACAGGGTGCCTTGAATGCGCTGCGCCTCGGCGGGATTTCGCTGTTGGCGGCTTTCGGTTGCTGGGCACTGGGTCGCGAACTGCTGCCGGACGACCCGATTGCCGCGTTCGTGGCCATGGCCCTGGGTTTTCTGGTATCGCTGGCGTCTGACGCACCGGGATTGCTGACCCTGTTCACCACCCTGTTCCTGGCGCGCATCGTCAACCGCACCACCGGTCTGAAAGCGCGGGTTCCCGATTCGCTGATGGTGACCGGACTGGTGATATGGACCGTGTACGCGACGGCCAGTCCGTGGTTCGGGGCCGTCGGCGCCCTCGCATTCCTGCTCGACGCCAGCCTGCGAAGACCGTTGAAGCGACAACTGCTTTACGCGCTGCTGTGTGCCGGCTCCATGGTGGTGTACATCGTCGATTACGACGTCAACTGGCTTACGGTCATCACCCCCGGCAGCCTGATTCAATGGCTGGGTGTATTCGCACTCGTGTTGTTTTCACTGAATCTCGTGCTGATGCGCAAGGTGCATTCCCGCGATGATGTGCATGGCGAGCGGCTTCCCGTCGAGCGGGTCAAAGGCGCCATGGTCATCGGCCTGCTGGCGGCGTTGCAGGGCCTGGACACCATGCCCGATGTCGTGCTGCTGGTCGCGACCATTGGCGGGCTTTGCCTGGGCATCGCTTTTCGCCGTGCCTTTCGCAGTTCAGCCAAGGGCCTGCGCGCGGCCTGACCGCCCGGCCCATTCATCCACCCCTGCTTACGGGAGGTATTTCATGAGGAAACCCATACGGATTGTCTGCCTGTTGGGCGCTGTTGTGTTCTACGGGTCGGCCGCGGCTGGGGACCTGTCCGTCGCGGCACGCGTCGAACAGGCCATGTTCGGTGATCACCGCTCGGAAGCCAATCAGGCGCGAAACCGCTACCGACACCCGGTGGGCACGCTCGAATTTCTGGGTCTGAAGGACGGCATGAAGGTGCTGGAAATCTGGCCCGGTGGTGGTTGGTACAGCGAAGTACTGGCGCCGGTGCTGCGCCACCATGGCCAGTTTGTCGTGGCGAGCTGGGACCCCGATGTCGAAGGCCAGCCGGACTACCGTTATCAACTGCACGATGCGCTGCTGGAAAAGTTCGCGGCTGCACCCGAACTGTACGACCAGGTCGTCGTGACACCCTGGTCGCCGCCGGAGTCGCCATCCCTCGGTGCGGCGGATTCCTTCGACCTGGTACTGACTTTTCGCAATACCCACGGCTGGGTGAGCGAGGGACTGGCGGACGATGTGTTCGCTGAGTTCGCGCGCGTGCTGAAGCCCGGTGGCGTGCTGGGCGTGGTTCAGCACCGGGCCGCGCCGGGTGCGGATCCGGCCATGTCCGCTGAGAACGGATACGTGCCCGAGCAGACCGTCATCGACCTGGCGCGTGCCGCCGGCCTGTATCTGGAGGCCCGATCGGACGTCAACGCCAATCCCGCCGATGATCATGATCACCCCGAAGGCGTCTGGAGTCTGCCACCCGGACTGGCGGTCTGCGCTCCGGAGAGTGATGCCGGCGCCAGGGCGAAATGTGAAGCCGAGTACCGCGCGATCGGCGAAAGCGATCGCATGACCCTGCGCTTCAGGAAACCCGTGGGTTGAGATTTTGTCCGTGACGGGCCGGCACCGGGGCCGGTGTCCGGCCCGACACGGCCAGTTCCCGCACCAGGCGCCCGAGCGCTTCCAGCCCCGATTCGATGGCTTCGGACCAGGGGTGCCCAAAACTGAGTCGCATGTAGTTCCGGTAGCGATCCGCGGGCGAGAAAATGCGCCCCGGCGTGATGCTGATGCCGATATCGATCGCTCGGTCGAAAAGTACCTCGGAATCCACGCCACCGGGCAATTCCAGCCACAGGACCGATCCGCCGCATGGCCGTGAAATCGCGGTTTCCGCCGGAAAATACTGTTCGATGCAGGCAATCATGCGTTCCGCGTTGTGCTGCAGCTTCGGCCGCAGGCGGTTGAGGTGACGATCGTAGTCCCCCGAGTTGATGAATTCTCTCAGCGTGAGTTGCTGCAACAGGCCGGACGAACACGAAATCGCGCGCTTGAGCTTGCGGGCGCGGCCGAGATGGCGTCCGGGCAGCAGCCAGCCGATTCGGTAGCCCGGCGCAACGGTCTTGGAAAACGAACCCACCGTCAGTACCTGCCCGCGCTGCGCGTAGAACTGGGCGGGGCGGGGCCGTTCGCCGGAAAATACGAGATCACCGTACACGTCGTCTTCGATCAGCGGTACGTCACGGCTTTCCAGCAGTTGGACGAGGTTCCGCCGGCCCTCGTCGGAACTGACGCAACCCAGCGGATTGCTGACGGCGGCCGAGAACAGGCAGGCGCGGATGTCGTGCTCTTCCAGGGCCTTGCTCAACGCCGACAGTGAGACCCCGTTGACCGGACAGGTATCGATCTCCAGGGCCAGCATGCCCAGACTTTCGATCAATTCCAGCCCGCCGTAGTAGGCGGGGCTTTCGACGGCGATGACGTCTCCGCTGCGCGCCACCGATTGCAGGGCCAGGGTCAGTGCTTCCTGGCCGCCGTTGGTGATCAGAACTTCGGCCGGATCCACCGAACCGCCCTGATTGAGATAGCGGTATGCGATCTGGCGGCACAGACCGGGGTCGCCGTAGGCCGGGGCGTACCCGAGAAGCCGGCTTTCGGTCCGTGCCATGACCCGTTTCATCGCTCGGTGCAGGGTCCGGGTGGCGGGGTGGGCCATGCCGGGGTTGGCAATTCCCAGGGGCAGCAGCCCGGTCTGGTGAATGTGGTCGTACACCCGGTCGATCAGCGCCTGTCGCTTGACCGTCGACGGCTTGCCGCTCACCCGGGCACCACGAACCAGGCGGTTCTGGCGGCTGGCCTGGACGAAGTATCCGGACTTGGGGCGGGCCTCGATGCGGCCCTGGCGTTCGAGTTCGAGATAGGCCTGGCGGACTGTCGGAACGCTGATGTCCAGGCGCCGGCTCAGGCCGCGCAGCGAGGGCAGTCGATCACCGGGACGCAGAGCCCCGTTCTCCACCTGTCCGGCGATCAGGTGGACCACCTGCTCATACAGGAAGGTGCCGTCGGTCTTATCCACGGTCAACATGGGGAAGGCTCCGAAGATTTTGTCTGGAACAAGCTGTATATGTCACATTTTAAAAAAAGTGTGTCTGTTCAGTAGACAGTCTGCATTCTAAGCTCATTCCCGTAATCGATCAATCCTGCTCCGTTCGCCGCCGCCCGGCGGTGCGGGCGGGGCGGAACAGGCGGTCAACGGAGAGACGACATGACCGATGTCATTCTTTACATGGTCACGGTTCTGGTCTGGGGCAGTACCTGGCTGGTGATCAATTTCCAATTGGGTGAGGTCGCCCCGGAAGTGTCGGTGGTCTACCGCTATGCCATTGCGGCCGTGTTGCTTTTCGCCTGGTGCCGGGTTCGCGGCGTGCAGCTGAGTTATGGACTCAAGGCCCATGTTCGATTCATGTTGCTGGGCTTGCTGCTGTTCGGAATCAATTACATCGCGACCTACTCGGCGCAGGCTTACATCGCTTCCGCGCTCAACGCCGTCGTTTTCTCGAGCATGATGTGGATGAACGTGCTCAACACCCGGCTGTTTTTCGGCACCCGCATCGAGCCCAGGGTGGGGGTGGGCGCGCTCATCGGCGTGGCCGGTCTCGCGATACTGTTCTGGCCCGGAATCGTGGACGTGAATCTCACCAACCGGACCCTGATCGGGGCCGGCCTCAGCCTGGGCGGCGCCCTGGTCGCCTCGCTGGGTAACATGGTTTCGCACCGCGCCCAGCGTGAAGGTCTCCCCATCGTGCCGTCCAATGCGTGGGGCATGTTCTACGGGGCCATCGTGACGGCGCTGATCGCGTGGCGCCGGGATCTGCCGTTCAACTTCGAGTACACGGCATCCTACGTAGCCTCGTTGCTCTACCTGTCGATATTCGGTTCCATTTTCGCGTTCGGCACCTACCTCAAATTGCTCGGTCGGATTGGTCCCGCCCAGGCGGGTTATGCCGTGGTGATGTTTCCGGTCGTGGCGGTGTTGCTGTCGGTCGCGTTCGAAGGGCTGGTCGTCGATTGGCACGTGCTGGCCGGGATTGCCCTGGTCATCACGGGCAACCTGGCCATTCTGGGGGGGCGCAGGCTCGTGCGGGGGGTGCGGCAATGGGCGCGCGGGGTCCTTGCCGCCTTTCGTTTGGCCCGCGGGCCGGCCCGGTTCAACGGACCGTCGACGGCGGGCCTGGTGAATCGCCTGTTCGAACGCAAGACCCTGAAACAGCCGGCTTGCCGCGAAGGCGGCTGAGACGCCGGACCCGCCCGGATGCCGCAAGGCGATCCAGGCCGGCCGGCGTGATGGCTCGAACCCGCGGGCCGGTCGGCTTCACTGATCGCCGCGAGCGCACTCCAGGGCTTCGCTGGCCGCGAGCCAGTCTTCTTCCAGTTGTTCCAGCCGGCTTCGCGCCTCGCCTTGCTCACGGACCAGTCCGGTGAGTTCGTCGCGCCGCTCCGGTTCGTTGTACAGGGCATCGTCCGCCAGTTTGCGTTCCAGCAATTCGCAGGCCATTCGTACCCGGTTCATTTCCTTCTCGATGCGTTGCACTCGGTCGCGCAGTGGTTTGAGCGCCTCGCGGGCCCGCGCCTTTTCCTGACGGCGGGCGCGCTGGCTGCCGCGGGACGTCGCCGGATTCCCCCGGTCCTTGCCGTCCGTGCTCGCGTCGCGGTCTGTGGTTTCCTCGTCGCGTTCGGTCAACCACGCGGCATAGTCGTCCAGGCTGCGGTCGAAGCGGTCGGCCATGCCATCATGGACGACGATCAGTTCGTCACAGACCGTGCGCAACAGGTGGCGGTCATGGGCAATCACGACCAGTGCGCCGGAATAGTCGTTCAATGCCATGCTCAGGGCCTGCCGCATCTCCAGATCCAGGTGATTGGTGGGCTCGTCGAGCAGCAGCAGGTTAGGCCTCAGACGAATCAGCAGCGCCAGCACGAGCCGGGCTTTTTCCCCACCGGAAAAAGGCGCGACCGGATCGAAAATCCGTTCACCCGCGAAGCCGAACCGACCGAGATACTGGCGCAGTTCGCTTTCCGTGCTGCCCGGTTCGCGTGACTGCAGATGCGCGAGCGGACTTTGCTGCGGGTCGAGTTGCTCCAGCTGATGTTGCGCGAAATAGCCGATTACCGTGTCCCGGTGCACGATTCGTTGGCCGGACAGCAGGGTGCTGCCGTCGGCCAGCGCCCGGACCAGGGTTGATTTTCCCGCGCCGTTGACGCCCAGCAGTCCCAGGCGCTGCCCGGCCTCGATGCCCAGGTTGACATTGGACAACACGGGTTGGCCCTTCGCGTAACCCAGTTGCGCGTCCTCCATCTTGAGCAGGTGCTGTGGCTGACGTCCGGGTTCCAGGAACGTGAAGTGAAACGGGGAGTCCACGTGGGCCGGCGCGATCAGGGTCATGCGTTCGAGCATGCGCAGGCGGCTTTGGGCCTGCCGCGCCTTGGAAGCCTTGTAACGAAAGCGATCGACAAAGGACTGAATGTGACGAATTTCCTTCTGCTGCTTCTCGTGCATGGCCTGCTGCTGCGCCAGACGGGCCGTGCGGACCTCCTCGAACTGGCTGTAGTTGCCGCCATAGAGCGTGACATGTTGCTGCTCGATATGCGCGATACGCGTGCACACGGCATCGAGAAAGTCGCGATCGTGCGAGATGACAAGCAGCAACCCGGGGTAGCGGGCGAGCCAGTTCTCCAGCCACAGAATGGCCGGCAGGTCGAGGTGGTTGGTGGGCTCGTCCAGCAGCAGCAGATCGGACTGGCGCATCAGGGCCTGGGCCAGCGCGAGCCGTACCCGCCAGCCGCCCGAGAACGCCGATACCTCCCATTCGGTTTGTTCCGGCTCGAATCCAAGTCCGTGCAGCAGCGCGCCGGCCCGGGCCCGGGCCGCGTAACCGTCGGCATCCTCGAACGCTTCATAGGCTCGCGCCAGGGCTTTCGCATCGGCTTCGGATTCGTCCTCGGTTCCCGCCTCGGCTTGCCGGATCGCGGCTTCGGCCGCACGCAGCTCAATGTCCCCGTCCAGCACGAAATCCAGCGCGCTGCGCTCGGAATCGGGTGTTTCCTGAGCCACTGCCGCGATGCGGCAGCCTGCCTGCAGGCTGATTTCGCCGGCGTCGGTCTGCAGTCCGCCGAGTATCAGTTCGAACAGAGATGATTTTCCGCTGCCATTGGCGCCGGTCACGCCCACACGCTGGCCCGCGTGAGCCTGGAAGGTCGCGTCCTCGAACAGGATGCGTGTTCCCCGGCGCAGCCGGACCTGATTCAGTTGCAGCATGGTTGCCAGTCATTCCTTCGGAAAACGGGCGGAGATGCCCGGGAGGCGGCCGGCTGCAATCCCGGCCATTGCAGCCTATTATAAGCGTACCCGTCGGCCGGAACCCATGTTCCGCCGTCGCGCCACGGAGCGTGGATGACACAGACCAACCCGCAGAACGCCAAACCCGAGCCCGCGCTCCGGAGCATCAATTCGCCCGAATCGTTCGTCGCACCCTGCCGGGATCTGGCTCCGTCCGCGCCGCTGGACTGGCTGCGGATGGGGTGGGGTGATTTCAGGAGGACTCCGGTCCTGAGCCTGATCTGGGGGGCGTTCTCGGTGGCCTTGTTCGGAGCTGTCGCCGCCCTGGCCTGGGTGCTCGGTGGGTGGGTGCTGCTGATCAGCGTCCTTTCCGGATTCATTTTCATCGCTCCGCTGATGGCCTTCGCCTTGTATGCGGTCAGCCGGGCGCTGGATGCCGGTCATCATCCGGGCCTGGCGGAAACCCTGGCGGCGATCCGGCTGCCGTTCGGCAACGCGCTCGTCTTCGCACTGGTCCTGCTGGTGATTTTTCTGCTCTGGGCCCGGGCCGGCTCGATGGTGCATGTATTCTTTCCGGCGGATACCGGGCATGAATGGAGCGGCTTGCTGACCTTTCTCGCTGTCGGATCGGCAATCGGGTCTGTTTTCGCCCTGGTGACATTCGCCGCCAGCGCGTTTTCGCTGCCGTTCATCGCCAATCGCGAGGTGGACGTGGTGACCGCGGTGGTGTCGAGCATCAACGCCGTGCTGCGCAATAAATGGACCATGGCGGTTTGGGTCGTGCTCATCGTCGCACTCATGGCGGCGGGGGTGGCGACGGCACTGCTCGGGCTGGCGGTGATCATACCCTGGCTGGCCTACGCCACCTGGCACGGCTACCGGGCGGCGCTGGATACCTCCGGATTCAAGGTCCTGCCGTCACCGCATGCGGCGAACGGAAACGACTGACAGTGCGCCGATTGTCCGCGCTCGATGCGTCGTTCATCTACCTGGAGGACGACCACAGCCCGATGCACATCGGCGGTGTCTACCTCATGGACGCCGCCACCGCGCCCAAAGGGTTCAGTTATGAGATGTTTCACGCGCACATCCGGGACCGGCTGGCCAGTTCGCGAATTTTTCGTGAACGGCTGGTCGAACCGCCGATTGGACTGGCTCATCCCTGCTGGATCAACGATCCCGGCTTCCAACTCGACCGGCACCTGCCGCGGCTGAGCTTGCCCGCTCCGGGTGGGCGCCGGGAACTCATGCACGTGGCGGCTCATGTATTCGGCGAGGTGCTGGACCGCCGGCGCCCCCTGTGGTCACTGAGTTTCGTCGAAGAAGTAAACGGGGTCGATGGCTTCGCTCCGGGTTCGTACGCGATGATCTCGAAAGTTCATCACGCCGCGGTGGACGGGGGCTCGGGCGTCGAACTGATGGCGGCGTTGCTGGACATCAGCCCGGTGCCCGGGCGGGTTGAGCACGATGACTGGCAGCCAGAAGAGATACCCGGAAGCCTGGCGCTGGTGGGGGGCGCCTGGGCGGGAATGGGCCGGAAATCGAAAGAGCTGGGTCAGGTTCTCGGTGAAGTTGCGCGCGGCGCGGCCCGTATCTATGGCGCGCGTCGGGCGGAACGCATCGATCCGCCGCCCACGCTGCTGTCCGCGCCCCGAACGCGGCTGAACCGTGCGGTGTCGTCGAGCCGGACGTTTTGGGGGACGGATTTCGATTTCGAGCGATATCGGGCTCTGAGGCGCCAGGTTCCCGGGGTGACGGTCAACGATGTCGTGCTGTGCCAGTGCGCCGGCGCACTGCGTGCCTATTTGGCGGAGCGCGACGAATTGCCTCGGAAATCCCTGATTGCCATGACACCCGTTTCGGTGCGCCAGGAGCGTGATCGCGGCAAGATGGGAAACCAGGTGTCCGCGATGTTGGCGGACCTGGCGACCGACGAGCCGGATCCCCTGCGCCGGCTGTTACGCATTCGGCGCGGCACGACCGGCTCAAAAGTCTACGCAAGCGCCATGCCGGCCCACCGCATCGCCGAATTCATCCCCTCCGAAACCCTGGCGGCGGCGGCCCGGGTTTATACGCGCATGCGCCTCGGCGGCCGGCACCGGCCGTTCTTCAACCTGATCATCACCAATGTTCCCGGGCCATCCACGCCCCTGTACCTGGCCGGTGCCCGGCTCGGTGCCCAATTCGGCATGGCGCCGATCATCGACGGCTTGGGGCTGATGGTCGTGGTGCTCACTCACGCCGGGCGCCTGTCGATCAGCCTCACGTCCTGCTACCGGGTGGTACCGGATCCGGACCACCTGGCACACCTCATGGACGCTGCGCTGATCGACCTTGAACGCTCGGTCGCCGCAGCGCCGGCGGATTCGCTTCGAATCGACGACGAAGATTTACCCGACGCAGAGCGCGGAGATGACGCGGCGCCCGCCCTGCAACGCCTGCGCCGGGCCAGCCGCGATCTGGATCGGGCGATCGCGACCCTCGACCGGCGGCTGCGGGAGTAAAAGTGTCCGGCAGGGCGGTGCCGTCCCGTCCCGAACGGGTGACCCGTGAAGGCCCGGCCGGGGCTCAGTCCCAGGTGTTGGCGCGATCGTCGAAATCGCGGCGCTGCGGTTGCACGATGCAGAACCGCTGGCCGGTCGGCGCCTCCATGACGATCCAGCGCTTGACCATGCCGATGCGCCGGGCGCCGAGGGCTTCCAGGCGGCGCGCCTCGGCTTCGAGGTCGTCGGCTTCGATGTCCAGGTGAACCCGGCTCGTGTGAGCGACTTTCTGCACTTCGATGTGCAGGTCGTCCGCGTCCGTGCGCAGGCCGATGTAAGCGGCCGCTTCCTCCGGGTCGTCGAACGGTTTCCGTTCAAGGCCCAGCGCCGCGCTCCAGAAGCCGGCCGCGGCATCCAGGTCGTCGGTTTCGCAGTCGATGAT
Source organism: Elongatibacter sediminis (assembly GCF_037892215.1). Classification (NCBI taxonomy): domain Bacteria; kingdom Pseudomonadati; phylum Pseudomonadota; class Gammaproteobacteria; order Chromatiales; family Wenzhouxiangellaceae; genus Elongatibacter; species Elongatibacter sediminis. Next base: position 163,680 of record NZ_JAZHOG010000002.1, on the reverse strand, counting down.
GAAACCGGCCAGTCGGCTCTTGTGCATGGGAGGCTCCGGTCAGTTCCCGCCTTGCGGATTGTTGGGGTGGTCGTTCCAATTCAGGTAGGGCTTGCCGTTGTCGACTTCGACCATGCTGATGCAGTCGGGAACCGGGCACACCAGGTTGCACAGGTTGCAGCCGACGCAGTCGTCGTCGATGACCGTGTAGACGCGGCGGCCGTCGTCACCACGGCTTCGGGCGATGGCCTGGTGCGAAGTGTCTTCGCAGACAATGTGGCACAGGCCGCACTGGATGCACAGGTCCTGATCGATGGCGGCCAGGGTCTTGTAGTTCAGGTCGAGCTGGTTCCAGTCGGTGACATTGGGAACGGCTCGCCCACGGAAGGCATCGAGATTGGCATGCCCCTGGTCGTCCATCCAGTTGGCCAGGCCGTCGACGAGGTCATCGATGATCTTGAAGCCGAAATGCATGGCGGCGGTGCACACCTGGACGCTGCCGCAGCCCAGCGCGATGAACTCCGCAGCGTCGCGCCAGGTGGCGATACCGCCGATTCCGGAGATCGGCAGACCGTGAGTGACCGGATCCCGCGCGATTTCCGACACCATGCCGAGCGCAATCGGTTTGACCGCCGGACCGCAATACCCCCCATGAGCGCCCTTGCCGGCCACCGTCGGTTCCGGCGCGAAGGTGTCAAGGTCGATTCCGGTAATCGAATTGATCGTATTGATCAGTGATACCGCGTCGGCGCCGCCTTCCCGCGCGGCGCGTGCCGGGTAGCGGATGTCAGTGATGTTGGGGGTCAGTTTGACGAACACCGGAAGGTCGGTGTGTGTCTTGCACCATCCGGTGACCTCCCGAATGTATTCCGGCACCTGGCCCACGGCCGAACCCATGCCCCTTTCGCTCATGCCGTGCGGACAGCCGAAATTCAATTCCACGCCGTCACAGCCGGTCTGCTCGACCGCTTTCAGGATGTCCCGCCAGGCCGCCTCGTTGCAGGGCACCATCAGGGAAACCACCATGGCCCGGTCCGGCCAGGCCTGCTTGACCGCGGCGATTTCCCGCAGATTGACGTCCAGCGGTCGGTCGGTGATCAGTTCGATGTTGTTCAGTCCGACCATGCGCTGGCCGTTGTAATCGATGCTGCCATAGCGGGAGCAGACATTGACGACGGGTGGGCCGGCTTCGCCCAGGGTTTTCCAGACCACGCCGCCCCAGCCGGCTTCGAAAGCCCGCTCGACGTTGTACTGCTTGTCGGTGGGTGGCGCCGACGCCAGCCAGAAAGGATTGGGGCCGTGTACCCCGGCAATGTTGCAGCTCAGATCAGCCATCAGCGGACTCCGGTTCGGTACGGCTCAGCCATTGGTGCATGCTGTCGGCGGCGGCCTTGCCGTCCTGCACCGCGGTGACCGTGAGATCCCTGCCGGGCACGCAGTCGCCGCCGGCCCAGACACCTTCGAGGCTGGTCGCCCGTTGTTCATCGACGCGGATGCGGCCGTTTTCCACCGCCGGGCAGTCGTCCGAGTCCAGCAGGGCCTCGTCGAAGTGCTGACCGATGGCTTTGAAAACCTGGTCGGCGTCGATATCGAAAAATCGGCCGGTGCCGGCGAGGCGGCCTTCGTCATTGGTATGGGTGTATTCAAAGCTCACCCGGTGTACGCCGTCCTCGGCGGTATGGATGCGGTGGGGCGCGGCCCAGGTGCGGATGAGCACGCCGCTGGTTTGCGCCAATGCCTGCTCGTGGCCGGTGGCGCCCATGTCTTCACGGCCCCGACGGTAGACCAGGGTGACCGATTCGGCGCCGAGCTTGCGCATCTGCACCGCGATGTCGATCGCGGTATTGCCGCCTCCGATCACGACCACCCGCCGGCCCACGGGCAGGGACGCCAGATCCTCCTGTCGAATCCGCTCGATGGTGTTCACGGCACTGTGCACGCCGTCCGCGTCTTCGTGATCCAGGTCGAGGTGGTTGACGGCGTTGTGGCCGAGGCCGAGAAACACGGCATCGTATTCCCGGCGCAGCGCGGCCAGGCTGAAATCCACGCTCAGGGTCTTGCCGTTTCGCAGGGTGATGCCGCCGACGCCGAGAATGAATTCCACTTCCCGCGCCGCCCGGTCATCGACCATTTTGTAAGCCGCGATCCCGTACTCGTTCAGGCCGCCAGCTTTGGGGCGTGTCTCATAAACGGTCACCTCATGACCGTGCAGCGCCAGGCGGTGCGCGCACGCCAGCCCGGCCGGGCCGGCGCCGACGACGGCCACCCGTTTGCCCGTATCTGAGCCATGGCGATAGGGTTGCCGCCCGCTGGCGAACAGGTGATCGGTGGCATGGCGTTGCAGGCGGCCGATGGCGACCGGCAGAGCTTCCGCCGTATTCTTCACGCACACCTGTTCGCACAGCTCTTCGACCGGACAGACGTTGGCGCAGGTGCCGCCCATGATGTTCTCGTCCAGGATGGTCACGGCCGCGCCGTGCAGGTTGCCCGTCGCGATCTTGCGGATGAAGCCGGGAATGTCGATACCCGTGGGGCAGGCTTCGGTGCACGGGGCATCGAAGCAGAACAGGCAGCGCGCCGCCTCGACTTCGGCCTGCAGGGCCGTCAGCGGCGGATGCAGGTCCGCGAAGTTGGCGTGCAGCCGTTCCTCGGGCAGCCGGCCGGGCCGGACGTCGCGGGTTTCGATATCGGGGTGTTTCATGCGATTCGTGTCACGCGTTGGTTGCGCATCAGCCAGAAATAGGTCAGGCCGGCGACCGCCAGCCCGAGAAACCAGGCGTAGTTGTACAGGCCAACCCACCATCCGTCGGAGCCGAGCAGGCCCACATTGGCCAGAAAGCCGGGCACATTGGGCGCCACGCCGGCCGCCAGGGCCAACAGGGCGGCCCGATTGAATCCGGCGTAGCGCCCTTCGCGCCGGTAGAGGTCGCGCAGATCGAGCTCGGTGCGACGGATCAGGTAGTAATCGACCAGGATGATGCCGATCACCGGGCCCAGCAGCGCCGAATATCCGATCAGCCAGGTGAAGATGTAGCCGCTGGGATCGGCGACCAGTTTCCAGGGCGTCATCACGATGCCGATGACCCCGGTAATGTAACCGCCCCGCCTGAAGTCGATTTTCGATGGCCACATGTTGGAGAAATTGTTGGCGGGTCCGACCACGTTGGCCGCGGCGTTGGTGGAAATGGTGGCGATGACGACAGCGAGCATCGCGAACAGCACCAGGATCGGTGAGTCGAACCGGCGCACCAGCACTACCGGATCCCAGATCGCTTCGCCGAATATCACCACGGTGGCACTGGTGACGGCGACGCCGATGAAGGCGAACAGGGTCATCGTCGTCGGCAGTCCGGCCAGTTGTCCCACAACTTGGGCGCGCTGATTCCGGGCGTAGCGTGTGAAATCGGAGATGTTCAGGGTCAGGGTGGCCCAGAAACCCACCATGGCGGTGAGGCTGGGGAAGAAAAGCTGGGCGAATTCGGCGGTGGAGTTGAAACGGGACTCGGCCTGCAGCATCGGGCCGAAGCCGTCGGCACGGGTCCACGCCCAGGCCAATAGGGCGAGACCGCAGATCACCAGGAACGGCGCGGCCAGTACCTCGAGCACACGAATCGAATGGATACCCTTCCAGATCAGCGCCATGTTCATCAGCCAGAACAGCATGAAGCAGGCGAATTGCAGCCAACCCACGCCGATCCAGGCCGGCATCAGCGCCGGCAGTTCCGCCGCGGCGGGCCAGAAGATCAGCACCATGGTGTAAATGGCCGCGCCGCCGATCCAGGTCTGAATGCCGAACCAGCCGCAGGCGACGATGGCGCGCAGAAAGGAGGGAATGTGCGCCCCTGAAATGCCGAACGCTGCGCGCGCGAACACCGGGAACGGAATACCGTAACGCGTTCCGGCGTGTCCGCTCAGGGCCATCGGAACGAGCACGATCAGGTTGCCCAGCAGGACCGTCCACATGGCCTGGCCCCAACTCATGCCGCCCTCGACCAGCGAGGCGGCGATCATGTAGGTGGGAATGTTGATCGCCATGCCGACCCACAGGGCGTAGAAGCTGAAAGCGTTCCAGGTTCGCTCGGCGGGCGGAACCGGTGCGATGTCCGCATTGCTCAGACTGGCGTCGGTACCGGCAGGCGCACCGGTAATCGGGGGCAGGGTGTCCGCCTCGGCAGCCGGATTCATCGCCTACAGCTCCGTCAGCGCGGCATAGGTTTCGGGACGCCGGTCCCGGTAGAACTGCCAGGTGTTGCGGACTTCGCGTATGAGGTCGAAATCCAGGTCGGCGATCACCATCTCATCCTGGTCCCGACTGGCCTGGGCGACTTTCTGACCACGCGGGTCGACGAAATAGGACGATCCGTAAAACTCGCCAATGTCCCACGGAGCCTCATGGCCGACCCGGTTGATCGCAGCGACGAAGTAGCCGTTGGCGACGGCATGGGCGGGTTGTTCGAGTTCCCACAGGTACTCCGAGAGGCCGGCAACGGTGGCAGACGGATTGAACACGATTTCGGCACCGTTTAGGCCCAGGCAGCGAGCCCCGTCGGGAAAGTGCCGGTCGTAGCAGATGTACACACCGACCTTGCCGTAAGCCGTCTCGAACACCGGATAACCCAGATTGCCCGGCTTGAAGAAAAATTTCTCCCAGAAACCGGCCACCTGGGGAATGTGATTCTTGCGGTACTTGCCAAGATAGGTGCCGTCGGCGTCGATCACGGCCGCGGTGTTGTAGTACACGCCGGTCATGTGTTCCTCGTAAATTGGAACGATGATGACCATGCCGTGGCGGCGGGCATGTTCGCACATCAGCCGGGTGGTCGGGCCGTCCGGAATGGGCTCGGCCAGGTCGTACCATTTGCTGTCCTGGGAAGGACAGAAGTAGGGGCCGGTGAAAATCTCCTGAAAGCACAGCATCTGCACGCCCTGATCGCCGGCCCGTTCGATGAACGGCAGGTGCGCTTCGATCATGGCTTCGCGGTGTGCCGCGCACGGTTCGGAGGTATCGAGTTTGTTGGCCATCTGGATGATGGCTGCCTTCACGGTTCGTGTCATTATCGTTCCCCGCTTGAGCCGGGCACGCCGGTTGCCGTGCCCGGACCCTGAAATGATACCCTTCTGTTTCCAGAATAGCAGGAGATCGACGGGGAACGCATGATGGACCCATACCTTGAAGCCGCGGTGGAGGAAGCCAGAACCGGGCTCGGTGAAGGCGGCATTCCCATTGGCTCCGTACTCGTCCACGAAGGCCGGATCATCGGCCGCGGCCACAACCGCCGCGTGCAGCGGGGCAGCACCGTGCTGCACGGTGAAATGGATGCGCTGGAAAATGCCGGCCGCCAGGCCGCTTCTGTGTACCGGGCGTGCACGATCTACACCACCCTGTCGCCGTGCGCCATGTGCAGCGGAGCCATCGTCCTTTACGGAATACCGCGGGTGGTGATCGGTGAGAATCGCAGCTTCACGGGTGAAGAATCCTGGCTGCGGGAGCGCGGCGTCGAAATCGAAGTCCTGCAGGACGAGCAGTGCATTGCACTGATGCGGGATTTCATGGCAGCCTCTCCCGAATTGTGGAACGAAGACATCGGAGTCTGAACGATGAATCCAGGTAACTTGTCCGCTCCGGCATGGCGCCGGCTGCTGTTGGTTTTGTGTCTGCTTCCCCTGGCCACGATGGCGGCTGAGCCGGAGCGCAAGGCGCTGGTCGGTGGCACCCTGATCAGTGGTCTGGGCGAACCGCCGCTGCGCAACAGTGTGATACTCGTCAGCGGTGAGCGAATCGAACGGATCGGAACGGTCGATTCCCTTCCGGTGCCGGACGGCTACACGGTCATTTCCACCGAAGGCATGTCTGTTCTGCCCGGGCTGTGGGACATGCATGTGCACCTGGACATCAACGGCCACGCGGAATACAGCCACTGGCATCCCACCTATCGGGAACGTTTCGCCGATGAAATCATGCCGGCCTCCGCGGTGCAGTTGCTGCTGGCCGGCGTGACCACCGCGCGTGATCTCGGTGGCCCCCTGGAGGCCTCGCTGGAGGTGCGCGACCGGGTCAATTCAGGCGAACTTCCGGGTCCGCGGCTGTTCGTGTCCGGACCGTTTCTCCAGCATGAACCCTATCCCGGAACCGAGGATTACCGCTGGGGCATTTCAAGCCCGCGGGACGCCCGCGAGAAGGTGGACCGCCTGGCGGACGCAGGGGTCGACGTGATCAAGATGGTGGACCAGGATGAAATGACCTTCGAGGAAGCGGAGGCGCTGGTCGACCAGGCCCACAAGCGGGGCCTGAAGGTGGTCGGTCACGCCCACCGTCCGGAAGAAATCCGGCTCGGACTGCAGATCGGCGTCGACAATTTCGAGCACACCGGTCTGGCGACTGCCCCGGAATACCCGAAAAGCGTAATGACGCCGCTCCGGGAGCGCACTGCCACCGGGCGGGTGCGCGGTGGGCCCCTGTACTGGACCCCCACCGTCGAGGGCCTGTGGAATTACGAATACACCCGCGATAACCCTGAAGCGCTGGACAACACGTGCTGGCAGCGGGGCTTGCAGCCGGACACGATCGCCGACATCGAGGCGTCCATTCAGAATCCGGAGCAGTTACTTTATTTTCAGCTCTCCCCGAAGCGCAAGCCCACCCTGCAGCGGAAGTTCAAGCAATTGCGCGAGGCCGGGGTCGTTCTGCTGGTCGGCACGGACAGTGGCATTCCGCTCAAATTCCACTGCCAGTCGACCTGGCACGAGCTCGACGTGTGGGTCAACGTAATGGACGTTCCGCCGATGGAGGCGATCCAGTCGGCAACCTACTGGCCGTCCAAGTTCATGGGCGTCGAGGAGGAATGGGGCACACTGGCAGAGGGCCGTTTCGCCGATATCATCGCCGTTCGCGGTGACGTGCTGCGGTACATCGCCCTGTTGCAGCGGGTCGATTTCGTCATGAAAGGCGGCACGGTCTACAAACAGGACGGCCAGCCCGTGGAAGAAAATCTCTGAGGTTCGTTGTCCGTTCTGCGATCCACGAGTCAGTAATGCTCGCAGGGGGGCGGTTATGTTTGTCAGAGGTCTGGTTCGGAGGTTCTGACTCTTTACTGTTTTCGCATCTATCAGATTCCGCTCGTTTGATGCGCTTGTGCAGATCGGTGCTCTCGAGCCGGCAGGCGCTGCGGCGCATTCCCCTCAGGGGACACGGGCTACGGCTTCGCTCCCTTACTCATTTCGCTCCGCTGCGCTGCGCTCAATCCGTGCGGTCACTCTCGCCTGCCCTGTAAACCCTTCCCCGGGGCCTTCGCGCCGCCGTCCTGGCGGCGAGACCCCTGAGGGGACCGCGCCGCATCACCTGCCTGGGCAGATGTGGACCTTCGCGGGGGTGTTCCTCAACCCCGTACTGCTGCCATGGCGCTCAAATTCACCTCTGCCTTTCTGTTCGCCCCGCCAACGTCACTCCAGCCCAGCCAGGGGACGTGACATAACGCTCAGGGTCCTGGTGCAATGGCTTTGACTCTTAACTGTTTTAGCCTGGTTCAGATTCCGCTTATCTGGAAAGCTCATGGAAACCGTGCCTTCGAGCAGGCAGGCGCTACGGCACATTCCCCTCAGGGGACGGTGCAAGTACTTCCCTGTAACCTTCGCGCCGCCGTCCTGGCGGCGAGACCCCTGAGGGGAACGCGCCGCATCACCTGCCTGGGCATATGTGGACCTGAGCGGTGGCTCTCCTCAACCCCGTACCGCTGCTCAGGCGATCAAATTTACTTCTGCCTCTGTGTTCGCCCCGCCAAGGTCTCTGCAGCCCAGCCGGGTGATGTGACATGCCCCTTCCAGGACTGTCGAAAACAGGACGTTTTCGATCAAGGCCCCAGGGATGGGTTTATGCCGGGTCCTGGAAGGGGTATGTCACAGCGCGCGGCGGACCTCAGTGGCACCCATCACCTGATTTTCATGAGGCAAAGGCTCACTTCCGGGCGAGACAAGAAGGGGAGCGAAGCCGGAGTTCGTGTTGTTCTGCCAGGCTTGTGTCACGGCCAGCAGCGGACCTGTTGGCACATCGCGGGGTATGGAGCGGCTGGCTCTGGAACTATAGATACATTCGTTGGCGTGCCAGTACGCGGGGCGATCGGATGTTTGCGGTGTAAGCAAAGGTGTGACCCACCGGACCGAAGCCCGTAACACAGATTATTGGGGGGGACTGTGCGTGGGTCACACATCCTAAGCATAGGTGAGATATCCGGGCCTGCAAGTTCCGGGCGAAGCCCCGGTGTGCCCAACAGACCCGAAGTGGCGTTTTCAGGGCTCCACGCCCAGTCGCCGATGCATGATCGGACTGGTCGTCGTGTATTGCAGGCGGGCCTTCTTCTCCGGATGCAGGTGCTTCTGGACCGCGAAGGCGGCCAACGCCGCTTCGTGAAAACCGCTCAGTATCAGTTTCTTCTTACCGGGGTAGGTGTTGATGTCCCCGACCGCGAAAATTCCGGATTCGCTGGTCTGGAAGCATTCGGTGTCCACCGCGATCTGGCGTTTCTCCAGCTCCAGGCCCCAGTCGGCAATGGGCCCGAGATTCGGTGTCAGTCCCCAGAAGACGTAGACTTCGTCTGCCTCGATGTGATGCCGTTCGTCGTCGGGGTCGACCACGTCCAGCCCTCCGAATGCGCCGTCCTTTTCGAACACGCCGCGCACGTTGCCCTGGAATTCTTCGAGATCGTTCCCGGCCGCCAGCGCCTTCATGCGCTTGACCGAATTCGGCTGTGCCCGGTACTCCTCACGCCGGTGAATCAGGGTGATGTGACTGGCCTTGCCGTGCAGTTCCAGGGTCCAGTCCAGCGCTGAGTCGCCACCGCCCAGGATGATGATGCGGCGCCCGGCGACCCGATCGGGGTCGGTCACGCGGTAGTGAATGTTCTTGTGCTCCCAGGCCTCGGCTCCCTGTACTCTCAGGCGGCGAGGCTGGAATGCGCCCAGGCCGGCCGCGAGAATGACCGTTGCGGTGTCGAACACCGTGCCGGCGGAAGTTTCGAGGCGAAATCGCCCGTCCTCGTTGCGCTGCAGGCCGGTGACGGTTTGGCCCAGGTGGAATTCCGGGGCAAACGGCTTGATCTGCTCCATCAGGCGGTCAACCAGCTCCTGGGCTCCGCACACGGGCAACGCCGGAATGTCATAGATGGGCTTGTCCGGATAGAGTTCGGCGCATTGTCCGCCCACCTGGGGAAGAGCGTCGACGACATGCGCGTGGATGTCGAGCAGCCCGAGTTCGAAAACCTGAAACAGGCCGGCCGGCCCGGCGCCGATGATGACTACGTCGGTTTTTATGCTCATGTCGATTCCGGTTGACTGGGAATACGCCGGCGGCTTTTGCCGCACGACGTGATTTGCTACCTTGGGTTGATTGATCCAGATTCAAGCCGGATTCAGACCAGGAGTGGCGGCGAGGTGAGTGAAGACCGGGAAATACGACTCGAGGAAAGCTGGAAGTCCCGGCTGGCGGACGAGTTCGCGCAGCCTTACATGGGAGACCTGCGCCAATTCCTGCTGGAGCGCCGGCGCGCGGGCGCGGTCATCTATCCGCCGGGCGGCTTGATCTTCAATGCACTCGATTCCACGCCTTTCGATCGGGTCCGGGTCGTCATTCTCGGGCAGGATCCCTACCACGGTCCCAATCAGGCGCATGGCCTGTGTTTCTCGGTGCGCGAGGGTGTCCGGCCGCCGCCGTCGCTGGTCAACATCTACCGCGAAATTTCCGAAGATGTGGGCGCGAAGCCGCCGCAGTCGGGAAACCTGCAGCACTGGGCGGACCAGGGGGTGCTGCTGCTGAACGCGGTGCTGACGGTTGAACAGGGTCGGGCCGGAGCCCATCAGGGCAAGGGGTGGGAACGCTTTACCGACCGCGTGATCGCCGAGCTCAATGAACACCGTGACGGCCTCGTGTTTCTGCTGTGGGGAAGCTACGCCATGAAGAAGGGATCGGCCATCGACCGCAACCGGCACCGGGTGCTGACGGCACCGCATCCCTCGCCGCTGTCCGCGCATCGCGGTTTCTTCGGCTGCCGGCATTTTTCACAGGCCAACCGCTATCTGCGCGAAAACGGACAGGAACCCATCCGCTGGGCCTGACTCCCGGTCCCGGGCGACAGTGCCCGAACGCAAAGATCAGCTGGAATGGATGCTGAGATTCTCGTCAACGGCCATCCAGTCGACGTGCGTATCGTAGTTCACGTGCGCCTGGGGCGTGCGGTCGATTTTCCCATCGAGGCAACCCAGAGCGACGTGGGTTTCGCCGGGCCAGCGCTGTGACTCGAACAGCATGTTGCTGTGACAGTGCGCACAGGAGCCACGGCGGGCGCCGGGTGAGGATTCGAACCAGTGGAGGTTTTCCGCACCCCGGGTCACTTCGAATCCCGCGGATTCAAAGCCGGCCCAGGTGACGTATCCGGCGCCGTGGATCCGGCGGCACATGCTGCAATGGCAGTGCGCGCACCATTTGCTGGGCAGCGTGACCTGGAAGCGCACCGCACCACAGAAACACCCCCCGTCGACACGATTCACAGCCTGCTTGTCGCAACGCTCCATGGCGGGCGCCTCAATAAAAGACGAACATGCCAATACGCACCCACATCAGCGCGAGCATCAGGCTTGAGGCGGCATGGGCGATGAAGCGGTGAATCACCCGATTGTAGGTGCATTGGATGAAGCTGTGCACGACGCGCAGCACCACGAAGGCCCAGGCGAGCTGGACCAGCAGGGAATCCTGGATCAGCAGTACCAGAGACACCACCACGGCCAGATAGAACAGCACCGGCATCTCGAACAGATTGCGAAAGTTGTCGGCCGGCCCCGCCGATTCAGTCAGCAGCGCCCGCGTGGCGGACGGGTCGGTCAACCGCTGCGGGTCGATATCCTTGCGTCCCATCTCACCGAGCCGGGTGACGTACAACAGCACCCACACCGCGAAGGTCAGTGCGACCTGGACGAGCAGTGGCAGTAACAGGGGCTGATAGAACATCGGCGACGGGATTCAGCCAGCGGGGCAGGCCGGACATGTTATCAGAACATTCACCCCGGTCACGCGGAAGCCAGTCGGATGCGCGGCACCCGTGAGCGTTCGTTCACGCCGGCGGCGCCATGGGCGGTGACCGGACTCAGTCCTTTCCGGCCGCCAGCGCGGTGAGCGACTCACCGTCCAGCCGGAACTGGGTCCAGTCGTCCAGGCCGCGTGCGCCGATGCGCCGGTAGAAACCAATGGCGGGTTCGTTCCAGTCCAGTACCGACCAGTCCAGCCGGCCGCATCCGCGATCGACCGCGAGGCGCGCAAGGTGGCGAAGCAGGGCCAGTCCGATCCCGGCGCCGCGTTGCGCAGGCAGAACGAACAGGTCTTCCAGGTAGATGCCCGGTCGGGCCAGGAACGTGGAGTAGCTGGGAAAGAACAGCGCGAATCCCGCCGGTTCGCCGTTCCGTTCGGCGATAACGACTTCGGCGGCCGGACGGGGCCCGAACAGGGTCTGTTCCAGGTCCTCGACGGTGGCCACGACTTCATCGCGAAGCTTCTCGTATTCGGCCAGCGCGATGATGAATTCGAGTATCTGCGGCGCGTCCTGCGCCCGGGCCTGGCGGATGACAAGTTGGCTTGATTCGGACATTGCGGCGACCCCGTCGGGCGATCGTTGAAAGCGGTGAGACATGGTGCCCGCTCATTCCGGTTGGTGCAATCCCCGGAGGTGTGGAGCCCCGCCGTGTGCCGGCGGGGCGGGTGCATTCGCGTGCCGATGGCGGCCCCGCACGCCGCGGTCAGCCGTAGCCGCGGCGAGACTGGCCATACCGATAGTGGCTGCGTGCGGGACGCTCGTAGACGGCGGCATCGATGATCGACCACAGATGGATGATCCAACCCAGAAGGATGAGCCACAACAATGCGGTCAGAACGAACATGACACCGGCCAGCAGCCAGCGCCCCTGGAGCAGCTGCCCCAGTCCGGGAATGAAAAAACTCGCCAGTGCCGCCAGTACATTGCCGCAGGAACCGCTGCCCATCCCGTTTTCCTCCTGTTGGTTGGTGGTCTGAATATTTGCGATCGACACCAGGGGTATGCAGTTTTCGTGCCAGCGCAGCGCACCGCCCGTCCCGGCGGTGCCCCGTCCCGTGGTCGTGCCGGATTGCGCGAATGCCCCCACCTTCGAGGATGTCGCAGGCGGATCGAGAGAATTGGTGAATTCCGCGCCTATTTGGCGAAATTGCTCAGCGGGGCGTGAGATTTTTCGGCACACGATCCGCAGGCATGGAAAAGCTTCTGGGGCCGCCGCCCGCGCAGGCGCGAAACATCATCACGTGTTCAACCAGAGGCTTCATCGGGTCCCAGGCGCTGGCTCGTCCGCACAGAGTCTGGCCGTTGGGCAGTTCGACCACGACATGGTGGCTGCCATCGCTGGTGAGCCATCGGTCCAGCACCACCGGGGAAGTGGTCTTGAAACTTCCGCTGATCGATTCGGCCAGCGGGTTGGCGGATGCCGCCGAGTCCGTGCCGGCACCGGGCGGAGGGCTGCCCAACGTCCGCGGAAGGCCTTGCCGCGGACCCTCGAGCGCCATGTCATTCAGCGCCTGCAGCAGGTTCGCGGTGGACAGTGACCGGCGCATGTTCGGAACTGGCGCGGTGCGGGGTGTCGGTGCTTGTGGGGTGGATTCCTCGGCGGGCGGCGTGCGGGGCGCCGCCGTGTTCGGTGCGAGTGGTTCGGCGTCTTTCGCGGGTTCTGCAATGCCCGCGTCTGTCTGCTCCCGTTCCCGTTCCCGTTCCCTGTCCTTGTGCTCGGTCACGTCGTTCCGCGGAACCGTTGTCAGCCGGCGCGGAGCCAGCTTGAGGCTGATCGGCAGGAAGCGGTGGCTGTCCATGTCCTGGCGGGACCGCTCCAGCGGCAGCAGGAGCAGGGCGGCGTGAACAGCGAGCGCCAGCGCGAACCAGCCCGCTTCGTAACGGTTCGGCCGCGACGACGAAACGGTGGGCATCACCCTCGGGACCTCCATTGAATTCCGGATTCGGGCCATTATCGGCGCGCTGGCATTAAGTCGGCGTTAAGAAACGGCCGGTACCGACGACGCCCGCGCCGGTCCTGCCCGTCGGCGCAATACGGTCGACCGGGACCGTTAACAGGCCCTAATTCGACCCCCCACGCCGGGAACGGTCACGGTATAATGGAGAGTCCCTTTCGCAACCCAAATCACAAGGATACGCAACGATGAGCTATCGCCATATCAAGATTCCGGAAACCGGCCAGAAAATTACCGTGGAAAATGACCGGTTGAAGGTTTCGGACAACCCCATACTCGGATTCGTCGAAGGCGATGGCATCGGGCCGGATATCACGCGCGCCGCCCTGCGTGTGTGGGACGCGGCGGTCGAGAAAGCCTACGGCGGCAAGCGCAAGGTACACTGGGCCGAGTTGTATCTGGGCGAAAAGGCCGCCGGCATGTATGACGGCGACTACTTTCCGGCCGAGACCCTGGACGCCATCAAGGACCTGATCGTCGCCATCAAGGGTCCGCTGACCACGCCCGTCGGGGGCGGTTTCCGCTCGCTGAACGTGTCGCTGCGCCAGGAGCTCGACCTCTACGCCTGTGTCCGGCCCCTGGAGTATTTCGCCGGCGTACCGTCGCCGATGCGTCACCCCGAGGAAGTGGACTGCGTGATTTTCCGCGAGAACACCGAGGACGTGTACTGCGGCATCGAGTACCAGTCCGGCACGCCGGAAAACAAAAAACTGGCGAAGTTCCTGCGCGAGGAAATGGGCTGCGAATTCTTCGAGGACGCCGGTCTCGGCATCAAGCCGATTTCACCGTTCGGCACCAAGCGTCTGGTGCGCAAGGCCATCCAGTACGCCATTGACAATAACCGTCCCAGCGTCACGCTCGTGCACAAGGGCAATATCATGAAGTTCACCGAGGGCGCGTTCCGTAACTGGGGCTATGAAGTCGCGCGCGAGGAATTCGGCGATCAGACCATTACCGAAGACGAGCTGTGGTCGAAATACGACGGCAAGCGGCCCGAGGGCAAGGTCGTCATCAACGACCGCATCGCCGACATCATGTTCCAGCTCATGCAGTTGCGCCCCGCCGAATTCCACGTGCTCGCCACGATGAATCTCAACGGCGACTACCTGTCTGACGCGCTGGCCGCTGAAGTCGGTGGCATGGGCATCGCTCCGGGCGCCAACATGGCCGACCACATCGCCGTGTTCGAGGCCACCCACGGCACCGCGCCGAAGTATGCCGGCCAGGACAAGGTCAACCCCAGTTCGCTGATGTTCTCGGGTTCGATGATGTTCGAATACATCGGCTGGACGGAAGTCTCGCAGCTGATCGCGTCGGCCTTCACCAAAACCGTCGCCGACGGAATCGTGACCTACGATTTCGCCCGCCAGATGGAGGGTGCGACCGAAGTGCCGACTTCCGGTTTCGCCGACGCCCTGATCGAGCGTCTCTGAACGGCTGCCCGATCCCTGTACGGTGAGCGGGACGGTCCGGCCCGGCTTTTTCGCCGAGTCGGCTCGCCTGCTCGCATTATGCGACCCCGCCGCGAAATGCGACGGGGTCGCTGCGTTTGCGGAGGCGGTTGCTTCAGACGCGGTCCGCTGGGACCCGGAGGTGCCGCTGCCCCCGGCCGACCGGCCGGGTCGCCCCGAGCGCCCGGAACGGGTGGCTCCGGCGGCAGTGCCGCGACGACGGCTCGGCAGCCAGGCGGGCCGCATCGCACTGGTGCACGCCATCGCCCACATCGAATTCAACGCCATCAACCTCGCCCTCGACGCGGCCGCTCGGTTCCGTGACATGCCGGCGGATTACTACCCGGACTGGGTTTCGGTCGCCGCCGACGAGGCGCGGCATTTCGGCCTGATGGCCAACCGCCTGACCGAACTGGGTTCCGGCTACGGCGCGCTGCCGGCTCACGACGGATTGTGGGAGATGGCCAGGGACACCGTGGATTCCTGCCTGGTGCGCATGGCCCTGGTGCCGCGCGTGCTCGAAGCGCGGGGCCTGGACGTGACGCCGGGGATGATCGAGCGCCTGCGGGCGGTGGGCGACGAGGAAACGGTGGCCGCGCTGGAAGTCATCCTGCGCGAAGAGGTGCGGCACGTGGCCATCGGTAGTCGCTGGTTCCGGTATTGCTGTGAGCGCGAGCAACTCGATCCCGAGGCAACCTTTCGGCGCTTGCTTCGCACCCGTTACTCCGGCCAATTGCGCGGTCCCTTCAACCTGCCGGCCAGGCGCGCGGCGGGTTTCAGCAAAGCGGAACTGGGCTGGCTGGACCAGGACGCGTGAGCGGCTCCTTCAAGGATCATTTTTCCGGTCATGCCGGGGATTACGCCGTCTTCCGGCCGGAATATCCGGCCGAACTGTTCGACTGGCTGGCTTCCCGGGCACCGGGCAGGCATCTGGCCTGGGATGTCGCCACCGGTAACGGCCAGGCCGCCCGGGTCCTGGCGCGCTACTTCGAGCGCGTGGTGGCCAGCGATGCCAGCGCGGAACAGATCGCGCAGGCGACCGGTCCGGCCCATGTCGATTTTCGGGTGGAGCCGGCCGAAGGATCCAGTCTCGCTGACGGTTCCGTCGATCTGGTCACGGTGGCCCAGGCCTGTCACTGGTTCGATCATGCCGCATTCGTCGACGAGGTGGGTCGAGTAAGCGCCAGCGGAGGCGTGGCCGCGATCTGGACCTATGAACTCGCCCGGGTGAATCCGGTTTTCGACGGGCAAATCGATACGTTCTACCGCGAAACCATCGGTCCCTGGTGGCCACCCGAGCGGTGCATCGTCGAACGCGGCTACCGTGACCTGGATTTTCCCTGGCCGGAACTCGACAGCCCGCGGTTCGTGATGCGTCATGACTGGACGTTGGATCGGTTCGAGGGATACCTGCGAACCTGGTCGGCGGTGCGTCGCTGCCAGGCGGTCACGGGCAAGGATCCGGTGGCCGGGATTCATGAGCGTCTGTTGGACGCCTGGGGCGTCGAGTCCGGTCGGTCGAGGACGGTTGAGTGGCCGTTGGCGGTGCGCGCCTTTCGGCTGGGCTGAGCGCTATGGCCCGATTCAGGGTTTCAGAGTGACCGAGCGACTGCCCTTCGGGCCCACTTCGAGATAGCTGCCGGCCTCGTACCAGTCGGCCAGCACGATCCGTTCGCCTTCGCTGGACTCATCGATGCGGTGCCGATGCGTCGCCGGGCGGTGGGTGTGTCCGTGAATCATGTGCCGCACCCCATGGGTCCGGAATGCGTCGATCACGGCCTGTTCGTTGGTGTCCATGATGCCCATGGCGGTCTCGCCCGTGTGCTGGCGGCTCGCATCGCGGGCCTGGCGGGCCACGGCCAGCCGTTCCTCGGGCGGCTTGTCGAGAAACAGGGCCTGGAAGGCCGGGTCGCGCACCTGACGCCTGAATGCCTGGTATTCGGTATCGTCTGTGCACAGCGTATCGCCGTGCAGTAACAGGGTCGGCCTGCCGTACAGGTCGATGACCTGGTGCTCGGGAAGCAGGTTGAGGTCGGCCTGCCGGCTATAGTCCGAGCCAATCAGAAAGTCGCGGTTGCCGTGTTGGAAATGGCACTTCACCCCGGCTTCATTCAGGGCTGAAAGTTCCCGGGCCACGTCGCGCGCGGTGTCACTGAGAACATCGTCCCCGATCCAGAATTCAAACAGGTCGCCGAGGATGTAGAGCGCTTCGGCGTCGCGGGCGGGTCCGTGCAGCAACTGCCGCAGCCACCCGGTGGCTTCCGGCCGGGAGTCTTCGAGGTGCAGGTCGGAGATGAACAGCGTGGTCACGGCGATTCCGGATCAGCCGGGGTTGGCGGGGAGGATCTCTACCCCGGTGATGACGATGGGAACGGTCGGTACATCGCTGTGCGGAGGAACGGCCGTGGTGTCGACGAAACGGATGTCATCCACCACGTTCATGCCCTCGGTCACCTGGCCGAACACGGCGTAACCCCAGGCCGCCGAATTACTGGTCCCGCGGTGATTGAGATTGTGGTTGTCCTGGACATTGATGAAAAACTGCGCGGTGGCGGAATGCGGGTGGGAAGTTCGCGCCATGGCGAGGGTGCCGCGCGTATTGGTCAGCCCGTTGTCGGCCTCGTTGACGATGGGTTCACGGGTTGGCTTGAGCTGCAGATCCTCCGTGAGGCCACCACCCTGAATCATGAAATGCGAGATCACGCGATGAAAAATGGTGCCATCGTAGAATCCGCTGCGGGCGTATTCGATAAAGTTCTCGACACTCACCGGCGCCCGGTCGGCGAACAATTCCACGGTGATGTCCCCGAGGCTCGTGTGTATGACCGCTTGCGGATTGGCCGGGCGGTCAGCCGGTGACGGGGCGGTGTCCTGGGCCGCCACGGAGTTTGCCGCGACGGAAAGGATCAGGGCCGTGAGTACGGACGCGAATTTCATGGTTCGGGCTTCCTCGCTCGAGTGCTGAGACCCGCATGATACTGGCGCTGCCGGCCGGGGGCCAGAGAACGCGGTCCGATTGCCGGTGAACGGCGCTGCCGGGCTTGCTGACAAGGCGTCTTTGCATTGCCGCGGCGGGGCCGGAAGGGTGCCGGATGTGGTAGAATAATCGGCTTGTGAAAAGCCCGCGAGATTCGCTGTTCGGGTGGAAATTTTATTTAAAAGAATTTAGATAAAACAACAACTTCCGATAAATTCCTGAGATAAATTGTATTATGGCTGAGCTTGCCAAAGAAGTCCTGCAGGTCAATCTCGAAGACGAGATGCGGCAGTCCTACCTGGACTACGCGATGAGCGTGATTGTCGGGCGGGCCCTGCCGGATGTTCGCGACGGGCTGAAACCGGTTCATCGCCGGGTACTGTACGCCATGACCGAACTCGGCAATGAGTGGAACAAACCGTAC
Source organism: Elongatibacter sediminis (assembly GCF_037892215.1). Taxonomy (NCBI): domain Bacteria; kingdom Pseudomonadati; phylum Pseudomonadota; class Gammaproteobacteria; order Chromatiales; family Wenzhouxiangellaceae; genus Elongatibacter; species Elongatibacter sediminis. The sequence continues at coordinate 145,822 of NZ_JAZHOG010000002.1, read as the reverse complement.
AAGAAATCCGCCCGTGTGGTCGGCGACGTAATCGGTAAATACCACCCCCACGGCGATTCGGCGGTGTACGACACCATCGTGCGCCTGGCTCAGCCCTTCGCCATGCGCTACATGCTGGTCGACGGTCAGGGCAACTTCGGATCGGTCGATGGCGACGCACCCGCCGCCATGCGATACACCGAGGTGCGCATGTCGAAGCTGGCGCAGGAGTTGCTGGCCGACCTCGACAAGGAAACCGTCGACTTCGTACCGAACTACGACGAAACCGAAAAAGAACCCCAGGTGCTGCCGACCCGGGTGCCGAACCTGCTGGTCAACGGTTCCGCCGGCATCGCGGTCGGTATGGCAACGAACATTCCGCCGCACAACCTCAACGAGGTCATCGATGCCACCGTGGCGCTGATCGAGAACCCCGATCTGGAAGTCGAGGACCTGATGCGGTTCATCCCGGGGCCGGATTTCCCCACAGCCGGGATCATCAACGGCGCGCAGGGTATTGGCGAGGCGTATCGCACCGGCCGCGGACGTATCTATGTTCGAGCACGGGCGGAGATCGAAACCGCGGACAGTGGCAAGCAGGCACTGATCGTTACCGAGTTGCCTTACCAGGTGAACAAGGCCCGCCTGCTGGAAAAAATCGCCGAACTGGTCAAGGAACGGCGCATCGAGGGCATCACTGAACTGCGCGACGAGTCCGACAAGGACGGCATGCGCGTGGTGATCGAACTGCGTCGCGGTGAAGTGCCCGAAGTCATTTTGAACAACCTGTACAAGCACACGGCACTGCAAACCGTGTTCGGCATCAACATGGTCGCGCTGAGCGGCGGTCAGCCGAGGCTGCTGAACCTGCGCGGCGTACTCGACGCTTTCATCGCGCATCGACGCGAAGTGGTGACCCGGCGGACCCTGTTCGAATTGCGCAAGGCGCGTGACCGGGCGCATGTGCTGGAAGGCCTGACGGTCGCGCTGGCCAACCTGGACGAGGTTATCGAACTGATCAAGCAATCGGCAACGCCGGCCGACGCCCGCGAAGCGCTGCAGTCGCGCCGCTGGGCACCCGGTCTGGTGGCCGAACTGCTCGGACAGGGTGGAGCAGAGATGTCCCGCCCCGAGAACCTGGAGCCGCAATTCGGCATGCACGACGACGGCTATCAGTTGTCGCCCGTGCAGGCACAGGAAATTCTGAATCTCCGGCTGCACCGCTTGACCGGTCTCGAGCAGGAAAAACTGACCCAGGAATATGGAGAAATCCTCGATCGGGTGCGCGACCTTCTCGATATCCTGTCGCGGCCCGAGCGTCTGATGGACGTCATCCGCGAAGAATTGCTGGCGGTGCGGGAAGAGTACGGCGACGAGCGGCGCACCGAGATCATCCAGGATCGCCTGGATCTGAGCCTGGAAGACCTGATTACCGAGGAAGACGTGGTCGTGACCCTGTCGCACGCCGGGTATGCCAAGTCGCAGCCGCTCGACCGCTACCAGGCTCAGCGCCGAGGCGGCACCGGCAAGTCCGCGACCCGCGTCAAGGACGAGGACTTCATCGACAAGCTGTTCGTGGCCAACACCCACGACACACTGCTGTGTTTTACCAGCCACGGCCGGGTCCACTGGCTGAAAGTCTATGAACTGCCTCAAGCGGGTCATACCAGTCGCGGCAAGCCCATCGTCAACCTGTTGCCGCTGGAGAAGGATGAGCGCGTGAACGCGGTGCTGCCGGTGCGCGAATACACCGACGACCAGTTCGTGTTCTTCGCGACCCGGCGCGGCATCGTCAAGAAAACGCCGCTGACGGATTACTCCCGGCCGCGCGCGAACGGTATCTGGGCCATCGATCTGGTCGAGGGCGACGAACTGGTCTCGGCGCAACTGACTGACGGCAAGCAGCACATCATGCTGTTCTCGAGTTCCGGCAAGTGCATCCGCTTCGCCGAAGAAGACGTTCGCTCCATGGGGCGGGTGGCACGCGGCGTCATCGGAATCCGGCTGGCCGAGGGTCAGTCCGTGATGTCCATGCTGGTCATCGAGGACGGTGACATTCTCACCGTTACCGAAAACGGTTACGGCAAGCGCTCACCGCTGGACGATCATTCGCCGCAGGGGCGGGGCGGGCAAGGCGTGATCGGCATCAAGACCTCCGGCCGCAACGGGCCGCTGATCGCTGCCAAACAGGTCACCGACGAGAAAGATGTGATGCTCATCTCGAACGGCGGAACCCTGGTGCGCATTTCGGCCAGTGATATTTCGACCATGGGCCGCAATACCCAGGGCGTGACCCTGGTGCGTTTGCGCGAGAACGAGAGCCTGGTGGGCGTGGCCCGCATCGCGGGCGAGGAAGACGAGGCAGCGGAAGGCATCGAAGATACGGCTGCAGAACCGGAAGACACCGGTCCCGCCGACTGAGTTCGGTAGCGGGGTGGAAGACCACCCCGCTACCGGGTTTGAGCGATCGTTCGGTAGGTGCCTCAGAGTGCTCCGAGCACGTGTTCGGCACTGCTGACCCGGAACTCGCCGGGCGCTTCGACGAACAGCTGTTTGACCACCCCGTCCTCGGCGATCAGTGCAAACCGCTGAGAGCGCTCGCCCATGCCGAATCCGGTAGCGTCCAGTTCCAGCCCGATCGCCCGGGCGAATTCACCGTTGCCGTCCGCCAGCATCGAGATATTGTCCGCATTCGCACTCTTACCCCACGCGTTCATGACGAATGCGTCGTTCACCGCCATGCAGGCGATCGTGTCCACGCCTTTGGCGAGGAGGGCATCCGCCTGCTCCACGTAACCCGGCAGATGCTTGGCTGAACAGGTGGGGGTGAAGGCTCCGGGTACCGAGAACAGAACGACTTTCTTGCCGCCGAACAGGTCGTCGGTGCTCAGGGGGGCGGGTCCCGAGTCGGTCATTACGGTAAAAGTGGAAGACGGGATGGAATCTCCGACTTGAATGGTCATCTGCAGGTCTCCTGAAGGGTTGGTGCCGGTCTGCTGTCCGGCGTTTAGCGAGCATTCCAGTGCTTCACATGGTGCCCGCGCGCGGTCAATGCAAGACCCTGCAGTCCGTCGGCGGCGCCGTCAGTCCGGCCGGTCATCCAGTCGTGCGGATCGAACGGAGTGTCAGGCCGCCATCGCGCCGGAGATGGCGCTGAGAAGAGTATCCGGGTTCACCGGTTTGGTCACGTAATCCGTGGCGCCCTGGCGGATGCCCCATACCCGGTCGGTTTCGCCGGTTCGTGTGCTGACCAGAATGACCGGAATGTCGGAGGTGTTTTCGTTCTGAACCAGTTTGCGCGTGGCCTGGAAGCCGTTCATGCCAGGCATGACGATGTCCATCAGAATGACTTCGGGGTGTTCGTCGGCCGCGAGTTCAATCGCCAGTTCGCCGCAATCGGCTACCAGTGTTTCGTGTCCGGCCTGTTCGACGATCTTGCGCAGGCTGTACAGCTGCGCGGGAGAATCATCGACGATAAGTACTCGTGTCATAACGCATCCTGTAGCGTTCGTTCCAATCCATGGGGTAAAGCGCTATGTCGTCATTATGCCGTAATCGGATGATAATTGGAATTAATTGGCTTTTCGCTTCAATGGCTTCAGTGGATTTCAGACCGAAGTTTGCGCCACCCGAACGACGGTTCGACCCTGGGCTCCGCCGGCCATCAGTTGGTCGAAAACCGCCTCCATGCCGTCCAGATCGACCTCGTCGGTGGCGATTTCGGTCAGCGCCTCCGGCTTCCATTCGTTGGCCAGCCGGTCCCACAGCACCCGGCGAATCTCATAGGGACAGTTGGCCGAACTGATGCCGAGCAGTGAAACTCCGCGCAGGATCAGCGGGTACACAGAGGTATTGAGTCCGTGCCCTCCGGCCATGCCGCAGCAGGCCACGTTGCCCCACAGCCCGATGACCCGGCTGATGCCGGAAAGCATGTCACCGCCTACCGTGTCGATGCCGCCCGCCCAACGGGATTTCTCGAGCGGGTTCTGGCCCCAGTGCAGGTCATGGCGTGATATGCACTGGCGGGCGCCCAGGCGTTCCAGCCAGTCGAAGGCCTGAACCTTGCCGCTGATCGCGTGGACTTCGTACCCGGCGCGCGTGAGCAGGTTGATGGCGAGGCTGCCGACACCGCCGGTTGCCCCGGTCACGACGATGGGTCCGGCCTGGGGGGTCTGTCCGTTGGCCTCCATGCGGTACAGGCACAGCGCGGCGGTGAATCCGGCCGTGCCCAGCATCATCGCTTCACGGGTGCTCAGGCCGTCCGGCAGGTGGACTGCATCTCGACTGTCCACGCGCTGGTATTCAGAGTAACCGCCGTCGCGGGTTTCCGACAGGCCGCAGCCGGTGACGACCACGCGGTCGCCCTCGGTGAACCGGTCGGCGTCCGAGTGCACCACGATTCCGGCCAGGTCGATACCACCGATCAGCGGGAAGCGTCGCAGTATCTTGCCCTTCCCGGTGGCGGCCAGGGCATCCTTGTAATTGATGCTCGACCACTCGACCCGGACGACGAGATCACCTTCGCTCAGATCTTCCAGTCGCGTATCTTCCAGGCCGGACCGGTAACCGCGGTCGTCGTGGTGGATGCGAAATGCGCGAAAGTGCTCGGGAACGGAAGTCAGCGTGTTTTCCATGAATGTCTCAGCGATTGCCCCGATGAATGGCCCGGCCGTCGACGTGCAGCGCGGCCTCGTGTACGGCCTCGGAAAGCGTGGGATGCGCGTGCACGATGCGGGCAATGTCTTCGCTCGCGCCCCGGAATTCCATGGCGACCACGCATTCGGCGATCAATTCCGAAGCACTGGCGCCGAATATGTGGACACCCAGTATTTCATCGCTTTCGGCATCGGCCATCATCTTGACCACGCCGGCCTGCTGCCCGCCGGCCAGGGCCCGGCCGTTGGCCGCGTACGGGAAGGTGCCGGTGCGAAACTCCACGCCCGCTTCCTTGAGTTCCTGTTCGGTCTTGCCCACCCAGGCGATTTCAGGATCGGTGTAGATGACCCAGGGCACGGTATCGAAATGGATGTGCGCCGGTTTGCCGGCGATGAGTTCGGCCACCGCAATGCCTTCCTCCGAGGCCTTGTGCGCCAGCATGGGTCCGCGCACGCAGTCCCCGACGGCCCACACGCCCTCGGCCGTGGTTCGCGATTCTTCGTCCACGCGAATCTGGCCGCGTTCGGTCAGTTCGACGCCGCTGTCATCCGCCAGCAGGCCCTCGGTGTACGGTTTGCGGCCGACGGCGACCAGCAGGCGGTCGAAGGTGAGGGTGCTTTCACCATCCTCGCCCTCGATCGTCACCTCGACTTTCTTCTTTTTCACCGCCGCGCTCTTGACCCGGGTGCCGAGACGGATGTCGAGGCCCTGTTTCTTGAATTCGCGTGCGGCCTGCTTCGCGATGGTCGCGTCGGCGGCGGGCAGAAAATCCTCCAGCGCCTCGAGCAGGATCACGTCCGAACCCAGCCGGCTCCACACCGAACCCAGTTCGAGTCCAATCACGCCGGCGCCGATTACGCCCAGTTTTCCGGGTACATCGGTGAAGTCCAGGGCGCCGACGTTGTCGACGATGGTGTCGCCGTTGAATTCGACATTGGGGATTTCAATCGGTACGGAGCCGCTGGCCAGAATGACGTTTTTCGCCTCCAGGGTGACCGTCCCGGAGCCGTCAGCGGGCTGTACTTCCACCTGGCGCCCGGCCAGCAAGCGGCCCGTACCATGATGGAATTCGACCTTGTTGCCCTTGAACAACTGGGTGACGCCGCCGGTGAGTTTTTTGACGATGTCGTCCTTGCGGGCGAGCATTTTTCCAACGTCGATCTGCGCGTCTTTGACGGCGATGCCGTGATCGGCGAATTCGTGGTTCACGTGGTGGAAATGCTTGCTGGAGTCCAGCAGGGCCTTGGACGGGATGCAACCGATGTTGAGGCAGGTGCCGCCCGGCGCTGCTTTGCCGTCCTTGCCGGTGAAGCGGTCGATGCAGGCGGTTTTCAGCCCCAGTTGCGCTGCACGGATGGCGGCCACGTAACCGCCGGGACCGCCGCCGATGACGATGACGTCGAATGCGTTTGCCATGTGGATTCCTCAGATATTCAGTAGCATTCGGGCAGGGTCTTCCAGCGCGTCACGGACCGCGACCAGGAATTGCACCGCATCGCGCCCGTCGATGATCCGGTGGTCGTAGCTCAAGGCCAGGTACATCATGGGCCGCGCGACGATTTCGCCGTCCACCACGACCGGCCGCTCCTTGATCGTGTGCATGCCCAGAATCGCGCTCTGCGGCGGATTGAGCAACGGGGTGGACAGCAGCGATCCGAACACGCCCCCATTGGTGATGGTGAAGGTTCCGCCTTGCAGATCCTCCAGGGAAATGGACCCGTCACGGGCCGCGTTCGCGTAGTGTTCGATGCTCTGCTCGATCTCCGCCAGGCCCATCGATTCCACGTTGCGGATGATGGGAACCATCAGGCCGCGTTCGGTGGACACCGCGATGCCGACGTCCTGGTAGTTGTGGTAGACGATTTCGTCCCCGTCCAGCGAGGCATTCACCACCGGGTGTTTGCGCAGGGCTTCGCAGCAGGCCTTGACGAAAAACGACATGATGCCGAGCTTGATGCCGTGTTTCTGCTGGAACTCGTCCTTGAACCGGCGGCGGATGTCCATCACGGCCTTGAGATCCACCTCGTTGAACGAGGTCAGAATGGCCGCGGTGTTCTGCGCGTCCTTCATGCGTTCGGCCACGCGGGAGCGCAACCGGGTCATTTTCACCCGTTCCTCCTGGCGCGAGCCACCGGACTTGAGAAATCCGAGAACGTCACCCTTGGTGACCCGGCCGCCCCGGCCGGAGCCGGAAACCTGGGTGGGATCGACATTTTCTTCTTCGGCCACGCGCCGCGCGGACGGGCTCAGGCGATCGCTGCCGGCGCCCCCGGATTTCGCCTTTCGGGTCTGCGCCGATGCGCCGCCGGCCTGGGTCTCGCCACCGGTCTTCGATTTGTCCCCTTCGTCAGCCACACCTCCTTCAGCCGCATCATCTTCAGCAGCAGCTTTGGCGTTATCGTCGGGGGCTTCGTCAGCCGCGGGAACCTCGCCTTCTTCGATGATCGCGAGCACGTCGTCGCTGTGCACGGTTTCGCCGCTTTCGACTTTGATTTCCTTGAGGACACCGTCGCCGGGTACCGGGACTTCCAGTACTACTTTGTCGGTTTCCAGATCCACCAGGTTTTCGTCACGGCGTACCGTGTCGCCGGCCTTCTTGTGCCAGGCGGACACCACGGCATCTTCGACCGATTCGGGGAGGACGGGGACTTTGACTTCAATGCCCATGTAAGTTGTCTCGCTTGGATGATTGCATAGGGGTTCAGACCGGGCCGGTCAGGGCCCGTTCGACCAGGGCGCGTTGCTGTTCGATATGGATCGTATAGTAGCCGACGGCCGGCGACGGCGATTGTGCCCGTCCGGCGTAGGTCAGGGACTGGTCATCGCGCACGCAGGCCTGCAGGTGATGGCGGATCTGGTACCAGGCGCCCTGGTTCTTCGGCTCTTCCTGGCACCAGATGACCTCGGAGGCATTCGGAAACTCGGCGATGAATTCGGCCACCTGTTCTTCGGGGAACGGGTAGAGCTGTTCCAGCCGCAACACCGCGACCTTGCGGATTTCCTCTTCGTCGCGAATCTGGACCAGGTCGTAGTAGACCTTGCCCGAGCACAGGATGACCCGTTCGATTTCTTCGGTGTCGCCGGGTCCGCGATCGCCGATCACCCGCTGGAAATGCCCTTCGGCCAACACCTTCATTTCGGACGTGGACGCCTTGCTGCGCAGCAGGCTCTTCGGGGTCATCACGATCAACGGCTTGCGGGTGGGCTGCAGCACCTGGCGGCGCAGCAGATGAAACATCTGCGCCGGCGTCGACGGTATGCACACCTGGATGTTGTAGTTGGCGCTGAGCTGCATGAAGCGTTCGAGGCGCGCGCTGGAATGCTCCGGCCCCTGGCCTTCGTAGCCGTGCGGCAGGAACAGCGTCAGTCCGCACAGACGGCCCCACTTGGCTTCGCCCGAGGCCAGGAACTGGTCGATGACCACCTGCGCGCCGTTGACGAAGTCACCGAACTGGGCCTCCCAGATCACCAGTGTTTCCGGCGCCGCGGTCGCGTAGCCGTACTCGAATCCGAGAACCGCCTCTTCGGACAGCAGGGAATCGATGACGGAAACATGAATGTCGTCCTTCAGCCTGCCCAGCGGAAGCAGGGTGGCCCCGTCCTTCTGGTTGTGCAACACGGCGTGCCGGTGAAAAAACGTTCCCCGGCCCGAGTCCTGGCCGACCAGCCGAAGGCCCGTGCCTTCGTCGATGAGCGTGGCGTAGGCCATGGTTTCCGCGAAGCCCCAGTCCATGGGAATTTCGCCGGCGGCCATTTTGCGGCGATCCTCGATGACGCGTTTGACCCGGCTGTGCAGTTCGAAGCCATCGGGCAGCGTGGTCAGGCGCTCGGACAATTCGCGAATCCGTTCGGCCGGAACCGCGGTCTCGACGATGGCGGGTAATTCCTTATTGGTGAAATCGTGCCAGTTGGCGGCGTATTCATTGGTTCGCGGCTGGGTGGTGACGTTGGCCACCTGGTCGCCGCGGTCGAGGTGGTCGCGATAGCGCTGCATCATCGCGTCCGCCGCAGACGAATCGATGATTCCCGCCTGCACCAGCTGGTCGGCGTATTTCTGCCGCGTCGTGTCCATCGCGCGGATGGTCTGGTACATCAGCGGTTGCGTTGCGGCCGGCTCATCCGCTTCGTTGTGGCCGTGCCGGCGGTAACAAAACAGGTCGATGACGACGTCGCGCTTGAACTTGGTGCGGAAGTCGCAGGCGATCTTCATCACGTGGTGCACCGCCTCGGGGTCGTCGGCGTTGACGTGGAAGATCGGTGCATTGACCATCTTCGCCACTGCGGTGCAATAGGGGGTCGACCGCGCGTCCCGTGGGTCGCTGGTGGTGAAGCCGACCTGGTTGTTGACCACGATGTGCAGGGTGCCGCCCACGGCGAAACCCCGCGCTTCGGACATCTGAAACAACTCCATGACCACGCCCTGGCCGGCGAAGGCCGCGTCGCCGTGGATCAGGATCGGCATCACCTGGTCGTAAGACTCGTCCTTCCGGCGAATCTGACGCGCCTTGGCGGAGCCGACGACCACCGGGTCGACGATTTCCAGGTGCGAGGGATTGAAGGCCAGCGCCATGTGCACCTTGCCACCCGGTGTCTGGATATCGGATGCGAAACCCAGGTGATACTTGACGTCGCCTGAACGCAGCGGGTCGTGATCCTTGAGTTTGCCCTCGAATTCATCGAACAGCATGGCGGGGGATTTGCCCAGGATGTTCACCAGCACATTCAGACGCCCGCGGTGGGCCATGCCGAAAACGATCTCTTCCACGCCCTGGCGGCCGGCGTGGAGCATGGTTTCGTGCAGCAGTGGAATCAGGCTGTCGCCGCCTTCGAGTGAGAACCTTTTCTGGCCCACGTAGCGGGTATGCAGATAGCGTTCGAGGCCCTCGGCGGCCGTCAGCATCTCCAGAATGCGCACCCGCTCCTCATCGTCGACCTGGTGGTAGCCGGAACAGCCTTCCAGCCGTTCCTGCAACCAGTAGCGTTTTACCGTGTCGACGATGTGCATGTACTCGACGCCGATGCTGCCACAGTACACCCGCTCGCAAAGCTCGATGATGGCGGACAGTTTCATCCGCTTGGGGGCCACCAGGGTGCCGGTATCGAACTCGAGGTCGAGATCGGTCTCGTCGAGGTCGTTGAACGCCAGGGTCAGGTCGGGCACGGGGTCGCGGTGCGGGCGGCCGAGCGGATCGAGCCGGGCCATCTCGTGGCCGCGGATCCGGTAGGCGTTGATGAGCTTGAGGACCGCCGCTTCCTTGTGGTCGGCGATGCGGCTGTCCTGCATCGCGGAGGCCGGAAGTTGCCCGAGCTGCCGGAAGCGCTCCCGGATGACCAACTGTCCCTGCTCGCCGTCGGCCTCGCCGTCGGCCACGGCCGCGAACTCGCGCGCCCAGTGTTCGGGCACGCTGGACGGGTCCTGCAGCCAGGATTCGTACCAGTCTTCGATGTACGCTGCGTTCGCTCCGAACAGATGGGATGAGCGGTACAACGCTTGGAGTTTTCGTTCCACGGCTCTGGCGTTTTGATGTTTCGCGGTAGAAAAAAACCGGAACGACGACATCACTCCGGCGCAGTGCTCCATTATAACCGAGCCCATCCTGCAAGGGCACCGTCTTACCCGTTCCGGGCAGGGCGGAATCAGTCGGTGGCGTCAGGCATTTCGAGGATCAGGTGGCCCCGGTTGACCAGCCGGGTGACCAGGTCAGTCAATTCCGGGTCGGCCGCGCCCTCGAGGCGCCAGCAGGCACCGGCGCAAAGTCGCTCGGCGTCGGCGGTTCGGCACTCGATGCATTCACCGGCCGCGTACAGGCGGGCCGCGCCCCGGTGCGGCGTCCACGCCAGGCGGGTCCAGGGGTTGCGATGCAGCAGTGCGCCGGTTTGCAGTGCCGACGCCACGGCTGGGGCGGCCAGCGGCGTGTCCGGGGCTGCCGGCGCGTGGGCCAGGCGGTAGGTGCTGAGAAATCGGCCCAGAAATTCGTCGGAAATGGCGGGCCCGTTCACGGCATCACCCAGCAGGGCCGAGAACCGGTCACGGGCGGCCCCGTCGATTTCACCGGGACGTGGACTCGTGCCGAGCCGCGGGTCGGTATAGCGCTCACCTTCTTCGCCGTGCTCGGCCAGCCATTCTCCGAGCGCGATCAGCAGATCGGCCTGGCTGGGCGCACGCAGGCCGATGGACCAGGTCATGCACAGATCGAGCGCGACGCCGTGATGCGCCACGCCCGGCGGCAGATAGAGCACGTCCCCAGGTTCCAGATCCCAGTGGGTTTCGGCATCGAACCGCTGCAGCACGTCGAGTTCGCAGCCGGTGACGCGTTCCGGGTCGAAGTTCCGGCTGATGCTCCAGCGCCGCCGCCCGCTGGCCTGCAGCAGAAATACGTCGTACTGGTCGACATGGGGCCCCACGGATCCGCCCGGAGCGGCCACGCTGGACATCAGGTCGTCGATCCGCCAGGTGGGGAGAAAACCGAACGCTTCCAGGATACCGGTCAGGGGAGGGTAGTGTTTCTCGACGTCCTGCACGAGCAGGGTCCAGTCCGATTCAGGCAGCTCCAGCAGGTCGGATTCACCGAACGGCCCGTGCCGCAGGCGCCAGTCATGCTCGGGGTAGCGGCCGCTGACCAGGCGGGCTTCCGCCAGTTCTTCGCAGGCCAGTCCGGCGATGTCCTGAGGGTCGAGCTCCGGTTCGAAATCGGGAAACACCTGCCGCAGCAGGCAGGGTGTGGACTGCCAGTAATCCCGCAGAAAGCGGTCGACCGGCATGTCGCCCAAGCTGCGCAGCGGCGGCGTCCGCTGAACGATCAGAGCCACGCTCGGGATATCCGCCGGCCGGCCGGTTCAGGTGCCCGTTTCGGGCAGTGAGTCGTTTCCGGTCCGTCCGTCCGGCTCCTCGCCGTCCGCCTGCGCTGCCGCCTGCCGCGCCAGATCTGCGGCGTATCCCACGTAGCGGGCGGGGGTGAGCTCCAGCAGCCGTTGGCGCTCGACGTCGGGGATTTCCAGGGTTTCGATGAACGCGCGGAATTCTGTGGCCCCGACCCGTTTGCCACGAGTCAGTTCCTTGAGCCGCTCATACGGATTGTCCAGCCCGAACCGGCGCATCACGGTTTGTACCGGTTCGGCCAGGACTTCCCAGTTGTCGTCGAGATCGGCCTGCATCGCGGTTTCGTTCGCTTCCAGCTTGGACAGGCCTTTGGTCAATGAAGCGAGAGCGATGGCGACGTGTCCGTAGGCGCTTCCGAGCGAGCGCAGGGTCGTTGAATCGGTGAGATCCCGCTGCCAGCGTGAGACCGGCAGTTTTTCGGCCAGGTGGGCGAGCAGGGCATTGGCCAGCCCGAGATTGCCCTCGGCGTTTTCGAAGTCGATCGGGTTGACCTTGTGCGGCATGGTTGACGAACCGATTTCCCCGGCCACCGTGCGCTGGCGGAAATAGCCCAGCGAGATATAGCCCCACACGTCGCGGCACAGGTCCAGCAGGACAGTATTGAGCCGCACCTGTGCATGAAACAGTTCGGCCATCCAGTCATGTGGTTCGATCTGGGTGGTGTGGGAATTCCAGTCGAGACCGAGCGACGTCACGAATTCACGTGAAAGTGCCGGCCAGTCGACATCGGGATAGGCGACGAGATGCGCGTTGTAATTGCCAACGGCGCCGTTCATCTTGCCGAGAAATTGCTGCGCGCCGATCTGTTTGCGCTGCCGTTCGATGCGCCGCAACACGTTGGCGACTTCCTTGCCCACGGTGGTCGGCGATGCGGGCTGGCCGTGGGTGCGGGACAGCATGGGGCAATCGGCCAGGCTCCGCGCCAGTGTGGCCACGTCGGCGGCAACAGCCTCGGTCTGCGGCGCCAGTATCTCCCGGTGCAGGTCCCGCAGCATCAGCGCGTAGGCCAGGTTGTTGATGTCTTCCGAGGTGCAGGCGAAATGCAGAAACTCGCTGCGCCGCCCCAGTTCCGGGTTTTCCTCGAAGCGCTGCTTCAGAAAGTATTCCACCGCCTTGACGTCGTGGTTGGTCGTCGCCTCGAGCCGTTTTATCGCCGCGGCTTCTTCGGGTCCGAAGGTTTGCAGCAGCCGCTCGAGGAATTCGTGCGCCGCGTCGGTCAGGGTCGGCAGTTCGCCGATTCCGGGATGTGCGCTCAGTGCCTGGAACCAGCGCACTTCAACGATGACCCGGCGGCGGATCAGGCCATACTCGCTGCAGTACGGGCGCAGGTCGGCGGTTTTCGCTCCGTAGCGGCCGTCAACGGGCGCCAGGGCGGTGAGTTCGGACAGATCAAGCACGTGTGAATCCTGTCGGGCGGGGGTGTCGGTGTCGGCCCCGTATTCTACCCGGGTCGGCCCGCCGGTTGTATCTCCGTCCGTGCTGACGTTGGCCGTGCGGGCCACGTACAATATCGGTCCGGCCACACGACAACCCAGGAGACGGAGCAGGAAATGACGGCAGAATTCCGAACGGAGCGCGACAGCATGGGCGAACTGCAGGTGCCCGCGGATGCCTGGTGGGGCGCGCAAACCCAGCGGGCGGTACAGAATTTTCCCATCAGCGGTCTGACCATGCCGAGCGGATTCATCCGTGCGCTTGGCCTGATCAAGGAAGCGGCGGCGCGCGCGAACCGCGAACTCGGCCTGCTCGATGCGGACCGTGCCGCGGCAATTGAAGCGGCGGCGCGCCGCGTCGCGGCAGGCGAAGTGGACCGGCATTTTCCCATCGACGTCTTCCAGACGGGGTCGGGAACCAGCACCAACATGAACGCCAACGAGGTCATCGCACACCTCGCCAACGAAGGCAATGAGCTGGGTGTCCATCCCAACGATCACGTCAACATGGGCCAGAGCTCGAATGACGTGATTCCCACCGCCATCCAGGTCAGCGCCAGCATGGCGGCCACCGACGGGCTGATTCCGGCGCTCCGCCACCTGGCCGAAACGCTCGACATCAAGGCCGAGGAACTGGACGGGGTGGCCAAAACGGGCCGCACGCACCTGATGGACGCCATGCCGGTCACGTTCGCGCAGGAACTGGGCTGCTGGTCCAGCCAGGTGCGCAGCAACATCAAACGAATCAAGAGTGCGCTCAAGCGCCTGCGGCGGTTGCCACAGGGCGGCACGGCCGTAGGTACCGGCATCAATGCGCATCCGGAATTCGGAACGCGGGTGGCCGCCGCGCTGCGTGAGACGACGGGCGTCAAATTCCGGTCAGCGGACAACCTGTTCGAGGGCATCAGCTCGCAGGACCCGGCGGTCGAACTCTCGGGCCAGCTCAAGACCCTGGCCTGCAGCCTGATGAAAATGGCCAATGACCTCCGGTTGATGAATTCGGGACCGTTGGCGGGCATTGGCGAGATCGAACTGACCGCGCTTCAGCCGGGTTCATCCATCATGCCCGGCAAGGTCAATCCCGTCATACCCGAGGCGGTTTGCATGGTGTGCGCGCAGGTCATCGGCAACGATTCCACCATCACGGTGGCCGGTCAGTCTGGATTGTTCCAGCTTAACGTCATGCTGCCCGTGGTCGCGCAAAACCTGCTGCAAAGCGTCGAGATTCTGACCAATGCCAGCCAGTTGCTGGCCGATTCGGCGATCGCCGGTTTCCGTGTGCGCGAAGACGTTATCCGCAGCGCGCTGGAACGCAACCCCATCCTGGTGACCGCGCTGAATCCGGTCATCGGCTACGAACTGGGTGCGAAAACCGCGAAGGAAGCCTACCGGCAGGGGCGGCCCATCAAGGATGTCGCCCGCGAGATGACCGACCTTTCCGACGAGGAACTGGATCGCCTGCTCGATCCGCTGAACATCACCCGCGGCGGCATTCTCGAATAGATGCGATCAGGCCGGCGGCCTGCCGTCGGCCAGGTCACGGCGGGCATACACGCCGCCGACCGCCGGATCCGGAATCAGGCCGCGCTCGGCGAGCGCGGCCGCCAGTCCGTCCCCCGGCCGGGGTTCGGAACACGCCGTGCCCGCCCCGGATTTTGCGGCCGTTTCGTCCGGCTCGCCGTCACGTGTGAAGTCCGTGACAATGATGGCGTCGGGCGCCCGGCGATCATGCAGCGCCAGTGCTTCATGCGCACGGCACAGCACGATCACCGGCCGGCCCGTTTGCTCTTCACGGGCCGGCATGCCGACCGGCTCCACGACATCCGCCAGCCCGCATTGCCGGATCAGTTGCCGGTCCTGCTCAGATCTCGTGTCGCGCTGCAGGCGGACTCGGGACAGGTCGGCGAGGTCGCAGCACAGCCGGACGTCGGAGTCGTTGCTGCACACCACCGACAGGCCGTTTCGCCGGCGATGCAGTTCCTGCGCCCACTGGTATATCCGCAGGCGAAAGCGGAAATGCGCGCCCGACCGGCTGGCGTAGCGGCCGATGCGCCGGTCGCCGAGCACGGAATTGGCGGGCTCGATCCGTCCGTCGCGCACTAGTCCGGTCAGGCGCCTGGTGCGCTCCTCCAGGCTGAACAACCGTCGCACCGTGGCGTGCCCGTGTGCCGCGATGCGGTCGCGCTCTTCCGAATGTTCCAGGTACTTGCGGATTTTGCCGGTCAAGTCGTCCGCATCGTCGTATGTGACGAGGTCCTGTCCGTCCGTGAACAGGTCGTCCAGGCCGGCCAGGGTGGACAGCCGATCGGTCAGCAGGAAACCGCCGGCGGCCAGTACTTCGAAGTTGCGCAGGTTGAGGTCACCATTGAGGCTGCAGTTCAGGCTGATCCGGGTGCGGTTGTAGGTCGAATACGCCCGTTTCTGCGGCATCCGGCCCACCTGGAGAGGCAGGCCGCTGGAGCGGATGGCGTTCAACAGGCGAACCCGCAGGGGATGGTGCTTCCCGGTCTGTCCGACGAAACAGGCCTCGGGCCGGGTCGGGCCGGCAGGTTGACGAAAATCGTCTGCCAGCAGCAATGCCGGAATCCAGGCCAGAGGACCCAGGCCGGCCTCGGCATACCAGTGGGCATGCTGCCTTTTGTGGTCGACGACATAAAAGTCGTAGGGTTCCGCGGTCGCGTAGTCGATGAGCCGTTCCAGCGGCGCGGTGCCGTGGTGACTGTCACCGAAGATCAGTACGGACGGCAGGTCGACGCCGGCCAGGTTGGCCGGTTGATTGCGCATGAAGCCGTCCACGCGCGCCAGCAGAAGCTCGGGTCGCTCGGCTGCCGGCAGGCTGCCGATCAATGCGGCGATGTCGTACGGTGCGGCGGTCGGCGTGCGCAGGCTCCGCACCCGTCCGTCCACCGAGAACGCATTCTCGTAGTCCGGCCCGCAGACGACGCAATCCGCGGCGTACCCGGGCGGCGGCATGTAATGACGTGCGGTGTGCGTGCTGAACAGAATCCGTTGAAAGGGCGAATTCACACGCTCGCCGGCTCTAACTGTCGGTTGCCCGGCGCCGCAGCCACAGGGCGCCCGCCAGGAATACCGCGGCGACGGCGAGGCCACCCAGCATCTGCAGCGAGAACAGGCGGGCGAGGATGTTCATGACCGTGACCGAGTGATCGAACGCATCGGTGACGGGAACCCCGAGCGCCACTTCACCGGTACCGTCGTGCACCTGGGCGGTCATGATGGCCGGGCTGTTGGAAATCCATTCGCCAATGAGGCCAAACAGGCTGCTGTCGAGCGTGAAGGTGCGCAGGAAGTCGATCCAGATTTGCAGTATCGCGAAAACGATCGGTGGCAGGACCGCGAACAACAAGGGAATGCGTGGTGCGAACGCCGATACCAGCAACAGCCAGCCGTGAAACGGAAGAAACCAGATTGACGCGGCCAGGTAGCTGAGCAGGACCACGGACCAGGCCTTGACCGGATTGACGACCCCGAGAAACAGGGTCCATGGATTCTCTCCGACCGACCAGACGATGATCACGCAGATCAGGGCCATGACGATGTGGGTCGCGACGAACATGATCCAGAACATGACCGGAGCGACCACCATGCCGGCCGCCAGCTTGGACCCGATGGTCAGCAGGTCGGATGCAGGCAGCGATTTCCAGAACAGGATGCTGCGGTCCTTGCGGTCGTCGTACAGTGAGCCCAGCAGGTAGAAAAACACCACGACCGACAGCACGACGGTAAACAGCACGGAGCTGCCGATCATCACCTCGTACAGGTGCTCTGCGCGGAAATCCCGGGGTTGGCCGGCCAGGAACCGGATGCCCTCACGAAAGGTATACAAATCGTTGTCGAAATGTGCCGTGGTGAACAGCGACATCAGCAGCAGGGCCACGTACACGCCGCCGATGACCATCGGCGTGGTGCGGAACGCGCCCTTGTTCTCCCAGAATTCCCGGCGCGTGAGCGCGATCAGCCGTTTCATGCCTCACCTCCGCTCAGGGTGGCGACGAACAGGTCGGCGACGCTCGGCGTGTGCAGCTCACCCAGTTGCGCCAGCCGTTCCCGGTCGGCGTCGACAAACAGCAGAATGTGGCGGCCGAACATCTCCCGCTCGTGGATCGGTCCCTGGCTCCGTGCGGCTTCCAGGTCGGCCGGGGTGACCATCAATTCCACGTAGCGCGCCTGGACCTCTTCCATGCTGCAGTTCAGGGCGAGGCGGCCGTCGGCGATGAACACCAGGTCGGTCAGGATGTGTTCCACTTCCTCGACCTGGTGGGTGGTGATGACGATGGTTCGTTCTTCGTCGAAATAATCGCTCAGCAGATTGGAGTAGAACTCCTTGCGGTACAGGATGTCCAGGCCCAGGGTGGGTTCATCCAGCACCAGCAGGCGGGCGTCGATGGACATGACCAGGGCCAAGTGCAGCTGTGCGACCATGCCTTTGGACAGCTGCTTCACTTTCTGATCCGGAGTGACCCGCGTGCGCGCCAGGTACTGCATGCAGCGTTCGCGCGAAAAGCGCGGGTGAATGTTCTCGGTGAGGTCGATCAGCTGACTGACCCGGATCCAGCGTGGCAGCACCGCGACGTCGGCGATGAAGCAGACATCGTTCATCAGGCGGGCCCGCTGCCGTGAAGGATCGAGGCCCAGCACGCTCAGTTCGCCTTCGAAGGTGGCGAGACCGAGGATGGCCTTCATCATCGTGGTTTTGCCGGCGCCATTCGGCCCGATCAGTCCGACGATGCGGCCCACCGGGATATCGATGTCGATCCGATCGAGTGCCTTCAGGCGGCCATACTGCTTGGTCAGTCCCCGGGCGGAGATGATCGGATTCATGATGGCGACTCCCCGTCATCGGTGATGTTATTGAGCAGTTCCGCCGGATCCATGCCGAGTTGCCGGATGCGTTTCAGTGTGGCCGGCCACTCCTGCTTCAGAAAACGCTGGCGCTCGCTGTCGAGCAGGCTCTGCCGGGCGCCGTCGCGAACGAACATGCCCAGGCCGCGGCGTTTCTCCACCAGCCCTTCGTCAACCAGGGCCTGGTAGGACTTTGAAACCGTAATGGGATTGAGCTGCAGTTCCGAGGCGACCGTACGCACCGAGGGCAGGGCGTCACCTTCGCCGAGCGTACCGTCCAGTATCATTGCGACGGTCCGCTCCTTGAGCTGCCAGTAGATTGGCTCGATGTCGTTCCAACGGGCGCCCACGTGTCGGCGGATGCCTAGTTGAAACGAAACAGCATGAGGCTGAAACGCATCGGTGACTCCGTCCGCCCGTCCGGCGTGGACTCCTGGACGTCACTGACCGTGACGTTCTGTTCCAGGCCGGCGGCAGTGGCGGGTGCCGCCGCCTGCTCGTTCCAATCCTCCGGCGGGTCGGCGGTCCAGGCCGTGACCAGCAGTATCAGGGCGGTCAACACAGCGACCTGGTGCGGGACGCGAAGATACCTTTGACGTTTGAAGTGCAGCATGTGAATACCCGGTATTCTCAATTATCGCTTTGGTGTTGTACTGAACTATAACACCAGTTCCGAAAAAAGCCAAGGGGTTTCCCGCGCTCCCGCCGCCGCGCCGCGGAGCATGAGGCAGCTTGGTGCGGACGCAGGCGCGACAGCCGTGCTGATTTGCCTCAGCCGGCCAATCAGGGGACAATCCGCGGCTCGGAACGTCCTTGTCCGATCCGGGCACGACCTCCGTGCGACTCAAACAAGGAGTATCAACGCAATGCGATCAATTTCCGTCGCGGGACTGCTGGCCGCCCTCATTTTCAGCGCCAGTACGGCCGCCGCGCAGCCCCAGACAGAAGCCGAAAAACTCGGCTACATCATCGGTATGGATATCGGTGCATCCCTCAAACAGCAAGGCACGGAGCTCGACCTCGACGCACTTTTCGATGCCATTCGCGCCGTGTACAACGATGAAACTCCGGCGTTGTCGCCGGAAGAAGCGGCGACGATCCGCGAAGGCTACATCGCCAAGCGGCGTGCCGCGGCGGAAGCGGAACGCGAAGCCGTTGCCGGAGCCAATGCCGCCGAGGGTGACCGCTTCCTGCTGGAGAACCGCAACAAGGAAGGTGTCGTCGTCACTGACAGCGGGTTGCAGTACGAGGTCATCGAAATGGGCGACGGTCCCCGGCCCGCGGCCACCGACCGTGTGCGCGTACACTATCGCGGCACCCTGCTCAGCGGAGAGGAATTTGACAGTTCCTACGCGCGTGGCGAACCCATTTCCTTCGAACTGGACAAGGTCATCCCGGGCTGGGCCGAGGGGCTGCAACTGATGCCGGTGGGCAGCAAGTTCATGTTCTACATCCCTTCGGACCTGGCCTACGGGCCCACCGGTGGCGGACCGATCGGGCCCAATGCGACCCTGATCTTCGAAGTCGAACTGCTCGGCATCGAAGGGCAGTAGTACCGGCCCGCTCCCGCCTGCTTCCGAGGACGGACGTGCCGTGCGTCTGATCGTCACCGGTGCAGCGGGTTTTATCGGCATGCATGTCGCGCTCGCTCTGCTCGAGCGCGGCCATGCCGTCACCGGCGTGGATACGCTGGATCCCTATTACGACCCCCGTTTGAAAAGCGACCGCCTGGCCCGGCTCGAGCGCCGGGAAGGATTCCGCTTCGAGCGGCTGGACGTGGCCGATACCGCGGCCTTCGGATCGCTGGTACGCAACGAGGCTCCACAGCGGGTGGTGCACCTGGCGGCGCAGCCCGGGGTGCGTTACTCCATCGACCAACCCATGGCCTACGTGCATTCCAACCTGGTGGGCTTCGCCTCGGTGCTGGAGGCCTGTCGACATGCGGGCGTACCGCACCTGGTGTATGCGTCATCCAGTTCGGTGTACGGGGACAGCCCACAGGTGCCATTCTCCGAGCACGATCCGGTCGATCATCCCCTGTCCCTGTACGCGGCGAGTAAACGTGCCAACGAGTTGATGGCGCACGTTTATGCTCATTTGTACCGGCTGCCGGTGACGGGGCTGAGGTTCTTCACCGTCTACGGTCCCTGGGGCCGGCCCGACATGGCGCCGATCCGGTTCGCCCGCGCCATCAGCGAAGGCGAAACCATCCGGCTGTTCAATTACGGTGATCATCAGCGGGACTTTACCTACGTGGACGACATCGTTGCCGGCGTGCTCGCCGTCGCGCTGGGAGAACCGCCATCCGCCGGTGAACCCGGTGGCGATCGCGATCCGGCGTCCAGCGACGCACCGTTCCGTGTGTATAACATCGGTAACAGCCGGCCGGTGGAGTTGATGGAATTCCTGCGCGTGCTCGAAACCTGCCTGGGCCGGGAAGGGCGCTACGAGAAAGTAGCCGCGCAACCCGGCGATGTGCACAGCACATGGGCGGACTGCAGCGACCTCGAGCGGGATTACGGGTACCGCCCGGATACGCCACTGGAGCGGGGGGTCGCCGATTTCGTGGCCTGGTTCCGGGAATACTACGGCGGTTGATGCCCGCCCCGGCGGGGGATTTCATTACAATACCGGTGCCGCGACCTCCGGACGGTGTTCTGCGGGGTGGCGGACGGACACGAGGAAGTGGCATGCGAATTTCGATTGTGGGCAGTGGCTATGTGGGACTGGTCAGCGGGGCCGGTCTGTCGGAAGTGGGTCACCACGTGCGCTGCATGGACATCGACGAAGACCGGATCGACGGACTGCGCCGTGGCGTCGTGCCGATCTTCGAGCCGGGCCTCGACGCCTTGATCGAGGAAAACACACGACAGGGCCGGCTGGATTTCACCACGTCGCTGGAATCGGCGGTCGAACATGCCGAAGTGCTCTTCATCGCGGTCGGGACCCCGCCCGGCGAGGACGGTTCGGCCGACCTCAGCCACGTGCTGAACGTGGCCCGCGGTGTCGGGCATCTCCTGCAGTCCCCGCTGCTGGTGGTGGTTAAATCGACGGTTCCGGTCGGCACCTGCGAACAGGTACGTTCGGCCATCCAGGGCGCCCTGGACGAGCGGGGTGCCCAGGTGCCATTCACGGTCGCTTCCAATCCGGAATTCCTCAAGGAAGGCGCCGCCATCGCGGATTTCATGAAGCCCGACCGGATCGTGGTCGGCACCGATGACGAAGAAGCCGAACACCTGTTGCGCGAACTCTACGCCCCGTTCAATCGCAACCACGAAAAACTGCTGTGCATGGACATCCGTTCGTCTGAACTGACCAAGTACGCGGCCAATGCCATGCTCGCGACCAAGATCAGCCTGATGAATGAATTGTCCAACCTGGCCGAACGGGTCGGAGCGGACATCGAGCATGTCCGTCTGGGCATCGGTTCCGATCCGCGCATTGGTTACTCATTCATTTATCCGGGGGTCGGCTACGGGGGCTCGTGTTTTCCCAAGGACGTTCGCGCGCTGGAGCGGACGGCCAGCCAGTTTGGCTACGAAGCCGAGTTGCTGCGCGCCGTCGAGGCGGTCAACAATCGCCAGAAGGAAAAGGCGTTCGCGCGGCTCAAATCCCATTTCGGCGATGCGCTGAACAGCACCCGGATCGCGATCTGGGGGCTTTCGTTCAAGCCCAATACCGACGACATGCGCGAAGCCCCCAGCGTGGTGCTCATCCGCAGCCTGCTGGAGCGGGGCGCCGAAGTCGCCGCCCACGACCCGGAGGCCCTGGACGAGGCTTCGCGGGTGTTTGACGGTGCCGCGGGACTGCATCTCGCCGAGGATCCCTATGAGGCCGCCGACGGTGCGGACGCCCTGGTGCTGGTGACCGAATGGAAGCCTTACTGGGCACCTGATTTCGGTCGACTGCACCAGTCCATGCGTCAACCCGTGCTGGTCGACGGCCGCAATATCTGGTCGCCGGACGTGGTGCGCCGCAGGGGGTTTACCTATTACGCCATCGGACGACCCTGACGGGCCCGGGTACGGATCATCATGACCAAGCGAGCTTTGATAACGGGTATCACCGGACAGGACGGCGCGTATCTGGCTGAATTCCTGCTCGGCAAGGGATACGAAGTACACGGCATCAAGCGCCGTGCGTCCCTGATCAATACACAGCGTATCGATCATCTCTACGCCGATCCGCACGAACAGGGAGCCCGGCTGCACCTGCACTACGGCGACCTGACGGATGGTTCCAGCCTGCAGCGGACCATCCAGGCCGTGCAGCCGGACGAAATCTACAACCTGGCGGCGCAGAGTCATGTCGCCGTGTCGTTCGAGGAACCTGAGTACACCGCCGAGTCGGACGCGGTGGGAACCCTGCGCCTGCTGGAAGCCATTCGTAACCTCGGTCTCGAGCGGGCCTGCCGTTTCTACCAGGCCTCGACGTCGGAAATGTTCGGCAAGGTGCAGGAAATGCCCCAGACCGAGAGCACGCCGTTCTACCCGCGGTCGCCCTACGGCGTCGCCAAGTTGTACGCCTACTGGATCGTGGTCAATTACCGGGAAGCCTACGGTCTGTTCGCCTGCAACGGCATTCTGTTCAACCACGAGTCACCGCTGCGCGGCGAGACGTTCGTGACACGCAAGATCACACGCGGGCTGGCGCGCATCGCGCATGGGCTGGACGACTGCGTCTACCTGGGCAACCTCGATGCGCGCCGCGACTGGGGCCATGCCCGGGACTATGTCGAGGCGCAGTGGCTGATGCTGCAGCAGGACGCGCCGCGGGATTACGTGATCGCCACCGGCGTACAGCATTCAGTGCGGGACTTCGTGGTGGCGGCGGCTTCCCGCATGGGCGTCCGGATCGAATGGCGCGGTGAAGACGAATCGGAACACGCGGTTGTCGTCGCTTCGGAAAATCCGGAGCTGGCCTTTCGCACGGATGATGTCATTACCCGAATCGATTCGCGCTATTATCGCGCCGCCGAAGTCGAAACCCTGCTGGGCGATGCGTCGCTGGCGCGCCGCGAACTGGGCTGGGCACCACGCACCGAATTCGGGGCTCTGGTGGCGGAAATGGTCGACCATGACCTGCGCCTGGCTCGCGAGGAGGCGCTGGTCCGAGACGATCGGGAGCGGCTCTGATGGCGGTCGCGGAGGATCGGCCGCACCGCGTCTTCGTCGCCGGCCATCGCGGCATGGTCGGTTCCGCGCTGTTGCGGCGCCTGCAAGATGAAAACGACGTCGAAACAATCACCTGCGACCGCGCGGATCTCGATCTGACGCGCCAGTCACAGGTCGAGCAGTTTTTCGGTGACACCCGGATCGACCAGGTCTACCTGGCGGCGGCCCGGGTTGGCGGCATCCTGGCCAACGATACCTGGCCGGCGGATTTCATCCGCGACAACCTGTTGATCCAGACCCACGTCATCGATGCGGCGCACCGCGCCGGTGTGGAACGGCTGTTGTTTCTGGGCAGTTCGTGCATCTATCCCCGCCTGGCTGAACAGCCGATTCGAGAAGAGGCGCTGCTGACCGGCCCGCTGGAGGCGACCAACGACGCCTACGCGGTGGCCAAGATCGCCGGCCTGAAGTCGTGTGAAGCCTACCACCGTCAGCATGGGGCGGATTTTCGCAGCGTGATGCCGACCAATCTGTACGGCCCCGGGGACAATTTCGACCCCGAAACCAGCCACGTGCTGCCCGCGCTGTTGCGGCGCTTCGACGAGGCGGCGGCCGACGGCCGCGAATCCGTGCGGGTCTGGGGCAGTGGCCGTCCGCGCCGCGAATTCCTGCACGTGGATGACCTCGCGGACGCGTGCCTGTGCGTGATGCGGGCTGATGCCGGGACATTCTGGTCCGGGCTTCCGGAACGGGCTTCGCACATCAATATCGGGGTCGGCGAGGACATCGGGATCGCCGAACTCGCCCAACGCATCGCCGATCTGGCCGGTTACCGGGGGAGCATCGAATTCGACCCGTCGAAACCGGACGGAACGCCGCGTAAACTGCTCGACGTCGCCCGCATTCGGGCATTGGGCTGGCGTCATCGCATTTCACTTGAACAGGGGCTGCGCGCGACCCTGGAATGGATGCGCGAAAACATCGAAGGAGGGGTGCGCGGCATAACGCCGCGCGAGGACAGTTCATGAGCAAGTCACTGCAGGATCAACTGCTGGAATTGGGTTTGGCCAAGGACCGGCCGGCGGGGAAGCGCAAACGGGGCAAGCCGTCACGACGCAAGCCGCGAAAGGACGGTGGCCGTGGGCCCGGGGCCACGGCCGGGCTTGAAGCGAAGGCCAGGGCCGGGGCCGATCTCACCCTGGAAGAGGCGTTCCGCCTGCGCGAGGAGGTGGAGAAGTCCGAAGCACGCGCCGCCAAGCGCCGCAAACGCGAAGAAGACCGCCGCCGCCGCAAGATCAACGAGTCGATACGGGCCATCGTTGAACCCAACCGGTTGAACGACGCTGACGCCGAAGAAGCCCGGTATTTCATGTACAAGGGACGGATCCGCAAGGTTCACGTCACCGCGGAACAGCTCGAGGGCCTGAACGAAAACCGCCTGGGCCTGGTGTACCTGATGGGGGGCTATCACATACTCGAGCCGGGTCACGTCGATGCGGTGCGCCAGATTTCCTCGGAACACGTTGTGGACCTCGCTGCCGATACGGACGCCGACGACTCCGGTTCGGCCGATGAGGCCGAAGAAGCTTGAAGGCACCGCTGCAGCGGTTGGCGCGGCCGGTTCAGTCGTGCAGATTGGCCGGCAGCATTCGCCTGACCTGGTCGGCGTCACAGCCTTTACGCCTGGCGTAGTCCTCGATTTGATCCGGCAGCACAGGTCCGACCACGAAATACTGTGATTCGGGGTGGGCGAAGTAGTAGCCCGACACGCTCGCGGCGGGCAGCATCGCCAATCCTTCGGTAAGTTGCATGCCGGCATTTTCCGGCGCCGAGAGAACCCGGAATATTTTTTCTTTTTCACTGTGGTCCGGGCAGGCCGGGTAGCCCGGGGCAGGGCGGATGCCCTGGTAGCGTTCCTTGATCAGATCCTCGTTGCTCAGGCTTTCATCGGCTTGATAAGCCCACAGCTCCCGGCGTACCCGTTCGTGCATGCGCTCGGCCAGGGCTTCGGCCAGGCGGTCGGCCAGGGCCTTGAGCAGGATCGCCTGGTAATCGTCGTTGTCGCGTTCGAATTCGGCGACCCGTTCCTCGATGCCGAGTCCGGCGGTCACTGCGAACAGGCCGAGATGGTCGGGTCCGGCGCCCGGCGCATCCGCGGGCACGATGAAATCCGCCAGGCACAGATTGGGCCGGCCATCGGCCTTGTGTTTCTGCTGGCGCAGAAACGAAAATCGTTCGAGCGTTTCCCCGCGATCGGAGCCGGTGAAGATCACGACGTCGTCACCCCGGGCTTCGGCCGGGTAGATACCCACCACGGCGGCGGCCCGGACCCAGCGTTCGGAAACCATGCGGTCCAGCATGGCGCGCGCATCCTCGAACAGGCTCGAAGCGGTTTCACCAACGACTTCGTCCTGCAGGATGTCCGGGTAACGGCCCGCCAGTTCCCAGGTCTGAAAGAAGGGGGTCCAGTCGATGTAGTCGAGCAATTCCTCCAGCGGGTAATCCCGGAACACCGTCAGGCCGGGCCGGACGGGTGGTGGTGCTACTCCGCCGGTCCAGTCGATGGCCAGTCGGTTTTTTCGCGCCACGTCGATCGCCACCGGTGGTGCACGCCGGCTGCCCTTCGCGCGCCGCTCGCGCAGTGCGGCGTAATCCTGTGCGGTGCTCTCCTGCAGCTCGCGCCGACTGTCGCTGTCGGTGAGTTTACGTGCGACACCGACGGCTCGTGAGGCATCTTTGACCCAGAACACACCGTTTTCATACTGGGGGTCGATGCGCAGCGCCGTGTGGACGCGTGAGGTGGTCGCGCCGCCGATCATCAGCGGCAAATCCATGCCGCGGCGCGCCATCTCCTCGGCCACCTGCCGCATTTCTTCCAGTGAGGGCGTAATCAGGCCGGACAGACCCACAATATCGGCTTTTTCGCGCAGTGCCGTGTCGAGAATGGTTTCGCCCGGCACCATGACTCCCAGATCGGTGACCCGGAAGTTGTTGCAGCGCAGAACGACAGCGACGATGTTTTTTCCGATGTCGTGCACGTCACCCTTGACCGTAGCCATCAGGACATGCGCCTGTTCCTGGGCTTGCCCGCCAGCCTCGGCTTTTTCCCGCTCGATGTGGGGAATCAGGTAGGCGACGGCCTGTTTCATGACCCGCGCACTCTTTACCACCTGTGGCAGAAACATCCGGCCATCGCCGAACAGGTCTCCCACCACATTCATACCGTCCATCAGCGGACCTTCGATCACATCCAGGGCCCGGCTTGAAGCCTGGCGGGCTTCCTCGGTGTCCTCCTCGATGTAAGTGGTGATGCCTTTGACGAGGGCGTGCACCAGCCGTTCACGTACCGGGCCTTCGCGCCAGGCTTCATCGGCGGCTTCGCGCGCCGTATCGCCCTGAAAAGAGCGTGCGATGTCCAGCAGGCGTTCGGTGGCGTCCTCGCGGCGATTGAGCACCACGTCTTCGACCGCCTCGCGCAGCACCGGATCGATTTCGTCGTAAACCTCGAGCTGGCCGGCGTTGACGATACCCATGTCCATGCCGGCCTGGATGGCGTGGTAGAGGAACACCGAGTGGATCGCCTCGCGCACGCGGTTCTGGCCGCGGAACGAAAACGAGATGTTGCTCACGCCCCCGGAAATCAGGGCGCCCGGGCAGCGTTCCTTGATCCGCCGGGTGGCTTCGATGAAGTCCACGCCGTAGTTGGAGTGTTCTTCGATGCCGGTGGCAATGGCGAAAATGTTCGGATCGAAAATGATGTCTTCGGGCGGAAAGCCGACGGTTTCGGTCAGGAGGCGCCAGGCGCGTTGGCAGATCTCGACCCGCCGTTCCAGGCTGTCGGCCTGGCCATTCTCGTCGAATGCCATGATGATGGCCGCGGCGCCGTAGCGCATCACCAGCCGCGCCTGTTCGATGAACGCCGCTTCGCCTTCCTTGAGACTGATGGAATTGACGATGCCCTTGCCCTGCAGGCATTTCAGTCCGGCCTCGATCACGTCCCAGCGCGAGGAGTCCACCATCACCGGCACCCGTGCGATGTCCGGTTCCGTCGCGATGAGGTTGAGAAAGTGGCGCATCGCCGCGGGGCCGTCCAGCAGTCCCTCGTCCATGTTCACATCGATGATCTGGGCGCCGTTCTCCACCTGTTGGCGGGCCACATCGAGGGCCTCGGCGTACTGGTCGTTCTCGATCAGCCGGCGAAACACGGCCGAGCCGGTGACGTTGGTCCGCTCGCCGACGTTCACGAAGTTCAGATCTGGAGTGAGGGTCAGTGGTTCGAGTCCGGACAAACGGCAATGGCGTTCCGGCTGAGGCGGAGTGCGGGGTCTCTTGCCCTCCACGGCGGCGGCGATGCGGGCGATGTGAGCCGGGGTGGTGCCGCAACAGCCGCCGACGATGTTCAGCAGCCCTTCGGCGGCGAATTCACCGATGACCTCGGCCATGTGTTCGGGGCTGTCGTCGTATTCGCCGAGCTCGTTGGGAAGGCCGGCATTGGGATAGAGGATCACCGGGCAGTCGGCTGCCCGCGCGAGCGCGCGGATCCAGGGGCGAATCTCGGTCGCGCCCAGCGCGCAATTGAGGCCGACGGCGAACGGCTTCGCATGCCGGATGGAGTGCCAGAAGGCTTCCACGGTCTGGCCCGACAGGGTGCGTCCGCTGGCATCGACGATGGTGCCGGAAATGACCACGGGCAGGCGGTAGCCCAGCGCCTCGAACGTATCACCGATGCCGAACAGCGCTGCCTTGCAGTTGAGCGTGTCAAACACGGTTTCCACGACGAGCAGGTCGCAACCGCCTTCGCACAGGCCGAGAGAAGCCTCGGCATAGGCCTCCCGCAAACCGTCGAAGTCGATGTTGCGGAATTCCGGCCGATTGACGTCCGGCGACAGTGAAGCCGTCCGGTTGGTCGGCCCCAGCGCGCCCATGACGAATCGCGGACGGTCGGGCTCATCCGCTTCGGCGGCCCGGGCGGCCGCCACCGCCAGTTCCGCGCCGGCCCGGTTGATCTCCCGTACGCAATGAATCGTTGCGTAGTCATCCTGGGCAATCGACGTGGCGTTGAAGGTGTTGGTACCGAGCAGGTCCGCACCGGCGTCCAGGAAGGAGTCGTGGATGGCGCGAATGTCTCGGGGCCGGGTCAGGTTGAGCAGGTCGTTGTTGCCGCGCAATGGTGATTCGTGATCGGCGAAACGTTCGCCGCGGAAATCCGCCTCGCCCAGGCCCAGGCTCTGGATCATGGTGCCCATCGCGCCGTCGGTGACCAGGATGCGATCGTGCATGAGGCGGGCCAGCAGGTCGGCCCGCTGGGGGTCGCGGTAAGGCAGTGTGTTCATGGGCGAGATTTGGTTCCGTAAAGGGTCAGTACCGAAAAATTGGGGGCGCGTTTTTCGATCGCGGAAAGCGCGCAGAAGGCCACGTCGAGGCCGGCGTTTTCCGCCAGGCCGCGCAGCTGTTTCTCGGTGAATCCGAGGTTGACGTGGTTGTAGGGTTGCACGGCTTTTTCGTGCCGGTGCCGGGCCAGGGTCACGGCCAGCAGCCGCCCGCCCGGGCGCAGCGCCGACACCGCCGCGGTGAGCACGGCTTCCGGGCGCCCGGTATAGGTCAGGGCATGCATCAGCAAAACGGTGTCGAACGACTCGGGCGGAACCGGAAGTTCGTGCATGTCTCCGGTTTCGAAACGCACGTTGGAGCGCGACTTCAGCCGACGCCGGCCGGCGGCGACGACTTTCTCACTGATATCCACACAGACCACGCTGCGTGCCACCGGGGCGAGCAGTTCCGCCAGCACGCCGTCACCGGAGGCGACATCCAGCACGTCGCCCGGATCAGCCAGGTGCACCAGCGCACGGGTGGTCGCCTCCCAGGTCCGGCCGGGCGAATAATGCCGGTCCATGTCGCCGGCGACGCTTTCGGCCCAGGTATCGCCGGTTCGTTTGCGCAGCACCTGCGGGATGCGTTCCAGATCCTGCTGCACCAGAGGGTCGGAGCGGCTTTGCCTGAGCACCTGCCACAATTCCGCCAACGCCGTGTCGTCAAAGGGGGAGACAATGCGGTAATACACGAACACGCCTTCACGCCGGTCGATGACCAGGCGGGCTTCTTTCAGCCGGGCGAGATGGGTGGATACACGTGGCTGGGCCAACTGAGTGATGGCGGCGAGTTCGGCCACGCTGAGCTCCTCCTCCTCCAGCAGGAGCAGCAGACGCAGTCGTGTAGAATCGGCCAGCAGGCGGCAGTGCAGGCTCGCCTGTTGCAGATCCAGCTTTGCCAAGTCGCCCGTGGGCATATATCTCTATATCTTGATTCGAAGATATATGAAGACTATCGGTTGCGGGCGTTGAGGTCAATACGCCGGCCCCGTCGGCCCGGACGGGGCAGTATTGTGCGCCCGTAGCACGTATAATTGCAGCCCCTTCAAAGACGTGGACAGGGTGCCCCTACGATGCAGTTCGAGTTGACTGAAGAGCAGTTGATGATCCAGGCGGCGGCGCATGATTTCGCCCGCGACGAAATCGTGCCGGTTGCGGCCGGCTATGACGCCAGTGGAGAGTTCCCCGCCGCGACCATCGCCCAGATGGGTGAGCTGGGTCTGATGGGGGTTGAAGTCCCGGCTGAATATGGCGGTGCCGGCCTCGACCCCATCGGCTATGTGCTGGCGATGATCGAAATCAGCGCTGCCGATGCCGCGCACGGCACGATCATGTCCGTCAATAATTCCCTGTACGCGCACGGCATTCTGAAAAATGGAACCGAGGAGCAGAAGCAGCGTTTCGTGACACCGGTGGCTTCGGGCCAGGCGATCGGCGCCTACGCCCTGACCGAACCGCAGTCCGGATCCGACTCCGCCAACATGCGCACCCGCGCCGTGCGGTCTGAAGACGGCGGCCATTACGTGATCAACGGCAAGAAGTCCTGGATCACCTCGGGGCCGGTGGCCGACTATGTCGTTTTGTTCGCGATGACCGACCCCCAGGCCGGAGCGCGCGGCGTGTCGGCTTTTGTCATCGACACGTCGAAGGACGGGTTTGTTCGTGGCAAGACGGAGCCCAAGCTGGGTATCCGGGCATCCGCCACGTGCGAGATCGAACTGGAGGACTATCACTGCCCGGCGGACTGCCGCCTCGGTGAAGAAGGCGAGGGCTTCAAAATCGCCATGGGCGTCCTCGACGCCGGCCGCATCGGCATCGCCGCCCAGGCGGTCGGCATCGCGCAGGCCGCCTATGATGCCAGCCTCGCCTACGTGCGCGAGCGCAAGGCCTTCGGGCAGGAGATCGGATCCTTTCAGATGTTGCAGGCCAAGATCGCCGACATGAAATCCCGCCTGGAGGCCGCTCGCCTGCTGACCCTGCGTGCCGCCTGGGCCAAAGAGCAGGGTGAGAAGAGTGGCAAACGGTATACGCTCGAGGGCAGCATGGCCAAACTGTTCGCCTCCGAAACGGCGATGTGGGTGGCGCACCAGGCGGTGCAGATCCACGGCGGTATGGGGTACAGCAAGGAAATGCCCGTCGAGCGTTATTTCCGTGATGCCAAGATTACCGAGATTTACGAGGGGACCAGCGAGATCCAGCGCATGGTCATCGGCCGCCTGGAGACGGGCTTGCGCTGAATCGGTGATGCCATGAACTCGCGAGAGGAAGTCCGGAAAGCCGAACTGATCGAGCAGCTGCGCCAGGTGCTGTCCACCAGATTCGGCGAGCGCAAGACACGCCTGGCCCAGGATTACATCGAGCCTTATTTTCGCCGGGTGCCGATGGAGGAGCTCGCGAGCACCAACCCGGAAGTGCTCGCGGATGTGGTCGATTCGCAGCTCAAATTCATCGCCACGCGCAAGCCCGGCAGCACGCTGGTTCGCGTGTTCAATCCCGATCGCCGCCGGCACGGCTGGGAAAGCGATCACACTGTCATCGAAATGGTCAATGATGACAAACCCTTCCTCGTCGACACGGCGACTCTGGCGTTGTCGGAGCTGGGTTTCGACGTGCACCTGATCATCCATCCGGTCATCCGGGTCCGGCGCGGAAAGAGCGGACGCCTGACGGCGATCAGTGATCGTGACGATGGTGACGCCATCGCTGAATCCTTCATCCAGATACAGATCAACCGGCAAACCAGTCCCGAGGTGCTGCAGACCATCGAGCAGCGTCTGCGGGCCGCCATTGCCGACGTCGATGTCGCCGTGGCCGACTGGAGGCGGATGGTGGAAGTCGCCAGGGAAACCCGTGAACTGATGCCCGCATGGGCGCCGCAGGCAGATGCCGGGTTCATGCAGGAGTGCCAGGACTTCATGTCCTGGTTGATCGACGACCAGTTTATCTTCCTGGGCGTGCGTGACTACGAAGTGGTGCGCGGCAAAAAGGGACACGATCTGCGGATCGTCTCCGGCTCCGGTCTGGGCATCTTGCGTGAGTCCGGTGATTCGGTGCGTGCGCGCCCGTTGACGAGCCTGGCCGAGGAAGCTCGCAAAAGCAGTTCCGAAACGCCGTTGATCATCACCAAGACCAATGCCCGCTCGACCGTGCACCGGGTGGGTTACCTGGACTACATCGGCGTGTTGCGCTTCGACAAGCGGGGCCGCACCGTGGCTGAGCGCCGGTTCCTCGGCCTGTTCACATCCAGCGCTTACAGTCTCAGCGTGATGAACACGCCGTTGATCCGCGGCCGTGCCCGCCAGGTGCTCGATTCCCTGGGTCTGCATCCGGGCAGTCATGCCTGGAAGACCATGATGCACATTCTCGAAACCTTGCCGCGGGACGACCTGTTCCAGGCCGAGGCCGGGGAGCTTGCCGAAATCGCCGAAGGCGTGCTGAACCTGCAGGAACGCCGGCGGGTGCGCCTGTTCATCCGGCGGGAACGTTACGGCCGTTTTTATTCCTGCCTGGTCTACATTCCGCGGGAGCGCTTCAATACCGAGAATCGCGAGCGCATCCAGGCCATTCTCAAACGGGCGCTGAAAGGCCGCAAACTCGACTTCGTGGTCAATATTTCGGAGTCGATGCTGGCGCGCCTGCACGTCATCATCCGGCCGCATCCCGGCGCCGAGCTCAAGCCCGACGTGGCGCTGCTGGAGCAGAAGATCGTCGACGCGGTCCGTTCCTGGAACGATGAACTGACGGCCATCCTGGTGCAGAAACACGGTGAGGAGGATGGCCTGGAACTGGCCTCGCGTTTCGAGGGGGCGTTCCCCGAGGCCTACAAAGAGGACGTTTCGCCATGGGTGGCGGGATTCGATGTCGACAACGCCGACGCGGTGAGCGACGGCGAAGATCTGCGTATGAGTCTGTACCGGCCGCGCCGACAGCGCAGCGGGATCGTTCGGCTGAAGTTGTTCCGGCGTGATGATCCCAT
The DNA here is from genome assembly GCF_037892215.1 of Elongatibacter sediminis. Classification (NCBI taxonomy): domain Bacteria; kingdom Pseudomonadati; phylum Pseudomonadota; class Gammaproteobacteria; order Chromatiales; family Wenzhouxiangellaceae; genus Elongatibacter; species Elongatibacter sediminis. The sequence continues at coordinate 113,552 of NZ_JAZHOG010000002.1, read as the reverse complement.
TCCCCTGTCGGAGGTTCTGCCGATGCTGGAGAACCTCGGTCTGCGGATCGTCAGCGAACGTCCCTACGAGTTGCGCATGGCCGATGACCAGCGATTGTGGATCCAGGACTTCGACATGATTCCCGCGGTCGAACGCGATCTCAACCTGGAAATCATCCGCGATCGATTCCAGGAGGCGTTCGAGAAGACCCTGTACGGACAGACCGAAAGCGATCGATTCAACCACCTGGTGATCGCCGCGCAGATGAATTGGCGCCAGGCCAAGGTCCTGCGGGCCTATTGCAAGTACCTGCTGCAGGTGGGCTCGCCGTTTTCCCAGAATTACATGGCCGAAACGCTGGCCAAGTTTCCGGCCATCGCCCGCCTGCTGATTGAACTGTTCGAAGCCAGGTTCGACCCGGAACGGCCCGGCGAAACGGAGTTTCGGCGTGAGCAGGCGGCTCGTAACCTTTCGCGAACCTTCGAGGCGCTGCTCAGCGAATCGCAACGCAAGGACGAGGTGCTCGGGGAATACATCGGCGACCTGGTGGCCGCCCGGGCCGGGGCGGACGTCGACCATCAGGCGGCGACCATCCGCACCGCGTTCCAGCGTGCGCTCGCCTCGGTCTCCAGCCTGGATGAGGATCGCATTCTCCACGCCTTCTACAACATGATGCGGGCCACGCTGAGGACCAGTTACTTTCGGTCGGACGATTCCGGGGCCATGCGCGAGTACATCAGTTTCAAGATCGATTCTGCGCGGGTCGCGGACATGCCCCTGCCGCGGCCCTATCGTGAGATCTGGGTCTATTCGCCGCAGTTCGAGGGTATTCACCTGCGCGGCGGACAGATTGCGCGCGGCGGCCTTCGCTGGTCCGACCGGCGCGAGGATTTTCGCACCGAGGTGCTGGGGCTGATGAAGGCCCAGAATGTGAAGAACACGATGATCGTTCCGGTGGGCGCCAAGGGCGGATTTGTCCTCAAGCGGCCACCGCCGCAGGGCGATCGCGAAGCATTGATGCAGGAAGGAATTCGCTGTTATAAGCAATTTATCAATGCATTGCTTGATATAACGGATAATTTGGATGAGCAGGAAATCATCCATCCCGAAGCGGTCGTGCGGCACGACGACGACGACAGTTACCTGGTCGTCGCCGCCGACAAGGGCACCGCGACCTTTTCCGATATCGCCAACGGCATTTCCCTGGAACGGGATTTCTGGTTGGCCGACGCCTTCGCGTCCGGCGGTTCGGTGGGCTACGACCACAAGGGCATGGGCATTACCGCCAAGGGCGCCTGGGAGGGGGTGAAACGGCACTTCCGGGAACTGGGCGTGGACATCCAGCGCCAGCCGTTCACCGTCGTGGGCATCGGTGACATGAGTGGCGACGTGTTCGGCAACGGCATGCTGCTGTCGCGGAAAATCCGCCTGCAGGCGGCCTTCGATCACCGCCACGTCTTTCTCGACCCGGATCCCGATCCCAAGACCTCGTGGGCCGAGCGACGCCGTCTGTTCCGCAAGCCGCGTTCGAGTTGGGATGATTACGACCGCAAGTTGATTTCGAAAGGCGGTGGTGTGTTTTCCCGGTCGGACAAGATGATTCCGCTGAGCCCCGAAGTTCGCGAATGGCTTCAGACCGACGAAACGCAACTGGCGCCGCATCTGCTGATCCGGCTGTTGCTCAAGGCTCCGGTGGATCTGCTCTGGAACGGTGGCATCGGCACCTATGTCAAGGCGTCCACGGAAAGCCACGCCGATGTGGGCGACCTGTCCAACAACGGCTTGCGGGTCAACGGTAACGAACTGCGCTGCCGCGTGGTGGGCGAGGGCGGTAACCTCGGCCTGACGCAGCGCGGGCGGATCGAGTTCGCGCGTGCCGGCGGCCGGGTCAATACCGATTTCATCGACAATTCGGCCGGTGTCGACACCTCCGACCACGAAGTGAACATCAAGATTCTGCTGGCGCAGGCGATCCGGGCCGGCAAGCTCAAGGAAAGCGAGCGTCCGAAACTGCTGGCCTCGATGACCAAGGAAGTGGAAAGCCTGGTGCTGCGCAGTAACTACCTGCAGACCCAGACGCTGTCGATGATGGAGTCACTGCGCGGCCCGCGCATGGGCGCCAAGCAGCACTTCATATCGGTCATGGAGGATCGTGGGGTCATCAACCGCCAGCTCGAATTCCTGCCGGACGACGACGACCTGACCGAGCGGCGCAACCGGGGTGAAGGCTTGCTTCGGCCGGAGCTCGCCGTTCTGCTTTCCTACGCCAAAATCGTGGTCTACCAGCAGCTGCTTTCGTCCGACCTGCCCGAGGATGATTACCTGTCGCGTGAGCTGGTGCGGTATTTCCCCGAACCCCTGCGCGAACGATTCAGCGACGTGATGCAGGACCACCGGCTGCGGCGCGAAATCATCGCGACCCAGGTGACCAACAGCATGGTCAACCGCATGGGCGTGAGTTTTACGCTGCGCATGGAGGAAGACACCGGCGCCTCGGCCGCGGCGGTCGCCAAGGCCTTCACCATCGCGCGTGAGATATTCGAAGGCCGCGCCTTCTGGTCTTCGGTCGAAGCGCTGGACAACAAGGTCGATGCCGGCCTGCAGAACCGCGCGCTGCTGGCCATGTGGAACCTGTTGCGCCAGGCGACCCGCTGGATCCTGATCCGCAGGGGGCTGGAGCTCGACGTGAAACAGGATGTCGAGCGGCTGGCCCCCGGCCTGGCGGTTCTCTCCGAGTCGATGCGGGACATGCTCTCCGAGACGGATGTGGCGCGAATCACCATCGAGGAACGCCTCTTCATGGAAGGCGGATTTCCCGCGGCGCTCGCCCGGCGGGTGGCCATTCTGGAACACCTGTTCCCGGCGCTCGATGTGGCCGACACGGCGGCGCAGCGGCGAATGAACGTGAAGAGCGTGGCGCGGGTGTATTTTGGTCTGGGCGAGTCGCTGCGAATCAAATGGCTGCGCGAGCAGCTGGAATCCCTGCCGGTGAAGGGCCAGTGGCACGCGCAGGCGCGGGCGCTGCTGCGTGACGAATTGTTCTCGCAGCAGAACAGGCTGGTGGAGCGTGTGCTGCGCGAATCCGGCAAGCGCAAGGATCCAACGGCGCACTGGATGCAGGAAAATGACCAGGCCGCGGGGCAGTTGATCAACGTGGTCAGCGACATGGCCAATCTGCCGGCAATGGATTACGCCACCGTGTCGGTCGCCATCCGGGCGCTGGGTCAGCTGGTTGCCGGCACCGCGAGCGGAAAGGGCGGCTGAGCCCGGGGATTCGATGAGCGCCGATCGCATACACTTCATCGCCAGTCATTCTGATAATGCGCAGGATGCCTTGCAGCAACTGACGGAGCGTTACGGCCAGTTTTCTCCGGACGAGGCGGACGTCATCGTCGCGCTGGGCGGTGACGGTTTCATGTTGCGAACCCTTCACCGTCTGCTGCCGGCCGACCGTCCCGTCTACGGGATGAAACTCGGCAACGTGGGTTTCCTGATGAACCGGTTCCGTCAGGACGGCCTCATCGAGCGTCTGGAGACGGCCAACACTGTCGAACTGGCTCCGCTGTGCATGGTTGCGGCCACCGAGGCGGGCGGTGAGGCAAGAGCACTGGCGATCAACGAAGTGTCCCTGCTGCGTCAGATGAACCAGGCCGCGCATATCCGGATCGAGATCAATGGGTCGGTGAAAGTCCCGGAACTGGTGTGTGACGGCGTGCTGGTGGCTACCGCCGCCGGAAGTACGGCGTACAACCTGTCCGCGCACGGCCCCATCCTTCCGCTGGGGACGGATGCCCTGGCCCTGACACCGATTTCGCCGTTCCGTCCCCGCCGTTGGCGGGGTGCCGTTTTGCCGAGCAGCGCGCGGATCCGGTTCGAAATCCTCGACCCCTACAAACGCCCGGTCAGCGCGACGGCCGACGCGCAGGAAGTGCGCAACGTGGTCAGCGTCGAGGTCTTCGAGGAGAAGGACATTCGCCTGAAGCTGATGTTCGATCCCGATCATTCGCTCGAGGAACGCATCCTCGACGAGCAATTTCTTTAAGCGGAGTTCATTCATGGTCCAAAGCAGCCCCTCGGCTGAGCCCGAACGCGTGACCTGTCACGCGGTCATCGGACACCCCGAAAAAACCGCCTTTCTCGCCGTGCAACATGCCGACGGCTGGTCGGTACCCACGCTCGGCTATGCGCCGGGGCCGATCGACTACCGCGCCGAGATGATCAATGACGGCATGTTCCGCAAGTACGGACTGCACACCCGCGTGTTGCGGCCCCTGCTGCTGTCGGGCGTCTATCACTGCCTGGAAATGGAACTCGCCGGTGCCGGCGATCGCCGTCTCAAAGCCGTCTGGGTGGGACCGGAACAGTACGAGAAATTCCGCACCAACCGCGAGGGCGAACCCGACCCCTTCGCCCGCTGGCTCGAAGATCGGCGGCAACATCGCGAGGGCCCGCCCGGGACCCGCCCACCCTGGGAATCGGTCGGCTGGTTCGACACCGCCAGTCACTGGATGGAATTTCAACTCGACCAGTTGCAGATGCAGGCCACGGGTTCGGTGGAGCAGCACCGCATCGGTTCGAACGCCGCGGCTTTGCTGCGGGTGGGGACCAGCCGCGGGCGGGTGTTTCTCAAAGCCGGCTACGGCCGGCCGCCGGCCGAGGCGGTGCTGACCCGCGCACTCGCGAAGCGCTGGCCGGATCGCGTGCCTGCTCCGCTGGCCGTCGATGACGAGCGCAACTGGATGCTGACCGCCGACCTCGATCCCGCGGGATCCCGGCCGACGACCGCGGCGCAACTGGGTGACTGCGCAGAAGCCCTCGGCGCGCTGATGCTGGAGAGTTCGGTCGAACTCGACGCCTGGCGCGGTCTCGGCTGTCCGGAACATGACCTGTTTTATCTCGATTCCCTGGCTCAGGATCCCGAATCACTCGATCCGTGGCTGCGGGCAGGCGGCGGTCGTCTGGACGATGACGAACGTGACCGGCTGGCCCGAGTCCTGGACGCCCATCGCGCCCCTCTGGCGGAACTGGGCCGTTTCGGCCTGCCGCTGGCTTTGCTGCATGCCGATTTCCGCGCCGACAACCTGGTCCTGACCGAAAATGGACCCCTGGTGACGGATTGGGCCGATACGGTCATCGGACATCCTTTGTTCGCGCTCGAAACCGCGTGGCGGGCTCATGTCGATCCACGCACCGGTGGCTTGCGCATGCCCCTGCATCGGGGCGGAACCCTGGACGAGCAACTGGCCGCGGATGAGGCCGCCTCCGGTGAGCGCACGGCGGCGGCGCCCATCTGGGAGGGTGGTGAGGACGCCCTGGGAACCCTGGCGGAACGGTTGTTGACGCCCTGGCAGAGCCTGCTGCCGGCCGAGCGTCTGCGCGAAGCCTTCGGGATTGCGCGCCGCCTGTTTCCCTTGTGGAATTTTTCACGGCTGGCCGAGGACGTCCGCTGGACCGAGCCGGGCAGCCCGCGTCACCTGCGTGACGTGGTATACCTGCAATGGGCGGCACGCCGCCTGATTGACGGTGTGACCGCCTGACCCGGAACCTGTGGGTATTCCGCACACTTATCGGGTTTTGAGAAACAACGGTGGCATGATGATTGGAGTCAGCACGCAACCCGGTTGTAAACGAGACCCGTGAATTCCACCCGACACACAACCCGGGACAGGTCCGAGGCGCCGGACGACGTCGTCAGCGGCACCGGGGAACGGTTGGTCGTCGCCATTTCCTCCCGTGCCCTGTTCGACATGGGCGAAAGCCACGAGATATTCGAACGTGACGGCCTGGCCCGGTACGCGGAATATCAGGTCGAACGCGAGAACGATCCGCTGCCGCCGGGCGTGGCTTTTCCGCTGGCCAAGAAACTGCTCGCCCTGAACGAAGACGGGATGGACCATCCGGGTGTGGAGGTGATCCTGCTGTCACGGAACAGTGCCGATACCGGCCTGCGCATTTTCAACACCATCGAGCACTACGGCTTGAACATCGAGCGGGCGGCCTTCACCAACGGCGCCAGCCCCTATCGATACATGTCGGCCTACGGCGCCAACCTGCTCCTGTCCACCAACGCGGAGGACGTTCGCAGCGCCCTGGCCGCCGGACACGCGGCCGCGACCATCCTGCCGGGTGCTTCCAGTGGGCGTGACAGCGGGCAGCTACGCATCGCTTTCGACGGCGATGCGGTGATATTCGGTGACGAGGCGGAGCGCATCTATCAGAGCCGCGGGCTGGATGCTTTCGCCGACAGCGAGCGGGCCGCAGCCCGGCAGCCACTCAGTGGCGGGCCGTTCCGGCCGGTGCTGGAGGCACTGCACAAGATCCAGTCGGCCTATCCGATCGAAAATAACCCCATTCGCACGGCGCTGGTGACGGCGCGCTCGGCGCCGGCGCACAAACGCGTGGTTCTGACCCTCCGGGAATGGGGAATCCGCATCGACGAGGCCTTGTTTCTCGGCGGGCGTTCGAAAGGGGATTTCCTGCGGATCTTCGGCGCCGACATTTTTTTTGACGACCAGCAGGTGCACATTGAATCCGCCGGTCGCCACGTCGCCGCCGCGCACGTGCCCAGCGGGATCGTCAATCGCTAGCAACCTTGCATACGGAACAGCTCCCGGTCGCGCCATTCCCCGCCGGCGTCGCCCGTGATCGGTCAGGTGCGCGGGGAAGCAAGTCGGGTGCTTTCCGGGGCATGACGCGCGCGCGGCCGGACATTAGAATGTGCCCTTTGATCCGACGGCCGCCACCGCGCAACAAACGGAGTTCCTGAATGGCAAAGCTCAACCCCTACGACCTGTACGACATCGATTCGCAGCTGACCGAAGAAGAACGGATGATCCGGGACAGCGTCGGCCGTTTTGTCGACGAGCGGGCCCTGCCGCTGATCCCCGAGCATTTCGACAAGGGCACCTTCCCCAAAGAACTGGTCACGGAAGTGGCGGACCTCGGTCTGCTGGGTTCCAGCCTGGAAGGCTACGGCTGCGCGGGTCTGAACAGCGTGTCCTACGGCCTGATCTGCCAGGAACTCGAACGCGGTGATTCCGGCTTGCGCAGCTTCGTGTCGGTGCAATCCAGCCTGTGCATGTATCCGATTTACGCCTACGGCTCCGAAGAGCAGCGCGAGCGCTGGCTGCCGGGCATGGCCAAAGGCGAGATCATCGGGTGTTTCGGGCTGACCGAACCGCACGGCGGATCGGACCCGGCCAACATGAAGACTCACGCCAAGCGGGACGGCGACGACTGGGTCATCAATGGCTCCAAAATGTGGATCACCAACGGCAATATCGCCGATATCGCGGTGGTCTGGGCGCGCACCGAAGAAGGCATCATGGGCTTCGTGCTGGAAAAAGGGATGCCGGGATTCGAGGCGCGCGCCATCAAGTCCAAGATGTCCCTGCGGGCGTCGGTGACTTCAGAACTGTATTTCGACAACGTCCGTGTGCCGGAAGCCAACCGGCTGCCGAACGTCAAGGGTCTGAAAGGCCCGCTCGGCTGCCTGACCCAGGCCCGGTACGGCATCACCTGGGGCCCGATCGGTTCCGCCATTGCCTGCCTCAACGAAGTGGTCGACTACACCTCCGACCGCGAACTGTTCGGCCGCCCGCTGGCGGCCAACCAGGCCGTGCAGCTGAGGCTGGCCGAAATGGGGCGGCAGATCACCCTGGCGCAGCTGCTTTCGCTGCGGCTCGGACGGCTCAAGGACGAGGGCAAGATGCAGCCGGCCCAGGTCAGCCTCGCCAAGTGGAACAACGTGCGCATGGCGCTCGACATCGCGCGCGATTGCCGCGACCTGCTCGGCGGCAGTGGCATTACCACCGAGTACCACGCCATTCGGCACATGCTGAACTTGGAAAGCGTGATCACCTACGAAGGCACGGAAACCGTGCACCAGTTGGTGATCGGCCGCGAACTGACGGGTATCAGCGCCTTCTGAGTCGGGCCGTGCCCGGGACTTCCGGGATTCGGCAGCAGCCAGAAAGGGCGGTGCGTTTCAGCGCACCGCCCTTTTTCATGGCCGGCTCAGCGCGCCGTGGCGGCGCTCAGCGAATGGTCGCGAATGGCGCGGAATTCATTGCCTTCATACCAGTTCGGCCAGGCGTCGCCGTCCGCGACCTGCAGACCGATGCCGAAATACAGCTCGATGTCCTGCGCCAGTCCCCTCAGGTCCCAGTCGTCACCCACCTCGTCCAATGGCGTGTGATAACGGTTTTTCAGGTAGTCACTGGACTTGGCCTGGATGTATTCGGGTCCGAGTTCGGTGTGTTCGGAGCCGGATTCCGCGTACAGCATCGGAACCCCTTTGCGGGCGAAGTTGAAATGGTCTGAGCGGTAGTAGCTTCCCCGCTCGGGGTGCTCCTCGGGTTTGACGATCCGGTTCTGCCGGGCTGCCTGTTCGACCAGGATGTCCTCGAGCTCCGAACTGCCGTATCCGACCACGATCACATCGTGCGTGGGTCCGTAGACATGCATGGAATCCATATTGACTCCGGCGACGGTGCGGTGCATCGGTATGGGTGGATTATCCGCGTACCAGGCCGAGCCCAGCAATCCGGATTCCTCGGCCGTAACGGCCAGAAACGCCACGCTGCGCTCCGGCGCACGGGGCAGATTGGCGAAGGACCGGGCCAGTTCCAGCAGGGCGGCGATGCCGGAAGCGTTGTCCACCGCGCCGTTGTAAATCGCATCCTCGCCCTCGGCGGCGTTCGGGTCGGTGCCGATGTGGTCCCAGTGCGCGGTGTACAGAAAGGCCTCTTCCGGTCGCTCGGAGCCCGGCAGCAACGCGCCGATGTTGTAGGACTGCCGGGTGATGATCCGGTTCTGTACCGAGGCATCCACGGTGCTGCCCAGGGGGACGGCCCGGAACTCGGGTGACAGTGCACGTTGCTCGAGGTCGGCCAGTTCGAGGCCGGCGGCGTCGACAATCTCCTCGGCCACCTCGTGCTGCACCCAGGACTCGATCGGCACCCGATCCATGTTGTCATTGTCGCGGTGCATGTGGAACTGCGGTCCGGTCCAGCTGTTGCGGACCACTTCCCAGCCGTAGGCGGCGGGCGCCGTATCGTGAATGATCACCGCGGCTGCCGCGCCCTGGCGGGCCGCTTCTTCGAACTTGTAGGTCCAACGGCCGTAATAGGTCATGGCGTTGCCACGGAACAGATCCGGGTCCTGGGTGGCGAAGCCGGGATCGTTGATCAGTATCAGCACGGTTTTGCCGCGCACGTCGATATCCGCGTAATCGTTCCAGTTGTATTCCGGCGCGACGATCCCGTAGCCGACGAACACCACCTCGCTGTTCTCGACCCGGGATTCCGGCACCGTCCGCATCGTGCCGACCACCATTTCACGTTCGTGGGTCACCAGCCGGTCGCGGCCCTGCAGATGAAACGTCATCCGCGCCGTGGCCGGATCGGCTTCAATGGACACCAGGTCGACCGGTTGCCGGTAACTGTCACCGAAAAGGGGTTCCAGTCCGAGATCGCGCAAGCGGGTCTCGATGAATTCCAGGGTCAGATCCTCACCCTCCGACATCGGTTCGCGACCGCCGTATTCGTCGGAGGACAGTTCGGTGATTTCCGACATCATGCGGTCGGTGTCGGTGACCGGTTTCGCCTGTTCGAGGCTGATCGTCTGCTCGGCCGGTTCGGGTGGCGTGGCGTCGGGATCGGGAGAACAGGCCGCCAGCAGAACGCAGGCCGCCAGGCTGAAGAATCGGATGGAATGGATCATGGATTGGGGCACTCCGCTGAAAAGGTTGAAAATGGATCGGTCCGGGTTCCCTCGGCGCAAGCGCGAATGGTCATGCCGCGTCCTGGCCCGAGGGCTCGTCTGCGCCGGTGCGGTGACCGAATATCCGGGGTTCCGGTTCCAGGTGTATGCCGTAACGCTCCTCGACCCGGGCGATGACCCGGCGGGCGAGGGCCCAGACATCACGGCCGGTGGCCTGGTGACGATTCACCAGAACCAGTGCGTGGCGGTCGGAAACGGCCGCACCACCGGTCGTTTCTCCCTTGAGGCCGCAGTGCTCGATCAACCAGGCGGCGGGTAGCTTGATCCGGCCGTCCGGCTGGGGCCAACCGGGCAGGTCGGCATGGTCGCGGCGGAGGCCCTCCGCGGTATCGGGGGGGACCACCGGGTTCTTGAAGAAACTGCCGGCGTTTCCTTCGAGTGCAGGGTCCGGCAGTTTGCGGCGACGCAGGCCGATGACCGCGTCGCGGACCTGGCTGGCGGTCGGGTGGTCACCGGCGCCGGCGGCCCGCAGTGCCTCGCCGAGGCCGGCATATCCGATCTGTGGCTCGAAACGGCGTTGCAGCCGCAGGCGGATCGAGGTGATCAGAAAGCGTTCCGGTTTCGCCTTGAAGCGACTGTCCCGGTAGCCCAGCCGGCACTCGTGGGTGGCCAGCACGGCCCATTGCGCCTGCTCGCGGTCCCAGGCCGTCACCGAATCGAGCACCGAGGCCAGTTCGACCCCGTAGGCACCGATGTTCTGAATGGGTGCCGCGCCGGCCAGTCCCGGAATCAGGGCCAGATTCTCCAGGCCGTGCCAGCCCTGGTCGGTGGCGTGCATGACCAGGTCGTGCCAGTTCTCGCCGGCACCGACTTCCACGAACACGTGCTCATCCGTCCGTTCGATCACGTCAATTCCCCGGATGCGGTTGAGTACCACGGTGCCGGGAACATCACTCACGAACAGGACATTGCTGCCGCCGCCGAGTACCAGGTCCCGGTCCGGGCGCAGGGCGGGCAGGGCGAGCACCTCCTCTTCGGATTCGACTTCGATCAGCAAGGCGGCGCGTGCCGGCACGCCGAAGGTATTCAGTTTGCGCAGACAGGCTTGCTCGGTGACGTTCAAGACGGCTCCGGGTCCGCGGTCGCACGCAGGCACTCGCCCAGCAGATCGGGTCCGCGATAAATCATGCCGGTGTAAAACTGGACAAGGTCGGCCCCCCGCCGCCGTTTGTCGGCCGCGTGTTGGCCAGCCGTGATGCCGCCCACGCCGATCAGGGCGATGCCGGACGGCAGGCGTTCACGCAGAGCGGTGAGCACGGCGTCCGCCCTGGCGCGCAGTGGCGCGCCGGACAGTCCGCCGGCTTCGTCGGCGTGCCGCAGCCCTTCGACCCCGTCCCGGCTGAGCGTCGTATTGGTGGCGATGACGGCATCGATTTCGTGGCGTTCGACGGCGTGGGCGATGCCGTCGAGCGCTTCGTCGTCCAGGTCGGGCGCGACTTTGACGGCCATTGGCACCCGCCGTTGATGCTTTCGACCGAGTTCGCCCCGCCGCCGGCCCAGCGCTTCGAGCAGGCTGTCCAGGGCCTGTTCGTCCTGCAGTGAGCGCAAGTCGCGGGTGTTGGGCGAGGACACGTTGACGGTGATGTAGTCGGCGTGGGGATACACGCGCTCCAGGCAATGCAGATAATCGTCGGCGGCAGAGGCAATGGGCGTGTCGGCGTTCTTGCCGATATTCACACCCAGGATTCCATCGAATCGCCGCCGCCGGATGCGGTCGACCAGGTGATCCACCCCCCGGTTGTTGAACCCCAGGCGGTTGATCAGACCCTCGGCTTCAGGCAGCCGGAACACCCGGGGTTTCGGGTTGCCGGGCTGGGGACGCGGCGTGACCGTGCCAACCTCGACGAAGCCGAACCCCAGTGCGCCCAGGGCCTCGAAATAGTCCGCATTCTTGTCCAGCCCCGGCGCCACGCCCACGGCGTTGGGAAAATCCAGACCCATGCAGCGCACCGGGCTGCCACCACGCTGGCGGACCAGGGCGGTGGCGCCCAGCCGTTTGCCCAGCCGCAGGCCCTCCAGGGTCAGGTGGTGCGCCTGTTCCGGGTCGGCGGCGAACAGGACGTTACGGGCCAGGCGGTAAAACATGGGCCGAATCAGTCCTGTGACCTGCCAGGCTGCTCAGAGCCCAAAGCGAATGCCCTGCGCCAGCGGCAGCTCGGTTCCCCAGTTGATGGTGTTGGTCTGGCGGCGCATATAGGCCTTCCAGGCGTCCGAACCGGATTCACGGCCGCCGCCGGTTTCCTTCTCACCGCCGAAGGCGCCGCCGATCTCGGCACCCGAGGTGCCGATATTCACATTGGCGATGCCGCAATCCGAACCGGTGGCCGACAGAAAGCGTTCGGCGTTCCGCAGGTTGGTCGTGAACAGAGCCGAGGAAAGGCCTTGCGGGACGTCGTTCTGCATCCGGATTGCGTCGTCCAGCGACGTGAAGGGGATCACGTAAAGAATGGGCGCGAACGTTTCACTCTGCACGACTTCGAAATCATTGCGCGCTTCGATCAGGGTCGGTTCAACGAAGAATCCGGCACGGTCGATGCGCTTGCCCCCGGTCAGAACCGTCCCGCCGGCCTGCTGCGCGGACGCCACGGCCTGCTCGAACCGTTCCACCGACGCCGCGTCGGTCAGCGGCCCCATCAGGGTTTCGGGATCGAGCGGGTCACCGATGCGCACCTGGCCGTAGGCGGACTTGAGGGCTTCGATCACCGGCTCGTGAATGGATTCGTGCACGAACAGGCGCCGGGTCGTGGTGCAGCGCTGGCCGGCGGTGCCGACGGCGCCGAATACGATGCCCGGGATGGCGATTTTCAGATCCGCCGTTTCGTCCACGATGATGGCGTTGTTGCCGCCCAGTTCCAGCAGGCTGCGTCCCATGCGCGCCGCCACCCGTTCGCCAACCTGCCGGCCCACCGCGGTGGACCCGGTGAAAGACATCAGGTCCACGCGCTTGTCGTCGACGAAGCGTTCGGCCAGTGCGTGGCCCGGTTCCATGAAGCTGAGAAAAATCGGTGGGAATCCGCCCGCTTCCAGGGCCTCGTTGCAGATGTTCTGCACGGCGATGCAGGCCAGCGCGCCCTTCGGCGATGGTTTCCAAACGGACACGTTGCCGCATATGGCGGCGATAAAGGCGTTCCAGGACCAGACGGCCACCGGAAAATTGAAGGCCGAGATGATGCCGACCACGCCGTAGGGGTGCCATTGCTCGTACATGCGGTGCTGGTCCCGTTCGGAATGCATCGTCTTGCCGTACAGCATCCGCGACTGGCCGACCGCGAAATCACCGATGTCGATCATTTCCTGGACCTCGCCGTCGCCCTCGGCCTTGATCTTGCCCATTTCCAGGCTGACCAGGCTGCCCAGTTCGTCTTTGTACCGTCGCAGGGCTTCGGTGCACAGCCGGACGGCCTCGCCACGCCGCGGTGCCGGCACCTTGCGCCACTCGGCGAACACGTCGCGGCCGGTGCTGATGACCCGTTCGTAGTCGGCTTCCGAGGCGCCGTACACGCGCGCGATAACCTCGCCGGTTGCGGGATTGGTGGCCTCGATTTCACCGGCGTCGCGGGTCTGTGACCACTCACCGTTGCCGAAGTACGCGCCGGCATTCCGGTCCTGTATTCCCAGTTTCTTGAGGAAATCCGTGTTGCGAATATCCATGATGTTCTGTGTCCTCTGTAAATCGTCGACGGCTCGATGGGCCGGGCGTCCAGCGCTCCGTTGCCGCGCGGGCTGCACGGCGCTGCGGGGGCGGTGTCGCCAGCAGGAGTAAACGGCGCATTATCGCATTGCGGATACCCGCCTGCATCCCCGTTGCGGGGCGGCCGAGGGAACTTGGCGGGCCGGACCGTGTCCTACTCGCAGGTTGGCGTTTCGGTTGAGCCCCGCGGGGCCGGCCAGGCGTCGGCATCCTGCGGGCCAATCCCGCGTGATATGCTCAGCAGAGGGAGCCGCATCGCATGACGGCAGTAATGAAAATTCAAACGGGACAACCGGTAATTCGCAAGGATTCGCCGCGTTCCGAAGTCGCACCCGGACATCCCCGGGGCGAGGAAAAGAGGGCGCAGATGAGCGAAGCGCAGGTTGACCAATTGCTGGTGGAACGGGTGCAGAAAGGCGACAAGCACGCCTTCGACCTGCTCATCAACAAGTACCAGCACCGGATCGTCAATCTCGTTAATCGATATGTCTCCGATTACGACGAGGCGTTGGACGTGGCGCAGGAGGCGTTCATCAAGGCCTATCGTGCAATTCGGAACTTCCGCGGTGACAGTGCGTTCTACACCTGGCTCTACCGAATCGCCATCAATACCGCCAAGAACTGGCTGGTCGCGCAGAAGCGCCGGCCGCCCCTGTCGGATATCGATGCAACCGATGCGGAACAATATGACGTGGAAAGCCGTCTGAAAGAGAAAGGCACCCCCGAAAACGAACTGTTACGGGGTGAAATCAAGCGAACGGTGTTCGACACCATCGCGGGTCTTCCGGAGGATTTGCGCACCGCGATCATGTTGCGCGAAATGGAAGGCATGAGTTACGAGGAAATCGCCACCACCATGGAGTGTCCGATTGGAACGGTCCGATCGCGGATTTTCCGTGCCCGGGAGGCGATTGACGAAAAATTGAAACCACTGATCAGCGATCAGTAGTCCGGGAAACACAGCGACTTCAGTTGGGGCACAGCGAGCAATGACTACGGAATCCAAAGAGCAACTTTCTTCATTCATGGATGGCGAGATCGGCCATGATTCGGCACGTTTTCTGGTGCGCAGGCTGTCGGCGGACGGCAACTTGCGGGACACCTGGTCGCGGTATCACGTGATCCGCGACTGCCTGCGGCAGCAGGATGGTGAATTCGTCAGCCAGGATCTCCGTGAACGGGTGCACGGCGCGCTCGCCGACGAACCCGTTCCGGCACCGGCGTCCAGGCGGTCGCGCTGGGTCCGTTCCGCGGTCGGTACCGCAATCGCCGCTTCGGTGGCCCTGGCCGCGGTTCTCGTGGTTGGACCGGATCGTTCACTGGAGCCGCAGCCGACGATGGAATCCGCCAGTCAGCAACCTGCTGCCGAGCCGTTTGTCAGTCCCAACATCGGCGGGCCGATGCGGTCGACCCAGCCGGTGAACCTGTCCGGGACCGAGTCGCAGTCCGACGGTGAAATCGACGCCTACCTGCTGCGCCATTACCAGGTGACGGGCGGCGCCGGCGGCCGCGGATTTGTCTCCTTCGTGCCCGTCGTGGTCACCCGGGGCGCGGTGGAGCAGACCGAGCCTGCGAAAACCGGGGACAACCGGGAAGCAGACGCCGTCCGCCAATGAGACCGTTGGCCCTGGCCGGCATTGCCGGCTTGCTGATGACTCTCGCAATACCGGCCGCGCTGGCCGGTGAAACCGCCTCGGAGTGGTTGGAGCGCATGAGCGCCGCGATGGGTCAGATGACCTACCAGGGCACGTTCGTATACATCCAGGGGGACGATGTGCAGACCATGCACATCACGCACCTGGCGGACGAAAACGGAACGCGCGAGCGGCTGGTGTCGGTGTCCGGTCCCCATCGTGAAGTGGTCCGCGACGCCAAGGGCGTGCGGCTGTTTTCCGGTGACAAGCGCGGTGGTCTGGCCGATCCGGCCATCAATCGCCCGATTTTCTTCGAATTGCCCATCAGCGATGCGGCAAGCGCATCCGACTCTTACGAATTCCGCTTGCTGGGCGGTCAGCGTATCGCCGGGCATTCGTCGCGCCGCCTGGACATCAGTCCGCGGGACGGGTACCGCTACGGACACAGTCTGTGGCTCGATCAGCAGTCCGGTCTGCTGCTCCAGTGGAAGCTGCTCGGCCCCGGGGGCGAGGATCTCGCACGGCTGATGTTCACCGAACTCAAAATCGGCTCCGAGGTCGATCCCGAAGCGTTGCGCGGGAGCGGCGATAGCGCCGACCGCCGGTCGCGGCCTTCCGCACTGCCCGCGGAGGGCCTGGCGGGATCGCGTCAACCGGAGTGGGCGCCGGCCTCGCTGCCGCCGGGCTTCCACCTCGCTTCGCACCGCTCGCCGGGTGATACCGGCTCGGACCGCTTCGAGCACCTGGTGTACAGCGACGGCATTGCGGCGGTTTCGGTTTACATCGAAGAACGATCCCACAACCCCGATCGGCCGGCTGGCCTCAAACGCATGGGTACTGCTCACGCCTATTTCAGAGCGCTGGATGACCTGTTCGTGACCGTGGTCGGGGATGTTCCCGAAGCGACCGTCAAGCTGATCGGCGAGGCGGTCCGGCCGGTGCAGCCGTGATTCTCCGGCGCAGCTCTCCGGGCTGCCAACGTTCGGCCGTACGGGCGTGATCGAGCAGCAGGGCTGCGTTATCGGTGTCGATGGTGGCACCGCGCGGATTCGTGTCGGCCCGGCCAGTGGCTGCCCGGCATGCGATAGCGGACAGGGTTGCGGGGCCGGAGTGTTCGGTCGCCTGCTGCGCCGGCGCCCGGTGGAACTGCGACTGGAAAACGGGGCCGGTGTGGAAGCTGGCGACGCCGTTTTCGTCGGACTTCCGGAGCGGCTTTTTCTTTCCCTGGTCGCGCGGCTGTACCTGCTGCCCCTGCTTGCAGGCCTTGCAGGAGCGGCTTTGGGACACTATCTGGGAACTGTGGCAGATTTTTCCGGCGCGCGGCTGGACCTGGCTGCCCTCGCTGGCGGGGTCACCGGCGTGGCCGTGGCTCTGGGCCTGACCGGGCGTTCGAATCCGGCCCGTCTGCGGGGCGCGGTCACTTTGCTGCGACGGGTCGAACAACATTCTGGCGGCGCCTGCCAACCCGGTGAGCCGCGGCCAGGCCGATACTGAATTTTCCAGTGAAATTCGAATTGAAATACAACGAGGTGAATCCGTGACAAGACCCATTTTGCTGACTACAGGCACACTGCTGTGCGCCGCATTACTGTGGGCTGCGGTCCCCGTCAAGGCTGCGGCGGCCGTCTCCGGCCTTCCGGACTTTACGGAGCTGGTGGAACAGGCCGGTCCGGCCGTCGTCAACATCCAGGTGACACAGTTCGGTGATCGGGCACGCAACCGTAACCGCAACCGTGGTGATCAGCAGGCCCCTTACGATCAAGAGGACATCCCGGAATTTTTCCGGCGCTTTTTCGACACACCGGGCAACCCGGGTAATCCGGGTATCGGACAGCCGGATCGCCGGGGCCTCGGGTCCGGTTTCATCATCGAGGATGACGGCTACATCATCACCAACCACCACGTCGTCGAAGATGCCGATCAGATCGTCGTGCGCCTGGACGACCGGCGCGAATTCGAAGCCGAGTTGATCGGCTCCGATCCGCAAAGCGATGTCGCCCTGCTCAAGATCGATGCCAAGGGTTTGCCCGCACTCGCAATCGGGGATTCGGAATCTCTGAAGCCCGGCGAATGGGTCGTGGCGATCGGCTCGCCGTTCAACTTCGAGCAATCGGTCACGGCCGGGATCGTCAGCGCCAAGGGCCGCAGTACCGGGGCGCAGCAGTACGTGCCATTCATTCAGACCGACGTGGCGATCAACCGCGGCAATTCCGGCGGACCGTTGCTGAATCTGGAAGGCGAAGTGGTCGGTATTAATTCGTGGATCCTGAGTTCCAGCGGTGGTTACATCGGATTGTCGTTTTCGATTCCCATCGAAACGGCGATGGGCGCCGTCAAACAGCTTCGGGAGACCGGTACGGTTTCACGTGGTTTGATGGGAGTCATGATCGGGCCGGTGACGCGCGAGATCGCCGAGGCCATGAGCCTCGACCGCTCCGCCGGTGCGCTGGTCAATGACGTGACCCCCGGCGGGTCGGCCGAGCGGGCCGGCATCCAGCCCGGTGACGTGATCCTGGAATTCGATGGCCAGACCATCGAGACGTCCGGTGATTTGCCGCCACTGGTCGGCGCCCATCCGCCCGGAGCGGAAGTCGAAGTGCTGGTCAGCCGCGAAGGTCGCAAAAAGCGTTTCGAAGTCACGCTCGACGCGCTGAACGGCGATTCGGGTGGCGCTGAAACCGGAGGGTCCGGACCGGCCCGCCAGAGCAATGCTCTCGGATTGGCGGTAGAAGCCATGACGGCGGAGCAGCGCCGCGCCCTCGGCAATCCCGACGGCGGCGTGATCGTTTCCGACGTGGAGAGCGATGCGGCCTTCCGGGCCGGCATCCGTCCCGGCGATGTCGTGTTGATGATCAACAGCGAGCCGGTCGGCGACCTCGGCGATTTCGAAGACATCGTTTCCGGGCTCGAGCCGGACAAGGCCGTCGCCTTGCGGGTGCTGCGTGACGGCGTGACCAGCTTCTTCGCGTACACGCCATCGGCTGAAGACTGATATTTCAGCTATAATCGGCGCCTTCGAAACACGGCCATCCGTCTCCGCCGAGGCGGGTGGCCGTTTCCTGTCGGCAGTCAATTCATGAACCAGACCCGCATCAGAAACTTTTCGATCATCGCGCATGTCGATCATGGCAAGTCCACCCTGGCGGACCGGTTCATCCAGATCTGTGGCGGACTCACCGAGCGAGAGATGGCGGCCCAGGTGCTCGACTCCATGGAACTGGAGCGCGAGCGCGGCATCACCATCAAGGCCCAGAGCGTGACGCTCAATTACACGGCTCGCGACGGCGAAATCTATCACCTGAATTTCATCGACACGCCCGGTCACGTGGATTTTTCCTACGAGGTGTCCCGCTCCCTGGCCGCCTGCGAGGGCGCGCTGCTCGTGGTCGATGCCGCGCAAGGCGTCGAAGCCCAGAGCGTGGCGAACTGCTACACGGCGGTTGAGCTGGGACTGGAAGTCATTCCGGTGCTGAACAAAATCGATCTGCCGTCGGCCGAGCCGGACCGGGTGCGTCGCGAGATCGAGGACATCATCGGCATCGAGGCTTCGGATTGCCTTACCGTGAGCGCCAAGACCGGTCAAGGGGTGCCCGAGGTCCTGGAAGCCCTGGTGGCGGGCATTCCGGCACCGACCGGAAATCCGGATGCCCCGTTCAAGGCCCTGATCATCGACTCGTGGTTCGATAATTATCTGGGCATCGTGTCCCTGGTTCGGGTGGTGGACGGCTCCATCGGCAAAGGCGAGAAGATCAAGCTGATGTCGTCGGGCAACCAGCACCAGGTCGAGCAGGTGGGCGTCTTCACGCCAAAACGGACCCGTCGTGATCGCATCGGCGCCGGTGAGGTGGGCTTTCTGGTCGCAGGTATCAAGGATGTTCACGGCGCGCCGGTGGGCGACACCCTGACCCTGGCGCGCGACGGTGCCACTGCGGCACTGCCTGGATTCAAAGCGATGCAGCCGCGCGTGTTCGCGGGCCTGTTTCCAACCGACGCGGAGGATTTTCCCGATTTGCGCGAAGCGCTGGAGCGATTGCAGTTGAACGACGCCGCGCTGCAGTTCGAGCCGGAGACCTCGGAAGCCCTGGGTTTCGGTTTCCGCTGCGGATTCCTCGGTCTGCTGCACATGGATATCATCCAGGAGCGGCTGGAGCGCGAATACAACGTCGAGCTGGTGACGACCGCGCCCACCGTGATTTACGAAGTGGAGTTGACGGGCGGGGAAGTCATCAACCTGGAAAACCCCGCCAGCCTGCCGCCGATCAACACGGTCGCGGAAATTCGCGAACCCATCATCGAGGCCAACATCCTGGTGCCCCAGGATCACGTGGGCGGCGTGATCGGGCTGTGCGAGGAAAAGCGCGGCCACCAGCTCGCGTTGCAGTACCTGGGCGGTCAGGTATCGATCCGCTACGAGTTGCCGTTGTCCGAAGTGGTGCTGGATTTCTTCGACAAACTGAAGTCGGTGAGCCGGGGTTTTGCCTCCTTTGATTACCATTTCAAGCGTTTTCAGGCCGGCCCGTTCGTGCGGGTGGACATCCTGATCAATGGTGACCGCGTGGACGCCTTGTCGCTGATCATGCACCGTGACCAGGCTCAGCGGCGTGGGCGTGAGCTCGCCTCGGCGATGAAGGATCTGATTCCCCGGCAGATGTTCGATGTGGCCATTCAGGCGGCGATCGGTTCCCAGATCATCGCCCGGACGACCGTGAAAGCCCTGCGCAAGAATGTCACGGCCAAATGTTATGGCGGCGACGTGACCCGCAAGCGCAAATTGCTGGAAAAACAGAAAGCGGGCAAAAAACGCATGAAGCAGGTGGGGCGGGTGGAAATACCACAGGAAGCCTTTCTCGCCGTTCTGCAGCCCGATACCAAGAGGTGATTCGACATGGTGCCTGATTTTTCGCTGCTGCTGGTCGTGTTGACCGGTGTTTCCGGGCTGATCTGGCTGGTTGACAGCCTGTTGTTCCGCCGTGCCCGCATGGACCGTGCCGTGCAGAACGAGGTCAAACAACCGCGCGATCCGGTCATTATCGAGTATTCCCGCTCGCTGTTTCCGGTTCTGCTGATCGTTTTGCTGTTCCGGTCGTTTCTGTTCGAACCGTTCAAGATTCCGTCCGGATCCATGATTCCGACCCTGCTGGTCGGGGATTTCATCGTGGTCAACAAGTTCGCCTACGGCTTGAAATTGCCCGTGGTGAATACCAAGATCGTCGATATCGGCGAACCCCGGCGCGGTGATCTCGTCGTGTTTCGTTACCCGGTGGACCCGGCCGTGAATTTCATCAAGCGGCTGGTGGGCCTGCCCGGCGACACCGTGACTTACCGGGACAAGCGCCTGTACCTCAACGGCGAACTCGTGGAAACCGCACCCATCGGCCTGTACACCACGGCCGATGTCAAATGTTCGACCCCGCGATCCGACGCGCGCCTTGTGCACGAAACCCTGGGCGACGTGGAGCACGATATCCTGATTCACGAGGGGAGCGGCAGCCGGGATGGCCAATGGGTGGTGCCCGAAGGGCATTATTTTATGATGGGTGACAATCGCGATCGCAGCAATGACAGCCGGGAATGGGGCTTCGTGCCGGAAGAAAACCTGATGGGCCGTGCGGTCGGGATCTGGATGAACTACGATCTGAACAAGGGCTGCGGCGACTTCTCACGCATCGGTAACGGCATTCACTGAACCGGCAGCCGGTGCGGTCATGGGGCTGTTCCGCGAAACCTGCGGGCGCATGCCCGCCGGGCTGAAATTATCAACCGTTCCCCGATCGGGGTATGATAGTTTTCGGCTGGTCCGGGCGGTGAGCCGGAATCAGCGCTGGAAAAACGAGCGAACCGTACCACCCCACAAGGAAGCAGGTGAGAAGCCATGAAGATTCGCAAACAGAACGGCCTGACCCTGATCGGTTTCATCATCGTTCTCGCGATCGGACTGCTGTTCGCATACACGGGCATGAGGGTTGTCCCGATGTACCTGGAGTACCATGCGCTGGTCAGTGCGCTGGACACCCTGAAAAACACGCCCGGGGCGCGGGACATGTCGCCGCACCGCATTCGCAACAACCTGATCAACAGCCTCTGGGTCAGCTATTCGTCCAACAACATCAAGCGCGAGCACATTCGCATCAAGCGCAGCGATGGCGTTGTCGTCTCCGTCAATTATGAAGTACGTAAACCGTGGATCGGCAACCTCGACATCATCGGCCATTTCAGCCGGTCGGTTACGTTGCAGTAGGGACCGTTGGCTCCACGTGGACGGGAAAGGGTGACCGATTCGGTCCCCGGTATCGATTACCGGTTTGAAAATCCACACCTGCTGCGCCAGGCCCTGACCCACAAGAGTCACGGGCCGGTGCACTATGAAAGGTTGGAATTCCTCGGCGACAGTATTCTCAACATGGTCGTTTCCACCCGCGTGTTCGAATTACACCCCCAGGCGCCCGAGGGCGATCTCAGCCGCATGCGCGCGCGCATCGTGCGTGGCCGGACCCTGTCCGAGATCGCCAGCGGCATCGGGCTGGGCCGGCAATTGAATCTCGGGCCCGGCGAAAAACGGTCCGGCGGGTTTCGCCGTTCTTCTATCCTGGCCGACGCGCTGGAGGCGGTGCTGGGCGCGATCTATATCGACGGTGGTTACGAAGCCTGCCGTGCCGTGATCCTGTCTCTGTGCGATCCGTTGATTGAAAATCTGCCTTCCGCGGACAACCTCAAGGATGCCAAGACGCGCTTGCAGGAATGGCTGCAGGGCCGCGGCCGGCCGCTGCCGGAATACACCCTGGTGCGCGAAGAGGGCGCGGATCACGCCAAGAGCTTTCACGTCGAATGCCGTTTGCGGGACGGCGACGAGGTGGTCGGTGCGAACGGCGCCAGCCGTCGCAAGGCCGAGCAGGTGGCAGCCGGAAAACTGCTCGCGAGGCTTTCCGGACAATTCACGGAGGGTCGTCATGACTGATGAGACATTGACGGCCCCGGACCCGCAGGACGAACAGCGTTGTGGTTATGTCGCGTTGGTGGGACGTCCGAATGTCGGTAAATCGACCCTGATGAACCGCATTCTGGGTCTGAAACTCAGCATCGTCACCGCCAAGCCGCAGACCACGCGGCAGCGGATATCGGGCATCAAGACCACCGCGGAAGGGCAGGTGGTGTATGTCGATACGCCGGGCATTCACCGCGCGGCAGGTCGTGCGCTCAACCGGCACATGAACCGTGTGGCACGGGCTTCCCTGCAGGATGTCGACGTCGTGCTGTTTCTGGTCGAGGCCGGGCGCTGGACCAACGAGGATGATCACGTCGCGCAGGCCCTGGAGCGTGTCGGGGTGCCGGTGCTGCTGGTGGTCAACAAGATCGATCGCGTATCCGACAAAAGCGGCCTGCTGGCCTGGCTGAAGGAACATGCCCGTGAAGACCGGTTCGAGCACGTGATGCTGGTGTCCGCGAAGTCCGGAGCGGGTGTGGACGACCTCGAGGATCGGGTTACCGAACTTCTGCCTTTCTCCCGTCCGCTGTATGACGAAGATCAGTTCACCGATCGCAGTGAGCGCTTCCTGGCGGCGGAGTTGGTCCGTGAGCAGCTCACGCGCAGGCTGCACCAGGAACTGCCTTATGCCCTGACAGTCGAGATCGAGGAGTTCAAGCGCGACAAGAATCTGCTGCGAATTGGCGCGATTGTCTGGGTCGAGCGCAGCAGCCAGAAGCAGATCGTCATCGGCAAGGGCGGAAACGTACTCAAACAGGTGGGCTCCGGCGCGCGCGCGGCGCTGGAGCAGTTGTTCGACGAGAAGATTTTCCTGAGGTTGTGGGTCAAGGTCCGGCGGGACTGGACCGACAGTGAACAGGCTCTGCGCGAACTGGGGTTTGACGACCCGGCGGGCTGAGGCCACGGGTTCGCGGAGATGCGGATTCAGCTCGAACCGGCCTACGTGCTCCATGGCCGGGCTTACCGGGAAACCAGTCTCTTGCTGGAAGTGTTCAGCCGCGGTCATGGGCGCGCCGGCCTGGTGGCGCGGGGTGCCCGCAGCAGTCGATCAAAACTGCGCAACCTGCTGCAGCCGTTTCGTCCGCTGCTGTTGAGCTGGAACCAGCGCGGGGAACTCGGCACACTGACCGCCGCCGAGCAGGTGGCGTCGGTACCGTTGCCGCGGGGCGACGGTCTGTTCTGCGGGCTGTATGTGAATGAGCTGATGATGCGCGCCTTGCACCGTTCGGATCCGCACGAGTCCCTGTTCGAATCCTATTCACACCTGCTCGCCGATCTTGCCGGATCGCGGCCGGCCCAGCCGCTGTTGCGGATTTTCGAACGCGACCTGCTCGAAGCCATGGGGTTCGGCATGCAGTTGGTGGCCGAGCACGCGTCCGGTGAAGCCGTGGCGGCGGGGCGGCATTACCGTTATGTGCCCGGGGCCGGCCCGGTACGCGAGAAACGGTCCCGGGATGATCTGGCCGGCGCCGGTGGCGCGGAACTGACGAATGTCCACCCGGACCACGGAATTCGGGTTTCGGGTGATGCCCTTCTGGCCTTACAATCCAGCCGTATCGACGACGAACATCTGGTGGAACTCAAGCGTCTGATGCGCGCCGTACTGCGATTTCATCTGGGCGACCGGCCGCTGGTTTCGCAAACCCTGTTCCGTTGAGCCGCGGAACACGCAATCGAATAATCTGGCGCCCGAAGCCAGGACAGGAAGCTAGCAATGACCGTACTTCTGGGAGTGAATATTGATCACGTGGCCACGGTGCGTCAGGCGCGCGGCACCACGTATCCGTCGGTGATCGAAGCCGCTGAATACGCCGAACGGGCGGGCGCCGATTCCATCACCGTGCATCTGCGCGAGGATCGCCGGCATATTCAGGATGCCGACGTGCGCGCCCTGTGTGGCCGTTGTTCAACCCGGGTGAACCTGGAAATGGCGGTGACTTCGGAGATGATTGAAATCGCGCTCACGCACCGGCCGGCGGACGTCTGCCTGGTTCCCGAAAAACGGCAGGAGCTGACCACCGAAGGGGGCCTCGACGTTCGCGGCCAGCAAGCGCAGGTGGCGGATGCAGTTGAGCGGCTCTCCGCGGCGAACATCCGGGTATCCCTGTTCATCGACCCCGACCCCGGCCAGATCGAGGCGGCCTGCACGGTTGGAGCGCCGGTCATCGAACTGCACACCGGCACCTATGCGGATGCGTCCGGCGACGAGCAGGATGCGGAACTCGAACGCCTTCGTGTCGCCTGCGAGTTGGCGCATGAACGGGGCTTGCAGGTCAATGCCGGACATGGGCTCCACCGCGACAACGTAGTACCGGTCGCTCGTCTCCCCCACATGACCGAACTCAATATCGGACACTCCATCATCGCCCGCTCCATCTTCGTGGGCCTGGAAGCGGCCGTGCGCGAAATCGGTCAACTCATTCGCGCCGCCTGACCGGGCTCGCTGCCGCGCGCACCACCGCCCCGTCTTCCAGCAGGGCGGTATACAGAGCCCCCCAGCCGGGTGTCGGCCCAGCCTGTTTCAGGCACAGGTGGAGTCGGCGGCAGTCCTCGGCGATCGCACCCTGACCACTGATGGCCGCGGCTCCGCGCAAGCGATGCAGCGTGTGCCGGGCCAGTAGCCAATCTCGGGTGGCAAGCGCCTGATCCAACCGGTCGAGATCATCCGGCAGTTCCCGACGAAATCGTTCGACGAAGACCGCCGACGGATTTTCGTACGGTGCCGGTGCCGGCGCATCCGGTTCCCGTTTCGGAAACGGATTGTCGCCGCGAGGCGTGACGGAACCGGAAGTCCGGTGGCCGGTGATCGCGGTGCCGACGGCGGCGAGGAGATCACCGGCCGCGAAGGGTTTCCGCAGAAAGTGGCCCGGAACAGGTTCCCGGGACGGATTTGCCGCATCCGTGCCGGGCGGATCGGCGCTCATGGCCAGGATCATGGGACGGTCCCGGGAGGCGGCTGCACATTGCCGGATCAGCCGCTGACGGGCCTCCGGGTCGGGCAGGCGGCAGTCGAGCAGAACAAGGTCCGGAAGGGCGGCACCCAGTCGACGCAGCGCTTCGTCCGCGGTCCGTGCCTGGTGGGTCCGCCAGCCGTGTGCCGACAGCACATCGGCGCAGAACCGTCGGCAGACGGGATCGTCGTCGACCACGAGAGCACGGCCGGCTTGACCGGGCTGCAAACGGTTCAGCGGTTCCCCTTGAGACATGGTTCGGCACCACGCAACGATTTCCCCTCTGTTCTGTCAGAATAGCCGTGATGAGGAATGTTGCAAGCCGGCTGTGCGAGGTCGGGCGCCCGCGGCTGGCGGCCCGGGCTCTTCTGTCTGTGTTGTTGCTGGCTTTCCCGGTGGGTCCGGCCTTCGCCCTGACCGTAACCGCGCAAGTGGACCGGGTGACCTACGAGGATTTCGTGGCCACCGGCATTGACGTGGTGGCTGAACTCGGGGAGGCCGGCGGCCCCGTGGCTCCGGGCGTCGTCGTACGTGCCGGGCAGGTCAGCTTGGCATCGGACTGGCGCTTGCAACAGGTCGAAATCCATTGCAATCAACCGGCCGGTGACGATCCGGGCGCGACGGCCCGCCCGTCCGGAAACCCCGTTAATGAACGCGGTGGGGGAGTGCAACCACAGGCACAGGCTTCGCTGCCGGAACTCTGTCGCGGCGCATCCTGGCGGCTCGCACTCGAACGCGCGGATATGCAGCCCGCCCTCGAAGTACGCGGTGCTATCGACGAAATCCGGTTCGACGACGATTGGGCTCTCCGGTCCGAATTCAGCTCCGGAGACTTCGCCGGCCGGTTCGAGGCACGGCGCGATGG
The DNA here is from genome assembly GCF_037892215.1 of Elongatibacter sediminis. Lineage (NCBI taxonomy): Bacteria > Pseudomonadati > Pseudomonadota > Gammaproteobacteria > Chromatiales > Wenzhouxiangellaceae > Elongatibacter > Elongatibacter sediminis. Next base: position 87,666 of record NZ_JAZHOG010000002.1, on the reverse strand, counting down.
CGGTTCGGTCTCGACGCAGGTGGATTGGGACGGGCAGCCGATCCAGGCCATGCAGGCGTGGCCCCTGCCGCTCGCTGCGCTCGAATGGGTCATGGCGGGACGAACCAGCGGACGCCTGAGCCTGCGCTTGCCAGCCGACGGGCCCGGAACGGCGGAGTTCCGGACCGCCGTCGACGGTTTGGACTTCGACTCGCCGGACGGCCTGTATGCCGGCGCGGCCCTGGCTTTTGGCGTGGAGGGCTCGGCCGAATGGTCCGGATCGCCGCGGCTCGTCGCGGATGTTTCCATCGGCGCGGGTGAATTGCTGCTGGACCGCTTCTACACCGCCTTCGAGGAGGTGCCGCTGAGCCTGCACGCCGATATCGAGGTCGGCGACGATCGCATTCACTTGCGCGAGGGGCGGGTGGACGACGGTCGCGCACTGAAGGTCGAGGCACGCGCGCAATTCGACCCGGCCGAACCGCTTGATTCCCTGGAATACCGGGTGGACCGGCTCGAATTGAATTTCCCCGGCGCGTACGAACGCTACCTGGAACCGTTGCTGGGTCCCCTGTCGCTGGACGGGCTGACCCTGACCGGTGCCGTACGCTGGCAGGGCGAGGGGCCGGCCATCACTGCAGCGGGTGCCGCAGGGTCGGGGTTTCCCGAGGGACGGCTGGAAATTAGCGACCTGTCCATCGTCGACCGTGAACGGGAACGTTTCGCGGTGACCGGACTGGAAGCGGAATTGCATGCCGGTTCCAGCCCGATCGATTCCCGTGTGAGTTGGCGTGGCCTGCTGTTGCAGCGCATCAACCTCGGGTCCGGCGCGGCGGTGATCGCCACCGCGCCCGGCAGATTCGCCCTGGCCGAGCCATTGCGTCTCGACGTGCTGGGCGGTCGGTTGTCGCTGGACCGCATCGATGTGCGATTACCGTCCGATACAGCGGCGGCAGGCTCCGAACCCGAAGTGACCGTGCAGGCATCGCTCGACGACATGGAAATGGGGGCGCTGACCGAAGCGCTGGACTGGCCCCGCTTCGAGGGCCGGATCAGCGGTGATATCCCCGGGGTGAGTTTGGAGGGGGGCGTCCTGTCCGTCGACGGTCGCATTGACGTCGAGGTATTCGACGGGTCTCTGCACCTGTCCGGGTTGCGCGTGGAACGGCCGTTCGGCGTGCTCCCCAGCCTGGCGGCCGACCTCGAAGTAGACAACCTCGATCTCGAACGCCTGACGCACACCTTTTCTTTCGGCCGGATTTCCGGGCGACTCGATGGTTATATGCGCGACTTGCGCATGCTGGACTGGAAGCCCGTGGCCTTCGATGCCTGGTTCGGAACGCCGGTGGATCAGCAGGAATCCCGCGCGATTTCCCGCCAGGCCGTCAATCGCCTCACCACCATCGGGGGGGGCGGACCGACGGCCGCGCTCACCGGTCCGCTGATGCGCCTGTTCAGCAATTTTTCCTACCGCAGGCTCGGCATGGGCTGCGTATTGAGCAACAACGTCTGCGTGCTGCGCGGACTGGATGATGATCCAAACAGTGTGCTGATCATGGAAGGCAGCGGCGTGCCCAAGATCATGATCCGTGCTTACAATCGGCGCATGGATTTCCCCCAACTGGTCGCCAATCTCGCCGCAGCCTCGGAAGGGGAGGGCATACGGGTCGGTGACGGGGAGTGAATGAGCTTATCGCACCAATGACCGGCTTCATGGTCTGATATTATTGTGCCCGCGCCGCCAGCGCGCCGAACCGATTCGAGGCTGAGCCGATGAACAAGCTGATTGCATTTCTGTCCCTGTCCGTGGTCGCGCTGCTCGCCGCCTGCGTGACCATCAACGTGTATTTCCCCGCCGCAGCGGCGGAACGGGCCGCCGAGGAATTCGTCGGCGACGTGCTCGGGGAGTCCCGCGAGGAAGGGTTCCTGTCACCGCGTCAGGGGCCGGGCGGTGACGTGCTGCTGTGGGCGGCCACCAGTGCTTTGGACTTTCTGGTGCCCAGCGCCCACGCGCAACAACCCAGCATCGACATCAACACGCCGCAGATCAATGAAATCAAGGCACGCATGGCGCAGCGGCAACGCCAGAGCCTGAACAGTCTGTTCGACGCCGGCGCGGTCGGTTTCACCCGCGATGGGCTGGTGACGGTTCGGGATCGCTCCGCCGTTTCGCTCAGCGAGCGCCGCAATCTGGAAAGCGTGGTGGCCGAGGAAAATCGCGACCGCAAAGCGGTCTATCGGGAAATCGCCGTCGCCAACGGTCACCCGGAGTGGGAACAGCAGATTCAGGAAACCTTCGCCCAGGAATGGATCCAGAAAGCGCGGGCCGGTTGGTATTACCAGGACGAAAGCGGTGCCTGGACACAAAAGTAGTTGGAGCCTCATCCCTGAAGACCGGGCCCGTACGGGCCCGGTTCTTGTTTGGGGCGCCGGTTCGAATTTCCATCGGAGTCGGAAATGAGTCGACGATCCCGGCGCCGCCTGCCGGACACGCCGTTCGAAGCGGACATCAGCGGACTCAGTCATGATGGCCGTGGTGTTACGGACATCGAGGGCAAAAAAGTGTTCGTTCACGGCGCCTTGCCCGGTGAGCGGGTCCGTTTCCGCCTGACAGCGCGCCAGCGCAGTTTCGACGAGGGCGAGGTCACCGAGGTTCTGCAGGCTTCCCCTGACCGGGTGGAGCCGCGCTGCCCCCATTTTCAGTTTTGCGGGGGCTGTGCATTGCAGCACCAGGCGCCGCAGGCCCAGATACTCGCCAAGCAGGATACCCTGTTGCAGAACCTGCGGCGGATCGGGCAGGTGGAGCCCGAAGATGTGTTGCCGCCGCTGTCCGGTCCGCAGTGGCACTACCGTCGCAAAGCACGCCTTTCCGTTCGGCGGGTCACCGCCAAGCAACGCGTTCTGGTGGGCTTTCGTGAACGCCGCGGCCGCTATGTCGCCGACATGGATTCCTGCGAAATTCTGGATTCGCGCGCCGCGCGCCTGCTGCCCCGTCTGCCGGCCCTGATCGATTCCCTGTCCTGCCCGGAACGGATTCCGCAGATCGAGGTCGCCTGCGGTGACGAGATCTGCGCCCTGGTGTTCCGCCACCTGGAGCCATTGACCGCGGACGACCACGAACGTCTGCGGGCCTTCGCCATCGATGCGGACGTGGCCGTGCTGCTGCAACCGGGTGGCCCGGACACGATTACCGCACTCGAGCCGGAGTCCGTCACCCTCGCATTCACCTTGCCCGCGCACGACATCGAACTGGTTTTCGGGCCGGCGGATTTCATCCAGGTCAACGCCGAACTCAATCGGGCGATGATCGACCTGGCCCTGGAACACTTGCGGCCCGAGCCGCAGCATGCCGTGCTGGATCTGTACTGTGGCCTGGGCAATTTCACCCTGCCGCTGGCCCGCCGGGCGGCATCGGTCGTGGGCGTGGAGGGCGATGCGGCGCTGGTGGGAAGGGCTGCCGCCAATGCGCGCCACAACGGGTTGGACAATGTCGTGTTCCACACGGCCGATCTGGCCGGTGACCTGACCGCTGTGCCCTGGCTCCGGGGTTCGTATGACCGCGTGCTGCTGGATCCGCCGCGATCCGGTGCTGAAGTCGTGCTTCCGGCGGTGGCGGCCAGCGGGGCGGAGCGCATCGTCTATGTCTCGTGTCATCCGGCCAGCCTGGCCCGGGATGCCGGTATTCTGACCAGCCGCCACGGTTACCGGTTGGAGGCCGCCGGTGTCATGGACATGTTTCCCCATACCGGACATGTCGAGTCGATCGCCGTGTTCGGGCGGGCGGGCTGAGCGCGTGGCCGGTCCGCTCCTGATCGGGTTTAATGGCGAGTCGCTGGAGCCGCGCACGCGGCAATGGCTGCGGCACCCCGATGTGGGTGGCGTGGTGCTGTTCAAACGCAATTTTCGCGACCGGGAGCAGCTGGGCGAACTGATCGGCGCCATCCGCGATGCCAGCCCGCAACGACCGCTGATCTGCATCGACCAGGAAGGAGGGCGGGTACAGCGACTGCAGGCGGGATTCACGGAACTGCCGCCCCTGGGCACGCTCGGGCGGATGTGGGAAGAGTCGCCGTCGCGCGCGGCCGATTTCGCCTACCGGCACGGACGGGTGATGGCTTCGGAGATGCTGGCGGTCGGCATCGATCTCAGCTTCGCGCCGGTGCTGGATCTCAACCGCGGTAGTTCGGTCATCGGAGACCGGGCTTTTGCCGCCGATCCCGAAGTCGTCATCGAACTGGGTCGCGCCTACCTGGCCGGCATGCACGACGCGGGCATGAAGACCACCGGCAAGCATTTTCCCGGTCACGGATCCGTGCGTCCCGACTCACATACCGAAGACGTGGTCGATGATCGTGCCCTCGAAGAACTGGAAGCCCTGGACCTGCGTCCGTTCGCCGAGTTGGCCGGCGACCTCGACGCCCTGATGATCGCGCACGTGGTTTACCCGCGGATCGACAGCAAGCCGGCGGGGTATTCCACCCGCTGGCTCAACGATCACCTGCGCGGTTCGATGCACTACCGCGGGGTGATTCTTTCGGACGATCTCGGAATGCATGCCGCACGCGTGGCGGGCGATCTCGCGTCGCGCACCCGGGCGTGCCTGGAGGCCGGTTGTGATCTGGTGCTGGTCTGCCGGCCGGAAGATGTGGAAGAATTGCTCGGCGCCCTTGAAGGCGGTAAAGCGCTGGGCGATGCCGACACCGCCCGTTCGGCGCTGTTCGGAGCGCCGACCCTCAGTGCGGCAGAATTGGCCAGCGCTTCCTCGGGCGGCGCCGGTGAATGGCGCCAGTGGTGCGCCAGCCTCGAGGCACTCAACCACCCCCGTTCGTCAACCGGAGTCTGATCGATGTCCGAAATCTCCTTTTCCGATCCGCGAGAACTGCTGGAGCAATCCGACCTCATCGCCGGCCGCGATGAAATCGGGCAGGCCCTGGACCGCATGGCCGTCGAAATCAATGCGCATTACGGCGACAGCGACATCATCCTGTTGGCGGTCATGACCGGTGCGATTCTGCCGGCCACCTGGATCGCGACCCGCCTGAACATGCCGCTGCGAATGGATTTCGTGCACGCCACCCGCTATTCCGGGCAGACGCAGGGCGGTGAACTGGATTTCCGCGTGCCGCCGCGGCTCAATCTGCAGGATCAGCACGTGCTCGTTGTCGACGACATTTACGACGTTGGCCTCACCCTGGAACTGATCGAACGATATTGCCTGGCTCGCGGAGCCCGTTCGGTGAACAGCGCCGTTCTGGTACGTAAACAGCACGGCCGGGAAACGGCCGGCGAATTGCCGCGTTTCATCGGTATGGACGTCGATGACCGGTACGTTTTCGGTTGCGGCATGGACGTCCATGAGCACTGGCGTCACCTGACCGAACTGCGTGCGCTGGAGGAAGGCGAATGAACCCCGGCCCGACCCCGGCTTCGACTTCGACTTCGACTTCGACCCCGACCCTGGCGCTGATCGGTGGCACCGGCCTGACCGAACTGGACGAGAACTGCGCCGAGATCGCCATCGAAACTCCCTATGGCGCGCCGTCGGCGCCGATTCGCGAGGTGACCGACACGCCGATCCGCACGGTGTTTCTGCCGCGGCACGGAAGCCCCCACGTACTGCCCCCGCACCGGGTCAACTACCGCGCCAACCTGTGGGCGTTGCGCGAAGCCGGCGCACGGCACGTGCTGGCGGTTTCCGCGGTCGGCGGCATTGCGCGCGAGTGCCGGCCAGGCGTGCTGGTCGCACCCGATCAATTGATCGATTACACCTGGGGGCGCGAGCACACGCTGTCCGATTCCGCCGACGACGAGCTGGTTCACGTGGATTTCACTTACCCGTACGAAGGGCCGCTACGCGACGAATTGCTGGCGGCTGCCGAAGAGCAGGGCATCGTGTTGATCGACGGCGGCTGCATCGGGGTGTTCCAGGGACCCCGGCTGGAGACCGCGGCCGAAATTGAACGCGCCCGGCGCGACGGCTGTGACATGGCCGGAATGACTTCACTGCCGGAAGCGTCGCTGGCGCGGGAACTGGGATTGGACTATGCGGGTATCGCCGTCATTTCCAATTTCGGAGCCGGCATCACCGGCGAACGCTTGTCCGAAGAGGATATTGCCGAGACCCTGCGTGAGCCGATGGAGCGCGTGCGTCGTCTGATCCGTGCTGTCGCCGGCCGGCTGGCGGCCCGGGCCTGACGGATGGCGGCGACCTCGTCCGAATTTCCACATCTGCTGGCGCCTCTGGACCTGGGCTTCACGACCCTGGCCAACCGCGTCCTGATGGGCTCCATGCACACCGGCCTGGAGGATCGCGGCCGGGATTTCGGGCGGCTGGCCGCCTACTTCGCGGAACGCGCGGCCGGTGGCGCCGGTTTGATGGTCACCGGCGGATTCGCCCCGACCGTTCGGGGCTGGCTGGCGCCTTTCGCGTCGACCCTGGCCTGGCCGTGGCAGCCACGCACCCACCGGCCGGTAACCGACGCCGTACATCGCGAAGGCGGCAAGATCTGCCTGCAGATACTGCATGCCGGGCGTTATGGCTACCATCCGCTGTGCGTCGCGCCCAGCGCGATCCAGTCGCCGATCTCTCCATTTAAACCCCGGGCCTTGTCACCCCGCGGTATCGAGGGGCAGATTCGTGGATTCGTCCGCGCCGCCCGCCTGGCCGCCGAGGCCGGGTACGACGGTGTTGAGGTGATGGGCTCGGAAGGGTATTTCATCAACGAATTCACCACGCCGCGCGTCAACCGGCGGGACGATGACTGGGGCGGAGACACCGGGAACCGGTATCGGATCGCCGTTGAAATTCTGGAGCGCATGCGCGCGGCGGTGGGGCCCGATTTCATCATCATCTACCGCCTGTCCATGCTCGATCTGCTGCCCGACGGCAACAGCTGGCCTGAAATCGTGGCCCAGGCCCGGGCGGTGGAAGCCGCCGGCGCAACCCTGATCAATACCGGAATCGGCTGGCACGAGGCCCGTATTCCGACCATCGCCACCATGGTTCCCCGGGCCGGGTTCACCTGGGTGACCCGGCGGCTCAAGGGGGAAGTCGGGGTTCCGCTGATTACGACCAACCGGATCAACACCCCGCAGGTGGCCGAGCGTGTGCTGGCGGACGGGGACGCCGACATGGTCTCGATGGCGCGGCCGTTGCTGGCGGACGCCGAGTTCGTGCGCAAGGCCGAACAGGGCCGGGCCGATGAAATCAATGTCTGCATCGCCTGCAACCAGGCCTGCCTGGACCATACGTTCTCCCGCCGGACCGCCAGTTGTCTGGTCAATCCACGCGCTTGTCACGAAACCGAATTGCGAATCGAACCGGTCCAGATCCGGCGCCGGATCGCGGTGGTCGGCGCCGGCCCGGCAGGGCTGGCTTGTGCGACCACGGCCGCGGGCCGGGGGCATGCGGTGACCCTGTTCGAAGCCGCCGGCGAGATCGGGGGTCAGTTCAACATGGCCAAGCGGATTCCGGGCAAGGAGGAGTTTCACGAAACCCTGGCGTATTTCGCCCGGCAGATCGAATTGACCGGTGTCGATCTGCGCTTGAACACGCAGGCCGATGTCGGGACCCTCGCCGGTTTCGACGACGTCGTGCTGGCCACCGGCGTGGTCCCCCGGACCCCGGCCATCGACGGCATCGACCGGCCCAACGTGCTGGGCTACATCGACGTGTTGGCCGGTCAGGCGCCGGTGGGCCGGCGAGTCGCCATCATCGGCGCCGGTGGCATCGGCTTCGATGTCGCCGAATACCTCGAGCACCCGGATCACGACCCCATGGACCGGCCGACACCCGAGGCATTCGCACGGGAATGGGGCATCGACATGAGTTTGCGGGCGCGCGGTGGAGTGGAAGGCATGGAGCCGTGCCCGTCTGAATCGGGGCGGGAGCTGTGGCTGCTGCAACGAAAGACCAGCAAACCCGGCCAGAACCTGGGCAAAACGACCGGCTGGATTCACCGGCTGAGCCTGCGTCGCCGCGGGGTGAACATGGTCAGCGGCGTGACCTACCACCGCATCGACGATGACGGGTTTCACCTGAGCGTGAACGGCGAAGCGCAGGTGCTGGCGGTGGATACCGTGGTGGTCTGCGCCGGACAGCAACCGCGCCGTGACCTGCTGGAGCCCCTGCAGGAGTCGGGCGCGAACGTGCACATCATCGGCGGGGCGGATGTGGCGGCGGAGCTGGACGCCAAGCGGGCGATCAAGCAGGGCACCGAACTCGCCGCCCGTCTGTGACCCGTATTACCCGCCCGGTTGCGGAATCAGGGGGTGCTGGTCCCGCGGGCTGCGTTCTCCCGGGCCCCGGCCTCAGCGATCGACGGATTCCGCTTCGGTGTTGCCCTCCGCCGATTCGGCCGCGGCCGGCAGGGTAAAGTGCAGAATCGCGATGCCCCAGATCGCGGACAGCACCGATCCGCAAATGACGCCCACCTTGACCCCCGACAGCAGATCGAAATCGCCGTGTTCGAAGGCCAGGGTTCCGATGAACAGGCTCATCGTGAACCCCACACCGCACAACGCGGAAACGCCGAAAACCTGGCCCCAACTGACGCCGTCCGGCAGGCGCGCGATGCGCAGCAGGCAGGCCAGACCGACCATGCCCAGCACGCCGATCTGTTTGCCGGCGAACAGGCCCAGCACAATCCCCACGGGTACCGGTCCGGTGAGGTCTTCCGCCTCCAGCCCGAGCAGGGAAACGCCTGCGTTGGCCAGGGCGAAGACCGGCAACACCGCGAACGCGACCCAGGGATGCAGGGCATGTTCCAGGTGGCGGGCCGGAGACCTGCTGTCATCGGCGCGCAGCGGGATGAATGCCGCCACGACCACACCGGCCAGGGTCGCATGGACCCCGGACTTGAGTACGCAGAACCAGATGAACGCGCCGACCAGCAGGTACGGCGCGAGCCGCATGACACCGGAACGATTGAGCAGGAACAGTGCGACCACGCCGATTCCGGCCAGCCCCAGGGCCGTCGTGCTCAGGTCGCTGGTGTAAAACAGGGCAATGATGACGATGGCCGCAATGTCGTCGACGATGGCGATCGTCGTCAGGAACACCTTGAGCGAAACCGGCACGCGCGAGCCCATCAGGCCGAGCACGGCCAGGGCGAACGCGATGTCCGTCGCCGTCGGAATGGCCCAGCCGTTGCGCGCCGAACCGGCGTCGCTGGTTATCGCCAGGTAAAACAGTGCCGGCACGACCAGGCCGCCGATGGCCGCGAGTGCCGGCAGCACGACCTGCTCGGGGCGGGAAAGCTGCCCCTCGACCACCTCGCGTTTGAGTTCGAGCCCGACCAGCATGAAAAACAGCACCATCAGGGCATCGTTGATCCACAGCAGCAGCGGCTTGTCGACGCCGAGGCCGCCCAGGGTCACCGTGAGGTGCAGATCGAGCACCCATTGGTAGAGTTCGTAGGTTGGCGGAATATTGGCCAGAAGCAGGGCCAGAACCGTCGCGCCGACCAGCAACAGGCCGCCGGCGGACTCCAGTTTGAGGAATTCTCGCAGGGCCTGGGCAGCCTGTGCGGATGCCTGGCGGATCACGTTGGATACCCCAGCCTGGAACGCCGGGGGCCGGGCGCTGTGCCCGGAATCATTGAAGAATTAATAAACACGAATTATCATTCCGGGAAACGGTGTTGTCATGCCGACCATGAAGTAGGGATAGCGGATAGCGCCGCCACCCTGGCGCGAGGGGCTATGATGGGCGATTGGACCTTGTTCAGCAACCACGGACACGTGTTGCTTTTTCTGGCGGGTAATACCGAAGCGCGGCTGCGGGATGTCGCCGGCCAGGTGGGAATCACCGAACGGGCCGTGCAGAAAATCGTACGCGAGCTGCAGGATGCCGGTTACCTGTCGGTGACCAAGCACGGCCGCTGCAACCGCTACCAGATTCATGGCCGCAAAACGCTGCGGCACCCGATCGAGTCGCACTGCACCCTGTCGCGGCTGGTCGGCCTGGTCCACCGTTCTCCCTCCGGGGAGTCGGAGCCGGCGGCGGAATCCGCGGTGGTTTCCGCGCCAAAGAACAAGGCCAAACCGAAATCCCGAACCCGGAGCAAACCCGCACCGCGGCCTCAACAACAGCCGCAGGCCAAAAGCGCGACGCGCCCTGAGGCCCAGACCGTGAAAGACTCCCGTCCGGCGGCCGAGCCGGTTGAGCCGCCCGCGGCATCGGCCCCGGAACCCGCGTCCGGACCGGTGCCTGAACCCCCGCAGCCGGCGCCAGCCAAACGCAGGGGCAAGAAGAACACGGAAGCGGAGTCCGAGCCGGCCGAGACCCGTCAGCAGGGCAGTCTGTTCTGAACAGCCGGCACAACAGGAGGATGACGTGAGCCATCAACCGGTGGCGGTCATCACCGGAGCCGGTAGCGGACTCGGCGCCGCCATGGCACACCACTTCGCCGCGGACGGCTACGCCGTCGCGGTTACCGATATCGATGCGAAACGTGCCGCCGGAGTGGCGTCTGAATTGCGTCGTACAGGCGCGGCCGCCATCGACGCCTGCCTCGATGTCACCCGGCAGTCGGAATGGGACCGGCTGGCGCAGCGAGTGGTCGCCGAGTGGGGCGGCTGCAACGTCCTGGTCAATAACGCCGGGGTCGCGGTCGCGGGCAACTGCGAGGACACCCCGCTGGAAGACTGGGAGTGGGTGCTCGACGTCGACCTGATGGGCGTCATCCGCGGCTGCCATCGATTTATTCCGCTGTTGCGAAGCGAAGCGGCCGACGGGCAGCAGGCCCATGTCGTCAACGTGTCTTCGTTCGCCGGTTTCAGCGCGATGCCTGGCCTGTCCGCTTACGGGACCGCCAAGGCGGCGGTCATCGCGTTTTCGGAACACCTGAAAACCGAACTCGACGAGGCCGGGGTGGGTGTCTCGGTGGTCTGTCCCATGTTCGTGCAGACCAATCTGATGCAAACCTTCCGTTCCGCCGATACGACGTATACCGAACGGGTGGAACGGTGGATGGCGCGTTCGGGCGTCAGTGCCGAAGATGTCGCTGCCGCGGTGGCGGAAGCCGTTCGCGACCGGCGCTTTCTGGTTCTGACCCACCCCGGCAGCCGGTTCGCGCTGCTGTTGAAACGTTGGTGGCCGAGCCGCTACTACCGGCAGGTACAACGTCTGTCGGCCAGGGCGGACGGGAGAACGGCATGAGTGAAACCCGTTGGATGATTTACGGCGCGAATGGCTACACCGGACAATTGACCGCCCGCGAAGCGGTACGCCGCGGCTTGCGGCCGATACTGGCCGGGCGCAATGAGGCCGCGGTGTCCCGCCTGGCCGAAGAACTGGATTTGAGCCACGCGGTTTTCGATCTGGATGATGCCGCAGCGGTTCGGCGGGAGCTGCACGGTCTGCGGCTGGTTCTGCATTGTGCCGGACCGTTTTCGGCCACCAGCCAGCCCATGATCGAAGCCTGCCTGGCGGAGGGTGTGCATTACCTGGACATCACCGGCGAGATTTCCGTGTTCGAGAATGCCCACCGTCAGAACGATGAGGCACGACGGGCCGACATCGTGCTGATTCCCGGTGTGGGATTCGATGTGGTGCCCAGTGACTGTCTGGCCGCCACCCTGGTTCGCGCACTGCCGGCGGCGACCCGTTTGACGCTGGCGTTCGAGGCCGGAGGCGGACCGAGTCCGGGCACGGCCAAGACCAGTGTCGAGGGACTGGGGCGTGGCGGCACGGTGCGCCGTGACGGACAACTCATTCGGGTGCCGTTGGCCTGGCGGTCGCGCACCATACCGTTCGCCCATGGCGAGCGGACCGCGGTCACCATTCCCTGGGGTGATGTCTATACCGCGCACATCAGTACCGGAGTACCGGACGTCGAGGTCTACATGGCCGTGCCACCCGCCACGCTGCGTCGCCTGCGGCGGATGCGCTGGCTGCAGCCGGTGCTCGGATGGAGTCCGGTACAGAAATTCCTCAAGGGCCGGATCGAGCGATCCGTCAGTGGTCCGAGTAACGAGCGGCGCGGCAAGACCGATGCACAACTCTGGGGCGAAGTGCACAGCGCCGACGGGCGCACGGTCAGCGCCACCATGACCACGCCGAACGGCTATGACCTCACCGTGCTGGCATCGCTCGGCATTGCCGGGTATCTGCTGGAGAACGAAGTCGAAGGCGGTTACTACACACCGTCACTGTTGATGGGGGCGGACTACGCCTCGACCCTGCCCGGCGTCACCCTGGAGCTGTCGCCGGTCAACTGACCTGCAGCCGGGCCGAACCCCGTGTGCTGTCCCGCAAACCGTGCTCGAGGTCGGACAGGCGGTCCGCCCGCACTTCGATTCGCAGCCGGATTCCGTCGCTGGTGAACGATTCTTCCAGCTTGCGGGCCGCACACCGTTCCAGGACTGAGTGTACCGCTCCGGTCCACTCGAACCCGCATTCGATCACGGCCGTTTCGGTGGCGTGTATCGTGATGATCCGCCCCTGATCGATGCAACGGGCGGCCGCCCCGCCATAGGCGCGTACCAGCCCGCCCGCGCCCAGCTTGATGCCGCCGAAGTAACGGGTGACCACCACCATGACCCGGTCCAGGCCTTTGCCCTCGATGGCGGACAGAATGGGGCGGCCGGCCGTGCCGCCGGGTTCGCCATCGTCACTGAAACGGCAGGCGCCGTCGCAGGTCCATGCCCAGCAGTTGTGCGTGGCCGCGGGATCGGCAACCGATTCGAGGAAAACCGTGGCCGCGTCCGGACCGGGGATCGGACCGGCGTGTGCGACGAAACGGCTGTGCCGGACGACGGTTTCGTTGGAGACCGGGGCGGCCAGGGTTTGCACGGTCGTTATGCGGGTCCCTGCGGGCCGTCCGTATCCACGCCGGGTTTGTCTTCGGCGGGCACCGCCGATACCGAGTCGACGGTGCAGTGAATGCGCCCGTCGGCCAGCCGCGCGTCCAGCCGGGCGCCCGTTTGAACTTCGCGAACCGACGTGAGCACCCGGCCGGATTGCGGGTCCGAGAGGGTGGCGTAGCCACGTTCCAGAGTGGCCAGTGGGCTGACGGCGTTGAGCGTACGTGCCAGCTCCGCCAGCCGCCGCCGTGCGCGATCCACCGATCCTGCCGCCTGTTTTCGATTGAGCCGTGCCAGGCGTTCGAGGTGTTCACGCCGCTCGTTCAGGCGGCGCTGCGGGTGCTGGCGATTCAGGCGCGCTTCGGCGCCCGCCACCCGTTGCGACAGGTCGGCGAGCCGGCGCCGCAGCAGACGGCCGAGCGCGGTCCGTTGCGTACGCAGGCGGTCGGCCTGCTCGCGGATGCGCCGCGCCGGATCGCGCTGGGCCAGCCGGTGCGTCAGGTGGTCCAGGTGCTGCATCCGCTGCTGCAGGCCGGCCTGCATACGTTGTTTCAGCATGCGCTGATGACGCTCGAGCCCGGCTTTGACCTGTACTCCGTCCGGCGTCGCCAGCTCCGCGGCCGCCGATGGCGTGGGTGCCCGCAGGTCTGCAACGAAGTCACAGATGCTGAAATCGGTTTCGTGCCCGACCGCCGAGATCACCGGCAGAGTCGAATCCGCCACCGCCCGGGCCAGGGATTCCTCGTTGAAGGCCTGCAGGTCTTCCAGCGAACCGCCGCCACGGCCCAGGATCAGTACCTGGGCCCAGGCCTCGCGGTTGGCGCGCGCCAGTGCGGCGCGCAATTCTCCGGCGGCTTCGGCGCCCTGAACGGAGGCGCCGTACACGCGCACCGCGGCAGCGGGCCAGCGGCGTTTCAGCACATGCAGGACGTCACGGACGGCGGCACCGGAAGGCGAGGTAATGACGCCGATGCGCCAGGGGAAGGCCGGTAGCGGGCGCTTGAGCGACGCGTCGAACAGGCCCTCGTCCCCGAGTTTTTTCTTCAGCGCCTCGAACGCGCGTTGCAGGGCGCCCTCACCGGCGTCGCGCACCGAATCGACGATGAGCTGATATTCGCCGCGTGCCTCGTACAGGCTGATGCGTCCCCGCGCGACGATTTTCAGACCGTTGCGCAGCTCGGTGCGGGCACGCTGAACCGACGAGCGAAACATCGCGCAGCGCACCTGCGCCGACTCGTCTTTCAGCGAAAAATAATGGTGTCCTGAGGCCGGGCGCGACAGGTTGGAGACTTCGCCCTCCACCAGCACGCGCGGAAATCCGGCTTCCAGGTGTAGTTTGGCTTCGCGATTCAATTCGCTCGGCGAGTAGACGTAGGCTGAAGGCTCGGTCGGGATGTTGCTCATGCGGGGCATCATAAACGATCGGATTCGGGTTTTCGGCGCCCGAAATCGCTGACCCGGACCCGTCGCAGGCGTTATAATCCCCGGCTTGACCTTCGACGCCCGGGCCGGCCCGGGCGTCGGCGTATCCCGTAACCGCAGTCCGTAGGAGAACCGCCGTCATGCAGTTGATCGGTGAAGCCCTGACATTCGACGATGTTTCTCTGCAACCCGCTTATTCCGACATCCTCCCGCGGGACGTCGATCTGGGTACCCGTTTCACCCGTGACCTGAGTCTCAAGGCGCCGGTGGTGTCGGCGGCCATGGACACCGTGACCGAAGCCCGGCTGGCCATCGCGATGGCACAGGAAGGCGGTATCGGGGTGGTGCACAAGAACATGACCCTCGATCAGCAGGCCGACCAGGTCCGCATCGTCAAGAAGTACGAGGCGGGCGTGATCAAGGACCCGATTACAGTCACCCCGCAGACCACGATCCGCGAGGTGCAGCACCTGACGCGCCGGCACAATATTTCGGGCGTGCCGGTCGTGGACGGAAACGAACTGGTCGGTATCGTCACCTCGCGCGACATGCGGTTCGAGAAAAAGCTGGACGATCCGGTACGCAACATCATGACGCGCAAGGATCGCCTGATCACCGTGCACGAAGACGCCAGCCAGGACGAGGTGCTGGAACTGCTGCACAAGCACCGCATCGAGAAAGTGCTGGTGGTCAACGACGATTTCGAACTGCGCGGCCTGATCACGGTCAAGGACATCCAGAAATCCACCGATTACCCGAACGCGGCCAAGGACTCGCAGGAGCGCCTGCTCGTCGCGGCCGCGGTTGGCGTGGGCGGAGACACCGAGGAGCGGGTGACCGCCCTGGTGGCCGCCGGCGTCGACGTGGTCGTGGTCGACACCGCGCACGGGCATACCCGCGGTGTCATCGAGCGCGTTCGCTGGGTGAAACAGCAGTTCCCCGATGTTCAGGTCGTCGGAGGCAATGTCACCACGGCCGAAGGTGCACGGGCCCTGGTCGAAGCCGGCGCCGACGGCGTGAAGGTGGGGCAGGGGCCCGGTTCGATCTGCACCACGCGCGTCGTGGCCGGCGTCGGGGTGCCACAGATAACCGCCGTGGCGAACGTGGCGGCCGAACTGGAAAGCTGCGGCGTGCCCCTGATCGCCGATGGCGGAATCCGTTTTTCCGGTGATCTCGCCAAGGCCATCGCGGCCGGCGCCTGGTCGGTCATGATCGGCGGCCTGTTCGCCGGTACCGAGGAAGCGCCGGGCGAGGTCGAGCTGTACCAGGGCCGATCGTACAAGTCGTATCGGGGCATGGGTTCCATCGGCGCCATGCAGCAGGGTTCGAAGGACCGTTACTTCCAGCACGAAGTGTCGGCGGACAAACTGGTGCCGGAGGGCATCGAAGGCCGGGTGCCTTACAAGGGCCCGTTGTCCGGTGTCGTGCATCAATTGCTGGGTGGCCTGAGATCCTCGATGGGTTACATGGGCACCGGAACCATCGAGCGCTTCCGGAACGAAGCGCAGTTCGTGCGGATCACCAACGCCGGAGTGCGTGAGAGCCATGCGCACGATGTGCAAATCACCAAGGAAGCACCGAACTACAAGCTCTCCTGATCACACAAGGGCCGCGGGCAGCGGCGGGTACGGGTAGAACGCATGAGCCAGCAGGATATCCATCAACACCGGATTCTGATTCTCGACTTCGGTTCGCAATACACTCAGCTCATCGCCCGGCGCATCCGCGAAGCCGGCGTGTATTCCGAGATCTGGCCGTGGGACGCCGATCCCCGGGCCATCGAAAAGTTCGCTGCGAAGGGGCTGGTTCTCAGTGGTGGTCCGGAATCGGTGCACGCCGACGACGGACCGCGGGCGCCCGGCATCGTGTTCGAACTCGGTGTGCCGGTGTTGGGCATCTGCTACGGCTTGCATACCATGACCGCGCAACTGGGCGGGGTGGTCGAGGCGTCCGATTTCAAGGAATTCGGTTATGCCCGGGTCGACCTGTGCGAACCATCCAGGCTGTTGCAGGGCATCGAGGACCATGTCGATGCGACCGGACGTCCGCAACTCGACGTCTGGATGAGCCACGGTGACAAGGTCGCCGAACTGCCGCCGGGGTTCACGCTTGCCGCCAGCACGGCATCGGCGCCCGTGGCCGCGGTGGCCGACGAGTCGCGGAATTTCTACGGTGTCCAGTTTCATCCCGAAGTGACCCACACGGCGCAGGGGCAGCGGATTCTCGAACGCTTCGTATTGGAGATCTGCGGCTGCGAAGCGTACTGGACCGCCGCCAACATCATTGATGACGCCATCGAACGGGTGCGCGCGCAGGTGGGGCAGGACGAAGTCATTCTGGGTTTGTCCGGCGGGGTCGATTCCAGCGTGGTGGCCGCCTTGCTCCACCGCGCCCTCGGCGATCGGCTGACCTGCATATTCGTCGACACCGGCATGCTGCGCTTCCGCGAGGCCGACCAGGTGATGGCGACCTTCGATCGCCACATGGGTCTCAACGTGGTCAAGGTGGAGGGCAAGGAACGTTTTCTCGATGCCCTCGCCGGCGAAGCGGATCCCGAAGCCAAGCGGAAGATCATCGGTCGCTGCTTCATCGAAGTGTTCGAAGAGCAGGCGCTGCGCTTCAGCGATGCGCGCTGGCTGGCCCAGGGCACGATTTATCCGGACGTGATCGAGTCGGCCGGTGGCGCCACCGGCAAGGCGCATGTGATCAAGTCCCACCACAATGTCGGCGGCCTGCCGGAGACCATGAAGCTCGAACTGGTCGAGCCCTTGCGTGAGTTGTTCAAGGACGAGGTGCGCCGCATCGGTGTCGAACTGGGACTGCCGCGTGAAATGGTCTACCGGCACCCGTTTCCCGGCCCCGGGCTGGGCGTGCGCGTGCTGGGTGAGGTGCGGGCGGAATACCTGGAGATCCTGGCGCGCGCCGATCATATCTTCATCGAAGAACTGCAAAACGATGGCCTGTACGACGAGGTCAGTCAGGCATTCGCGGTATTCCTGCCCGTCAAGTCGGTGGGCGTGACCGGCGACCAGCGCCGCTACGAGTACGTCATCGCGCTGCGCGCGGTGGAAACCGTGGATTTCATGACGGCCCGCTGGGCCCGCTTGCCCTACGAGTTTCTGGAAAAGGTTTCGTTGCGGATCGCCAACGAGATCAACGGTGTCTCGCGCATCGTTTACGATGTATCGGGCAAACCGCCGGCGACCATCGAATGGGAATGAGGTCCACATGAACACGAGCATTTCGGAACGCGTGGATCCGGCCGCACTGGGCCGGGAGATATCCTCAGAGGTGACGGGCCGGGTGGAGGCCTGGCGCGAACGGTTCCGCGATGCATCGCCGTTCCGGCACGTGGTCATCGACGATTTCTTCGATGGGGCTTTTTGTTCCGAGCTGGTTTCCCAGTTTCCGACTTTCGACGAGCGCAAGGCCATCAATGAAAATGGCGAGATCGGTGGCAAGGCGACCCAGGAGAAGGTGCGCGGACTGGGCCCGGCCTACAAACGGCTCGACGACCTCGTGCGCGGAGAGGCGTTCCGGGGCCTGGTGGGGCGGATCACCGGCATCTCCGATCTGCAGTACGACCCCTATTATTTCGGGGGTGGTACGCATGAGAACCGCGCCGGGCAGGACCTGGACCCGCACGTCGACTTCAATTATCACCCGGTCACCCGCCAGCACCGGCGTCTCAACCTGATCGTCTATCTGAACGACACCTGGCAGGACGACTGGGGCGGTTCCCTGCAACTCCACCGCGATCCGTACCGGCCGCCGGCCGAAGACGAAATCGTCACCGTGACGCCGTTGATGAACCGCTGCGTGATTTTCGAGACCAACGAGCATTCCTGGCACGGTTTTCGGCGCATCGAACTGCCGCCCGGGCAGGAGCACCGCTCACGCAGATCGTTCGCGCTGTATTACTACACCGATACCCGGCCGTCCGACGAGACCGCGCAGGAACATTCCACCGTTTACGTGGAACGGCACCTGCCCGAACGCTTTCAGCCCGGCCGGACCCTG
Organism: Elongatibacter sediminis; assembly: GCF_037892215.1. Lineage (NCBI taxonomy): Bacteria > Pseudomonadati > Pseudomonadota > Gammaproteobacteria > Chromatiales > Wenzhouxiangellaceae > Elongatibacter > Elongatibacter sediminis. The sequence continues at coordinate 69,438 of NZ_JAZHOG010000002.1, read as the reverse complement.
GATGGCGAAGACATGCAGGAGTTGCGCGTGCTGCTGGCACGGCGCGATCAGCATCTGCGCCGGCTGTATCTCAACATCCAGCGGTTGTACGGCGAGGTGAACCGTTTGCGCGCTATGACGGCTCCCCCGCTCGGGAGCGGATCGGAAGCGGATGCAACGGGTGGGGCGCCGGATCCGTCGACCGCCGCGCTGCGGGCACGCATTCACGAGTTGGAGCAGTCGACCTCCTGGCGCGTCACTGCACCGTTGCGGGCGCTCAAACGCCTGCTGCGCCGGCAGGATTGATCCGAAGGCAGCGGCATGGCCAGTGGGGGCCAGAATGAACGGGATGCCGGATGGATGCGCCAAGCCCTGGATCTGGCCCGCCGAGCCGAGGCCCAGGGTGAGGTGCCGGTCGGCGCGGTAATGGTGCGCGAGGGCCAGGTGGTCGGTCGCGGCTGGAATCAGACAATCACCCTCAACGACCCCAGCGCCCATGCGGAAATTCTGGCCCTGCGGGATGCCGGGCGGCGTCTGGGCAATTACCGCCTTCCGGGGTGCAAACTCTATGTCACGCTCGAACCGTGCTGCATGTGCGCCGGCGCCATGATTCACGCGCGCCTGGCCCGGGTGGTGTACGGGGCTGCGGACCCCAAAACGGGTGCCGCCGGCGGACGTTTCCAGGTGCTGGGAGATCCCGCGCACAATCATCGCATCACGGTCGAGGGCGGATGTCTCGCAGAACCGTGCGGTCAGTTGCTCAAGTCCTTCTTCCGCGACCGGCGCGCCGGCGGCAATGCGCAATCCGGGGTGGAAGAATGAACGGCCCGCCGGAAATCGGGGTTTACGGCTGGCTTATGGCTGGCCGAAATAGTTCATGAATTATCGACTCCACCGCAAAATACTTGTATGATTCAGGTGCAATCGCCTAAAAACACTACGTTTCAAGGACCAAATGATGAGTAACATGGAGCGTGTCATATTTGGCTGCCTGATGTCGTTCGCAGTGTCGGGGAGCGCGTTTGCGTGTACCACGACCGGCTGGAACGGCGGTGCATCGGGCGCAACCACTGCTGCATCACCGCCGACCGTGTCCCGGGTTTCCGAATTCTGCGGCATGAGTCTCGACAATACCGGGCATGTGCAGGACAACAGTCCTTCCCACTCGGCCATGATCGCCCGATTTTACGTATTGCCCCAACTGACAGGTTCGGGCGACGCGGATATTTTCGTTGCCTACTCCAATGAAGCGCCTTCCGGGGTGCTTTTTGATATTTCCTTCGACGGCACGAATTTCAACTTCGATGCCGGTGGCGCCGGTGGCGCTTCCGCGAGTGCGGCGGCAGTAACCGGCTGGAATCTCATCGAGGTCAAGTTCAATTCCGGCGGTAACTTCGAATACTGGGTCAATGTGGATGCGACCACGGATCCGGCCACGGGTTCGTTCTCATCCGGTAGTGGAACGATTGAAGCGGTTCGGATGGGTCTGCCGAACGGACTGGGTGGGTTTTCGGGCGGTAAAGTCAGTTATGACTCTTACGAATCACACGCCTCGACCCCGGTCGGCTCTTTGCTCATTGGGGATGCCAATGCGGATGAGACGGTCAATGTACTGGACTACTCCTCCGTGCAACAGGACATCCTTGGGAATCTTCAGAGTGGCCAGCCGGATTGTAATTTGGACGGTTCAGTCAATGTACTCGATTACGGTTGTGTTCAGTCGGTCATTCTTGGGGGCTGAGCCTGTTGGTTGTCGCGCTTGAGTGTGAAGTCAGGAATTTCGCGAGTGGCGTTATAAAAAATACGATAGATACGACGAATTGGAGTGTTGCATGAACGTTAACAAGATTACGCTGCTGTCAGCTTTGCTGATGCTGTTCGGCACGAGTGTCGCCATGGCTCAGCCGAGGGCGCTCGTGGAAGACGATGTCGCGCCATTGGGTACCTCCAGCATCAATATCACCGTGCAATACGAGGACGGTGCGAATAATGGAACGGGTGCCCAGTTTGAAGTGACCTACAATGCCGCGGTCATGACGCCCGATCTCACGGGCACATGCCCCAGTCCGGGCATTTGGGGCTGCTCCAATCCCTCACCCGGTGTTCTCCGATTCGTGTCGGGTTTCTTCCCCGGCGAGGACCTCCCCGATTTCAGCGGTCAGGTCGCATTTGATATTTCTTCGACCCCTGCCGGCGTTTACCCTCTGGACGTTCAAAATGAGGTGTACAGCAATGGGGGCGGACAAGTACAACCGAACGGCACCGACCCGGGCAGCATCACCATCGAAGGTCCAGCCGCGGACTTCACTCCGAATGCGGGCCTGCTCGATCTCGGATCGGTGCAACAGGGCGGCAGCAATCCAACAGCGAATGTCGGTATTGACAACTCGGGTGCATCCGGCACGACGTTGACCGGTTCGTGCACGGAGTCGGGCGATACGAACAACGCGTTCACAATCACCGGCGACACCAGCTTCTCGGTGCCCGCTGCTGGACCGAACGATCAGGTAACGGTTACCTGTGATGCCAGCCTGGCACCCAACACGTACACGGCGTCCATGAGTTGTTCGCACAATGGCGACGACACGGGTGAATCCAGCCCGGCCGTGTACAGCCTGAGTTGCACCGTGACGCCGGGACCGGCGCCTGCTTACAGCTCAACTCCTGCGGCGGGATCGGCCCTCAACTTTGGCACGGTGGCGAAAGGTGACCCGGATCCGACGCTGGACGTTGACATTTCCAATAGCGGAGATCCGAACACGACCCTGACGGGAAGCTGCTCGTTCACGAACAATCCGAACAATGCCTACAGCCTCACCACGGATGGATCCTTCTCCGTGGCACAGGGTGCTGGAGCCGAAACCGAGACGGTTTCCTGTGACACCGCCATTCCGGGCAACCACAATGGCGGTACGCTGTCGTGTTCGCACAATGGCTCGAATCCATCGCCGGCGACGTACACCTTGAACTGCAACATTCCGCCGGAGCCGGCCATCACAGCGACCCCGAATCCGAATCCTCTGGATCTGGGCCCGGTGCCGCAAAACAACACCGATCCGACCGGAACGTTGACGATCGACAACAGCGGTGATCCGAATTCGACCCTGAGTGGAACGTGCTCGCTCCTGGACGGCAGTGGGCCCATCTCCATCCAGAGCGGTGGCGGCGGCTATTCAGTGCCCGAAGCTGGCCCGAATCAGGTCGTGACCGTCGCTTGCGATTCCAGCGATCTGCCTGGCGTTTACAACGATACGCTGAGCTGCACGCACGACGACGACAACGCCAACACCCCGGCGAATTTCCCGGTGACCTGTACGATCGGTCAACCCGACCCGGCGATCTATGCATCGACGCCCGTCAGCGGCTCGACCCTGGATTTCAATGCCGGTGGTTCGGTCGTTCAGGATGACCCGGATCCGACCTTGCCACTTCAGATTCGCAACGACGCTTCGGCGGGTGACGCGGATATGGATGTGAGCTGCACGCTCAACCAGGTGATGGGAGCCGCCATATCGGTCAACCCGGCGATTACCAACGAAATCGTGGCTCCGGGCGGCAGCCGGAACGTTACCTTCACCTGCGATACCGAGACGGTCGGAACCTACGAAGCAAGCTATGGTTGTGACTGGTCCTCCGTCGTCGTAGAAGGCGCTGAAGATCCGGAAGGCGTACAGAGCTTCCAGGAGAACTACACCGTCACCTGTGAAGTGATCGATGCCGAGTCGGATGTCGATCCCGAAACGCCCAGCGGTACGGTCCACACCGAGCTGGTCGAGCCGGGTGGTTCCGCGCAGTATTCGTTCACCTTCAACGAGACCCTGGATCAGGGTGCGGACGGTGAACTCGATTGCTCGCTGGATGACGGTGCTGCAGGCTTCACCATCCTCAGCCCGAGCTTCCCGGCAACGGTTCCGTCAGGTGGGTCTACCACGGTGGTGGTCGAAGGCACGGATCCTGGTGGCGTTGAAAGCACCACGGATACCTTGCGTTGCACCTACACCGATACGTCGAATCCGAACGGCGTCGAGGTCTTCTACGACCTGGTGCTGCTGATCGGCGGTAACGCGACCTTCATGGTGACCAAGGACTTCACCGACGATAACCCGGGCGAAGTGCTGGTAACGCTGAGTTGCAACACAGGCCTGCCACTGGAGCAGACCAAGCTCATCACCGAAGAGGAATACGTCAAGTTCATCGTTGGCGACTTCGACAGTGGCGAGATGGACTGCACCGTGACCGAGGACGTGCCGAACGGTTACTCCGCATCCTATGACGCCGGCGGCAGCGCCAGCGACTACGTGGATGACGATGTCGATAACCCGGGCTGCCACTTCATCGATGTGGACGGCGGTGACGACAACTTCTGTGCGATCACCAATTCACCGGATCCGGTGGACGTGGTCATCACCAAGGAGTGGGTATTCGAAGGCAACAGCCTCGATGCCGGCATCGACACGCGGTATGACTTGACCCTCTGGTGCGATGGCGAGATCGTCGGCGGTTATGACATCTTCGGCGATACGCAGGAAGCCCCGGCGGGCGATAATGGCTGTGGGCTCATCAAAATGGTGGATCAGGCCCAGTTCGAACTGATCGAGATCGCCAACTGGTGCAAGACGTTTAACGGTAATGGTCCGGATGACTTCAACGCGCAGGTCATTCCGGAATACCCGGATACCAACTGCTTCGTCTATGAACGCGTCTACGACGATGCCGTGGAAATCGACAACGGTTGCGGCAGCATCACCGTCAGCGCCGGCCAGGGCGACGCCTGCACGATCACCAACACGGTGTTCTTCGAAGGCATCCCGACCCTCAGCCAGTACGGCATGGCCATCCTGGCCCTTCTGATGCTCGGCATCGGCATGGTCGGCTTCCGCCGCTTCACCTAAGCCCAATCCAACCAACCCAATCAACCCCGGAGCAACCGCTCCGGGGTATTTTTATGGGACGGTTTTTTTGTGGGACACCCACTGTATTTTTGTGCGACACCCATCGAAAATAACGAACAATTGTGGACACCCACGTGACCTGAGTCGAAGTGAGGGACCAACCGGTATGGTGTCTGAGAGGATATTTATCGCAGGGATCATTTGCCGATCTGTCGGCATGAGTGTCCATGTCGGAGAGAAGCGATTTCCAGGGGTTTTATTAGGGACGTTTGCCCTACCGTGAAATTGCCGGCAGTTTGGGGGCGTGATTGCGTTAAGCTTCTTGGTGCGCTCCGGAGTTAAGCCGGTCTCGAACGGACTGGCACATTCTTGTCTCTGAGAATTGAGTAAAGGCCTGAAACTCCATGTATGAATTTCAGCCCGACCGATCGAGCCAGGCACCTCATCGCCTGCGCAGATCCGAGTGCTCGTGGCAATGTCGTAGGGGATTGCAGCAGGAAGTCAGCCATCTTTTGTGAGTCGATATGCAATTTCTCAAAAACTGCCGGAATGTTTTCGACCACTCTGTTCTTGCCAGCGCGTGCAGTACTCACGCCCCATTCAAGAAGCTCGAAATAACCGGCTTCGGCGAACGGCAATTGTGAACGATCTGTCGTTAAACTCGAGAAAGGTAATAGCGTATTGTGGGTGGCACCCGCCAGACGTTCCTGTATAGAGGTGAAATCGGATTCATTCAAAGTTGAGGCCATTCCGGCTCTAACCGGATTCAGGTCCACATAGGCCATGCACTGAAGCACAGCCGTCACGTCCAGCAGCGCTTGTGATTTGAACCTACCTTCCCAGAATCTGCCTGTGCATTCGTCTTCTGCGTTGGCCATCCGGGCAATGGGTTCGTTCAGGCACCGCATGAACCAGGATAGGTCTTGAAGCCGACTTCTCATGGTTGTGAGCCATCGTCGGACGATCGCTATATCGGTTGTTGACAACCTATTACCTTGTTGCCACCGTTGAATGGCGGGTGGCCCGCGGAATAACCTGAGCCACCGCTTTGCAACCTCGTCGTCCGTCAGGCGCTGCGCACTGGGAAGATCTACGTGGAGCACCAGGTGGTAGTGATTGCTCATCACTGCGTAAGCACAAATATCAATTGTGAATACTGTGGATAGCAAATGAATTCGATCTACGATCCATTGGCGTCGATGCTCGAAATCGTAACCGCTGACGGGGTCTACACCGCACAGGAACGCACGGCGAACGCAGCGGCTGATGCAGTGGTAGTAAGGCGTGTCTGTTAATGACACCAGTCGTTTTCGGGGCATGGGCATACTGAGAGCCTGCCACAGCCATAGAAAATCACATTAGGAAATATTCGCGACTTTTCGTAGGGTTTTTGCGGCAAACATGGCCGATGCAACGTGCCGCTTCGCTATCTTGATTTTTGGACACCTACACAAACTTGTCAGATTCTCAAGTCTTAGACACCCATAACAAGTCTTAGACACCCATAAAAACTGGCACATGTTCGACAGGTTTGTGTGGGTGTCCAAGGGTTGAAGGATGGTGTGGGTGTCCAGGGGTTGTGTGGTTGTCCAGGGGTTGGGTTATTCGAGGCCGTGGCGGAAGATCATTTCGGGGTCGTCGAAGTCGGGGTCGACGAGGGAGCCGCTGAATACGCCGTGGTCCTGGTAATCGTTGGCGGTGAAGCCGGGGAATATCTGGCCGATCTGGTTGTTGCGCAGACGTTTGAGTAGACACTCGGACAGGACGGATCGGTAATCGGTGGTCGCCCATACGTCAGCGCCCTGAAACAGGTCCTGTTCGTGCAGTCCCGGCCAGGTACCGAAGAGTTGGCCACCGTTAACGCCGCCACCCATGGCCAACAGGTTATTGCCCCATCCATGATCCGTGCCGGCGTCGGCATTGTCGAATGCGCGGCGGCCAAACTCGCTGTAAACGATGGCCGTGGTGCGTTCGGCCCAGGTTTTGCCATTGGGGGAGGGCACGTCCAGATCGGTGAAAAATGCCAGCAGGGCTTCCGAGAGGTCACGGACGTTTTCGTAGAACCAACCGTCGGTGGTGAGGTTGCCCTGATCGATGTGGGTGTCCCATCCTCCGAAGTCGGTTTGGGCGACACGCAGGCCGGTATCTTCCTTGATGAGCTGGGCGATGATTTTCATTTCGTCGCCGAAACTGGTGAGTCGGCCGGGGTCGTCCAGGCGCACCGGGTAGGTTGCCCCGTTCGCGGGCAGATAATTATTCCAGTCGATCGCCTCCACGATCGTCTGCGCGGCCAGGGCCTGCGATCCGGCCACATCCTGTTCCGTGGCTCCGAGCGCATAGATGTCGGAGAGCGCGGCTTCCTGCTCCTCTTCGTAATTGTTCGTGTCCAGATCAAAACTGCTGGGATAGCGCAGGGTCACCGCTGTGGGTTCCCGCAAAAGCGAGAATCGGATGGTGGATTCCGTTACGACCGCGGGCAGCACCAGGGCGGGCGGCAGGTTGTCCGCGGTTTGCAGGTGTCGGGTCAGCCAGCCGGTTGGCGTAAACCGATTACCCGGCGTACCCAGTTCCACGTAACGCTCGGCTTCGAAATGGCTGCGGTTGGCCCAGGGCAGTCCCACAGCCTGAACGATGCCCAAAGCATTGTCCGTCCAGAGATCCACCAGTGGCGCCGCGGCGGGGTGCAGTCCCCAGCCGTTTCCAAGGGATTGCAGACTGCCGCTGGGAATCATCGTTCCGTTGGCGCGGAGAGTTTCGTAGTGGCCGCGGTCCGCGTGACCGTCCATCGGTGCGAGGAAACTCAGGCCGTCGATACCTCCCCGCTGAAAAATGAAAACCAGGATGTTGTCGCCGTACGTATTGGCGGAAAACGCAAGTTTGGGTGCTGCCGTGGCCATGGCGGCGGCACCGCCGGCCTGGATGAACTGTCTGCGATTGAGTCTGCTCATGGTGTTCCCTCACCTCCGCAGTGCGTCGGGCGACATCAGGATCAGGCCGACAACGGCCCGAATGATGCGCTGATACGTGCTGCTGGAACCGGTATTGGTCGTGTCCGTGTTGATCGGGCTACCGGCAGCACCGGACAACTGGTCGGTGATGAACTGGACAATGCGATCACGCACGGCGTTCTCCAGCGCATAGCCCAGGGCTCGGTCCATCCAGAAGTCGACGATATTATCCGGCGTGCGATCGTTGACGGCTGGGATGCCGGTATTGGTCTGTTCCGCCAGGTTGACCAGGGAACTCTGCCGCAGCATGTAGGTAATCGCACGCCACGACATGATCAGCGCACCGCTGCCCTGCCACATTTCCCGTTCATCCGGGTATCCGGTGGGCGGTTCATACCCGAACGGATATTGTCCGGTGTCGTCCAGACGCCCGAACACCGCATTACTGACGTTGTCGTCCAGGCGGATGGTGAAATCCACATCGGCGGCTCGCATCGCGCGAACCAGCGTCTCGATCGGCCGTTTCACCTTGTCGCCCCAGGCCGTCTGGAACTCGCTGGACAGCAGCACGTGCCGGTAAACCTCTTTCAACTGGTCGTTATCGAAACGCCGGTTGTAGAACTCGTCCGCGGTGCTGCTGACAATCGCCTCCGAAGGATTATCGCCAATCAGCCGGGTGCACAACTTCCAGGCGATGAAACGGGCGGTGCCGTAGTGGCCGGCGAGGTAATCGAGTACATCGGTCACATCGCTCTCACCGCCGCCCGGCGAATTGATGGTCACATCCATCACTTCGATCGGTCCGTCTGAAAAATTGTAATGCCGATTTGGCCGGAAGATGAATGCGCCGGTGTCCGGCGATCCGTCCGTGGTGTCCGAAACCGCCCAGCCGGTCAGGGCCCGGGCGAACTGGAACACGTCGATTTCCGTGTAGCCGGCCCGCTGTCCCTTGCTGTTGTTGCCGACGGTGCCGGGATCGACCGGCCCGTAGTAATTCTCGATCGCACCCAGGGTGTGCAATTCGAGCACTTCGCGGGCGTAGTTCTCGTTCGGGTGGGGCCAGGTGTTGGCGTAATTGTCCAGGTAATACAGCATGCTGGCCGTCTTCGCGTTGGCGGTCAGCATGTCGGCGAAATTTCCGAACAGGTGCTGCCGCATCTGGCGGTCGTACTCCGGCATCATTCCGGACGTTGGAAACTCGCGCCCGAACACATTGAAGTGATTGAACCAGAAGTCGTACAGCACCTCGCGCAATTGCCACTGGCTGTAGGCGCCGCGCAGCAGGGTCAGGCGCTCCATCTGCCACACGGGACGGTTGCGGGTTTGCCAGTCCGAACTTCGCGCGTGGTCGGTCCAGAGCTGTTCGGCGGTTTTGTCGATTGTGTCGTAGGCGGCCTGGTCGGCGGGTTCGGAGCTGAGGAGCAGCGCGGCCAGACGGTCTTCCACGGCCGGGTCGCTTCCTGTCGGGTTGAGTTGCTGGTCCACCCAGGCGGCCAGCCGGGCGGCATCGTCACCCCCGAGCGCATTGAATGCCGCGATATCCCCGGGTCGTGGCCCGAATCCGGCCTTGTTGAGCACCAGGGCGGCGAGCGGTGGGGTAATGGCTGGAGATTCGGCGGTTTGTGGCGCGGGCCACAGCGGTGTTACTTCGGCGAAATCAGCGGCGGCGGCCGAGGCCGGCTGCGGACGGGTCAACATCAGCCCGGCTGTGCCGGCAACGACCGATCCCTGGATCAGCGTACGTCGGGAAAATCCCGTAAATTCTGGGTTTTTCATGGTTCCTCCCTGAACCAAATGCGCGCGGGGAAACGCACAAGTGTCAGTATAACCGGCAAATGCATTAAAATTCAGCTGTTTCAGCCTTGGCAAGTCCGGTCTCCGGATGACCCGGGAACTCAGACAGCCGATCATCAAAAGGACGTGACAACATGCTGCCGTATCGATTCCTGTTCATCCTGCTCGTGGTCTTGCCGTTCGCGGCGAACGCCGTCCAGGTGCAGTTTCAGCCTGATCGTGATGCCTCGCTTTACGAGGACCTGGAAGGGGATGTGGCCAACGGGTCCGGCTCCTACCTGTTTTTTGGCAAGGTCGGCAGCGCCGGCAACGAGGAATTGCGGCGCGCGCTGATGCATTTCGATGTTTCGTCAATACCCGACGGCGCTCGCATCGAATCCGTGCAGTTGCAGGTTGAAGTTAACCAGATTCCCATGACCTCCGGCGCCGGCGGCCTGGCGACGTTGCATCGCGTGCTGGACTCGTGGGGGGAAGGAGCCTCCGATGCATTCGGTAATGAGGGTACCGGAACCACGGCCCAGAGTGACGATGCGACCTGGCAACATCGATTCTATTCCGATACCGATTGGGTTCAGGATGGTGGTGACTTTACGCCTGCGCCCTCCGCCAGCGTGGGTTACGCGGTCGCGTACGAAACCCTTACATTCGCTTCCACGTCGGCACTGGTGGCCGATGTGCAGTCCTGGGTGAATGATCCGGTCACCAACCACGGGTGGATTCTGCTCGGCAATGAAAGCCTGGCGTACTCGGCCCGGCGCATCTACGCGCGGGAATCCGTGGGCCAGGCCGTGCCCCTGCTTACGGTCGATTACGTGATCCCGTCTCCGACCGACAACCTGAGCCTTACCCCGGTCGCGACCGGGTTGGACGAGCCGGTGGGCATCGTCAACGCGGGCGACGGCAGCGACCGCTTGTTCATCGTCGAGCGTTCCGGTTTTATCCGCATCCTCGACACCACCACCGGCACCAAGCTTTCAACGCCCTACCTCGACCTGTCCACGGTCGTGGACGCGTCACAACCCGAACAGGGGCTTCTGGGCCTGGCCTTCCACCCGGATTTCGCCAGCAACCGGCAGTTTTACGTGTACTACATCCGAGACCCGGGGCCGGGTGCCGATCGCAGTGTCGTGGCCATGTACCAGCAATCCGTGGGCGACCCGAACGTGGCCGCCACCACGCCTACGGTACTGATGGAGTTCAACCAGGATTCGACCAACCACAACGGCGGTGACCTGCATTTCGGTGCCGACGGATATCTGTATATTGCCAGTGGTGACGGCGGTGGCGGCAACGACACGTACAACAATGCCCAGAATGTCGATACCCTGAAAGGCAAGATTCTGCGCATCGATGTCGACGGCTCGCCGAGTGGCGAGTTGTGCGGGCTGTCCCCGGCTTACGGCATCCCGCCGGGAAATGCCTTCCCGGGCGCCAGCGACGGTTGCGATGAAATCCTCCACATGGGTTTGCGCAATCCGTGGCGTTTCAGTTTCGATGCCCAGACCGAAGAGCTGTTCATCGGCGACGTGGGGCAGGGTGGCTGGGAAGAAATCGATTATGCGGTGGCCGGCGCGTCCAGTCAGAACTTTGGCTGGCCTTGTTTCGAGGGGACCAGTGAGTTCCGCGATGATGTGGTGTGCCCGGATCCCGTGGCACCGATCATCGAGTACCAGCGCCTGGGCTTTCCCAACGAGTGTTCCGTCGTCGGAGGCTACGTCTATCGCGGACCGGGCGCCGGGCTGCAGGGTTACTACGTGTTCGGTGACTACTGCTCGGCGCGCATCTGGGTCGCCGGCCGCGACGGCAACACCTGGTCCACCGAAGAGTGGACGGCGGCGTCCGGAGTGCTGAATAGCATTACGGCCTTCGGACAGGATGAGCACTGTGCGCTCTACGTGGCCGACAGTGATGCGGGTATCATTTACCGCATCGATGATACCGAAGGATTCAATCGGTCGGGTTTCGAAGCGCTGCGTTGCCAGTAGGCCGCTGGTGCCACCAGGAGACATTCATGCGTCCAATGCGAGCAAGGGGGAGTGGTCCGGCAGGGCTGCTGATCGCATGCCTGCTGTTCAGCCATTCGGCGTTGGCCGCGATGGCATTGCCCGATATCGAACGTCTGAGCGCCCGCGCCGCTGATTCGGGTCCGATCCGGGTCATTGTGCAACTGGCGGTGGACCACCAGCCTGCAGGGCGGCTGGACAGCGCACAGGCAGCACTCCAGAGCCAAAGCATCCAGGGGGCCCAGCAGGCCGTGGCGGCCCGAGTTCAGGGCAGCAGCGCAACCGAACTGCACCGCTTCCGTCACATACCCTTCATCCTGTTTGAAGCGAACGCCGCGGGGATTGACGCCCTGGGCCGGCTGGGTGAGGTGGTGAGCATGCAGGAGGATATTCCGGAGCGGCCAGCACTGGCCGAGAGCGCACCCATCATCGGCGCACCGGCCGCGTGGGGACAGGGTGCCGACGGTGCGGGCCAGGTGGTGGCCGTTTTGGATACCGGTGTGGATCTCGGTCACTCGTTTTTCTCCGAGCCCGGGAAAATCGTGGCCGAAGGCTGTTTTTCGACGCATGTCGAAGGCGAGGGCATCGATTCCCTGTGTCCCGGCCAGGCGACGACTTCGCTGGCTCCTGGTTCGGGTGATGCCTGTCCCTCCGACGTCAGTGGCTGTGATCACGGCACCCACGTGGCCGGCATCGCCGTGGGCAACGACGGAGTGGGACCGGACTTCGGCATCGCACCGGCCGCGGGACTGATTCCCATCCAGGTCAACACCCGGTTCGAGAACGTGACGTTTCCGCCATCCGATCCGCCGACTTACCACGCGGCCTCCTATCCAAGTGACCAGATCCGCGCGCTGGAGCAGGTCTACGACTGGCGCGATACCTATCCCATCGCCGCGGTCAATCTGAGTCTGGGCGGTGGTTACCACACTGACGAGACCGCGTGTGACGATGCCAACGTCGCGAGGAAAGCCGCCATCGACAACCTGCGCTCGGTGGGCATTCCGGCCATTATCGCCAGCGGCAACCAGGGCCGGCGGGACGGCATGATGCAGCCAGGCTGCATCTCATCCGCCATCAGCGTCGGCGCGACCGATGCGTCCGACAACGTGGCGTCATTCTCCAACATAGCGCCGTTCATCGAGCTGTTGGCACCCGGCGTGGCAATTACTTCGGCCGCGCTCGGCGGGGGGGTGGTCAATCAGAACGGCACGTCGATGGCCACGCCTCACGTCTCCGGCGCATGGGCCGTGTTGCGGCAGGCAGCGCCGGGTGCGAGCCTCGATGAGATACTCGCCGCTCTGACGGCCACCGGAACCCTGGTGGATGATGACCGGGTCAGCCCGGCGGGGACGGTGACCGGCATGCCACGGATCAATCTGGATCTGGCCCTGGCCGCCCTGCAATCGAGCGGCCCGGTGTTTTCCTCCGATCCGGTGCCGGCTTCCCTGATCGATTTCGGCACCGTCGCGGTCGCGACCGACAGCCCGGAAGCGGTGATCGACGTCAGCAACACGGGTGACGCCGAATTGACCCTGGCTTGCGGCCTGGGCGGCACGGATGCGTCGGATTTCGAGGTGCTTCAGTGCGATGCGGCGGTATCGGCCCTGGCGACCACGGAACTGCGCATCCGGTGCCATCCGGGCGTGCTCGGACCGCGGGTCGCCACTCTGGACGTGACCACCAACGATCCCGACAACCTGGCCCTGAGTTACGACCTGGCCTGTGAAGGCGTCACCGCCCTGGTATTCGAACACGGCTTCGAAGAGCCGCCTGAATAATGAATGTCCTGCTCCACGCCGGGCCTGTGAAACCGGCCGGGAGCGTCCGTTCGTAAACGGGCCTTATTCGGGGTCTTCGAATCCGTCCTCGAAAACGGGGCCGTCCGGGAACAGCGCTGTGGTGTCGAGCAGCAGCATGTTACCGACGTCGACGGCCGTTGAACCGTCGCCCTGCATCTCGTTGAAGATCAGGTCGATACGACCGTCGCCGTTCATGTCGCCGTTGGCGGCGCTGTAACACAGAGTGTCTCCAGCCCCGGGGCTGCCGAGGCCTTCCGCGCCGTAAATCTCGAAGATGGACACGCCCGATTCCGGAAAATTGGCGGGCGCGAGGTCGGACAACGTCGGCCAGGGGCCATTCTGGCCCAGAATGATGTGCACGGTTCCCGCACGGGTACGGGCCAGGGGATTGTCGTGCGGCGAGGAGAATGCGAGATCGTCGATGCCGTCCCCGTTGAAATCGCCGTGCATGGCGGTATCCCCGGCGATGGCATTGTTGACGGGACCGACGAAGGTGGCCATGGTGAAGCCCTCCGGCGGTGAATCGATGTCGAATTCCTGACCTTTGAGGCTGGCGATATCGTAAATGACCTGGGCCACGCCCGCGGTGCTGCGCGTGATTCCACCCCAGCCTCCCGAGGTGAGGTCGCCGGAAAACAGGTCGGCCTTGCCGTCGTTATCGTAGTCTTTGCCGCCGAGGATTTCTTCTCCGAACACATCGTTGTCGATGCCCCCGTCGATGATCGTGACATCGCCGGGACCCTGGTCCACGATGAAATCCGGCGCCGGAATCCAGTCCGGGTCGGCATTGAAATTGTCATCCCAGACGATGTACAGCGTGCCCTGCGGCGAACCGCCACTGCCTTCACCGGTGCCGCCAGCCGGCGGCAGGGCGGCGCCGGAACGGTTCAGCGCCGCGGCCGCGATGACTTCGGCCCGGCCGTTGTTGTCGAGGTCGGCGACCTGAACCGTGGCGCCGAGGTGGAAATTCATGCTGGAAGCGCGCGGGCGGATCCGGGCGATGTTGCCGGCCGATACGCTGCCGAAATTGGCCAGATCGATGGTCTGGCTGGTGGCCAGATGGCTGCCGCCGCGAAACACGTAAACCGCACCTGAATCGGAATCCCCGTTGCTGTCCTCGCGGTCTGCGCCGACCACGAGATCATCGGTTCCGTCGCCGGTCACGTCACCGTTGCGTGCCCAGATGCACAGCCTCGATGGTGCCGTCGCACCGTGTATGTTGACCACCGGAAGACCCACAGGTGGACTGCGCAGGTCAAGGATGTCGCCGTTGGTGGCCATCGTGCGCAACTGCGCGTTACCGGGCAGTATGGTGACGGCGCCTCCGCCAATGCGGGTTCCGCCCGGTGAGTAGTTCTGCCGGCAGATGATCAGATCCCCGGTGCCGTCGCCGGTGACATCAGCCATCCACAGTTCGCTGCCTGCATTCTCCTGGTTCTGGTCGCCGTGAATCTCGAGTATGGTCGGATGGGGTTCGATGTCGGTGTCGACGGTGCCGCTGACGGTGCTGTCGCCGAAGACCAGGAAGACCACCCCGGCGCTGAATCGTCCCTGGGGCGATGCGCGCATGGCCGCGAACGCCGAATCCGGATGACCGTCACCGTCGATATCGTGGCCGCCGGAAACAGGCACGCCCGATGCGCCGGTGCCCACCGATCCCAGAATTCGCTCATACACGCCGTCTCCCGGATTGACGGTGGCGAGGTCCAGAGACCCGATGAGTTGGGCGGCCAGTGGCAGCGGGGTGATTGACGCGGTCAGGACGGCCAGGGCCGCGGCGAGCGAGCTCGGCGCAAGCGGCGAGCGGCGTGGCAAAAAATTCATGGGGAACATGCGCAGACTGTGCAATCCATTGACTCAGTGCTTCAAGATCCGGTGTAACCAGATTAGCAAATTTCGGTCATCAGAATAGGGCGTTCATCCAGAATCCGATACTGCGGCCGGATGCGTCGATACCGGAGCCGTGCTCCCGGTACCGTTTGTCACCCAGGTTTTCCAGGCGTACGCCCAGTTCCAGACGTGGATCTGCCTGCCAGCCCAGCAGCACATTCAGGGTGCCGTAGCCTGGTGTGCCGTCGGGATTGATGCGGGGGTCGCTCTCGTCCCGGGGGCTGAGACGGTTCTGGGCGGAGGCGAAATCGAACCAGGACTCGAGGCGCAGCCGGTCCGCGGGTTCCCACACGAGTCCCAGGCGGCCGTTGAGCGGCGGAACGCGGTCCGCCGGCGTGGCGTTGCCGGCACTGTCATCCTCACTGCCACGTACCCAGTTGAGGGCACCGTAGCTCTCCAGCGTGTCGCTGAGCCGCCAGCGGAATCCGGACTCGATGCCGTACAGTTCGGCTTCCAGCAGATTTTCGCTGCGCACTTCCAGCCGGCCGTCCGGCCGCACTACACCGGTCAGCACCGAGCTGATCTTGTCACGGTAATCGGAATAGAACACGAACAATTCGGCCTGCCAGGAGCCGCCAGAGGCCTTGAGACCCAGGTCGTAACTCCACACCGTTTCGGGCTTCAGGTCCGGATTCGGCGCATTGAACCGGTTTCCGGGCCGGGGGCCCAGAGTGCCCAGATCAAAGATATTGGGGGCGCGAAAACCGCGTCCGATGTTGCTCACCAGCCGCCAGCCCGGCGCCAGTTCCCAGGCGGCGTGAATGTCGCCCGTCAGATCGTCGGGTGCAACGGAAACGGCCTCGACATCCGCGGCGGCAGGCAGCGACACGTCGAAGCGGCTGTAGCGCAATCCCGCTTCGAACATGAAGCGGTCCCAGTCCCAGCGGTTGGCGGCGTAGACGGCCGCGCTGTCCATTGTCGAGCCGTCGGGGAATCGCCCGCGGGCGTCCTCGCTGACGCCGGTCACGATGTCGGTGCTCACACGGCTGCTGTCGACCTCGTCGGTGTAGTATTCCAGGCCCCAGACCAGTTCATGGCGGCCTCCGGCCCACGGCGAATTGATCTGCACCGTCATGCCGTCCAGCGTGCTTTCATTGGCTTCCTCGATCCGCTCGGTGCTGCCGAATTCCCGGGTCAGCCGGTCATCGGTAATGATCTGCCGGGCGAGATGAATCTCGATGCGGTCGTACCAGCCCGTGCCGTTTTTCAGCCGGTAACGGGCGTGCAGGAAAGACCGGCGGTTGGGCTGAAACTCGAATTCGGCGGAGGAGGGGTGATCCTGTCCGAATCCGGCGACCAGTTCGTCGACGCGTGGTGTCGAGGGTTGCTCCAGCACCTGGGCGCTGAACATCAGTTCGCCGCGCGTGCCGACAGCACCCCGCCATTTGAGATCGCCGGAGCGTGCGTCGTGGGCGGTCGGGCCGACCACGTCACCGCCGCCAACCGAGCGGTCGCCATAGCGCTGCCAGGTCACGCCGCCGGACCACGCCTGACCGGTGTTACCGGCCGCGGCTTCGGCCCGCCCGACCACGGAGTCGTCGGCGCTCCGGTAGGCCAGGTAGGCACGCCCCTGTGCCTGCCATTCGGAACTGTCGAAGGTCGGTTCGGGTGTGAGAATCTGCAGCACTCCGCCCATGGCGTCGGCGCCGTGGAGCGAGGGTGCCGATCCGCGGACGACCTCCATCCGCTCGACCGCGAAGGCGTCCACCAGAGCCAGGTACTGATTGGGCGCATTGCGGAAGAATGCATTGTTCAGCCGCATGCCGTCGACGAGATGCAGGACCTCGGAGCCTTTGAGGCCGCGAATGATGGGAATACCCTGTCCCGGCGTGGTCTGCTGAAAATACGTACCCGGCTGGCCGCTCAACATTTCCGCCAGTACGCCCGGCGCCTGCCGGGCGATGCCGTCGGCATCGATCAGCGTGACGGCTTCGGCAACTTCCAGTTCGGTGGCGAAGCGACGGGTTGCCGTGACGTGCACGGTTTCCAGGACGGGAGGTGAAAGGCCGGCGGCCGGTTCCGCGCCAACGGCGGGTGTGCCGCCGCAAGCGAGACTCAACAGCAGCAGCGGCCAATAGCGGGCCGGGGCGCGTTGCGCCCGGTGGGTTCCTGTCATGACGCTCAGCTCCCGGCCGGTACGCTGCGGCCCGGTGTCCAGGGCACGCCGGCGGCATCCAGGGCTTGCCTCAAAGCAGGCAGTTCACGGTCCCCGATGGCATCGAGCCGGTCGCGCAGCGGCGCGAATTGGCTTTCGCCGATTTCCAGCGAGCGCCGATGGGTCGGGGTGGGGCCGTACGTGGAGCGGAACGTTCCCATGGTGGCGACCTCCAGGCGGCGGCTGATGGAAACCGGCCCGGTATCACCGTACAGGCCCCGGCGGGTGTTGCCCGTCAGGGTTTGCTGGATGTCCAGCAGTTCCAGTTCCAGCCCGCGTGCCTGGTCCCGCAGTGCCTCCGGCGCGGACGAGCGCAGCAGGGTTTGCTTGATCGCGCCCGTTTCCTGCAGGTAGTCCGTAACGGCCCGGGTGGCGCCTTCGACCTGGCGGTTCATTGCATCCAGCTGGCGTGTGAAGGCCACCATCTCCGCGGGTGCCGCACCCTCGAGGCCGCGTTCTCGCAATGGCTTGACCTCGAAGGCCTGTTCCGGCGCGAGCTCGGTCAGGCGGCCATTGATCCGGCTGGCCAGTGCAACGGTGTAGCGGCCGGGTACGGCCAGCGGGCCGGGGATCTCAATGTAATTGTGCCCTCCGGTTTCCGCCGTCCAGGGTTCTGACAGCGGGTACCGCAAGTCCCAGGCCACCCGGTGGAAACCGGCCGTTGCCGGGCCTTCGATGCGGCGAACGATCCGGCCTTCGGAATCGCGTACGGTGAGCACGATGGCCGAGGCTTCTTCGACTTCCTCGGCGCGCAGTGCCTCCCAGCCGGGGTAGGGGGTGTCCTCTCCGGCTTCGGCCAGCTCCTTTTCACGCTGCTGACGCTGTTCCCGCGTGGACAGGAGGTCATCCCGCAGGTAGTAGGTGAACACGGCCCCGAACGGCGGGTTGGGCGCGATGAAATAGCTGTCGCCCTGGCTCGACTTGCCGCCTTCGGCGAAATCGCCGAGGGGCAATTTGGGCAGGTACCACCAGGCATCCCGAACCGGGAACAGCATGCCATCGCGCTGCAGGTCGTCAGCGTTCAGGTTACGCAGCGGTGTGTAGTCGTCCAGAATCCAGAACCCGCGCCCGAAGGTCGCCGCCACCAGGTCGTTCTCGCGCTTCTGGATGGCCAGGTCGCGCACGGAAATGGTGGGGAAATTGCCACTCAACGGGGTCCAGCGCTGTCCGCCGTCCAGGGTGAAATACACACCGGTCTCGGTGCCGAGGAACAACAGGTCCGGATTGACATGGTCCTGCACCAGCCGCCAGACCACCGTACGTTCCGGCAGGTTGGAAGTGATGCTCACCCAGGTGCGGCCACGGTCGCGGCTGCGCAACACGTAAGGCGTGAAATCACCGGATTTGTGGTCGTCGACCACCGCGTAAACGGTGTCCGGGTCGTGCAGATCGGCCTTGATGTCATTGACGAAAAAGCCATTGGGTGTGTCCGGCAGGCGGTCGATGGCACGCCAGTTTTCCCCGCCATCCTCGCTGACCTGGATGCGCCCGTCGTCGGTGCCGGCGTACAACAGCCCTTCGATCCGGGGCGACTCCGACAAAGAGGTGACGGTGCCGTATTCCGACATCGCGTAAAGATCCCACGGCGCGTCGATGCTCCAGACCCGCCCCATCATGGGCGCGTTAAGCCGGTCGCGGCCGTGCGACAGATCACCACTGACGGTGCGCCAGCTGTCGCCTCGGTCGTCGGAACGCCACACCCGGTAGCTGGCGTAGTAAAGCCGCGCGGGATCGTGGGGGCTGATCAGGATGGGTGCGTCCCAGTTGAATCGTTCGGTGTCCTCATCCGCTTCCGGCTGCGGCTGGATGTAGACGATTTCACCGCTGACGCGGTCGTAGCGGACCAGGTTCCCTTCCTGCCACTCGGAATAGATGATGTCGGGGTTGGTCGGATCCACGGCCGGCTGATGGCCGTCGGCGAACACGGTGATGAACCAGTCCTCGTTGCGGATACCATGGATGTTGTCGGTGCGCGACGGCCCCCCCTGGGTGTTGTTGTCCTGGGTGCCGCCATAGAGGTTGTAGAACGGTTCGTCATAATCGACCGCCACCTTGTAGAACTGGGTTACGGGCAGATTGGCCATGAAGCGCCAGGTCGCGCCGTTGTCGTGCGATTCGTACAGGCCGCCGTCGGTGCCGATCAACACCCAGTCCGGGTCGTCCGGGTCGAAGGCCACGGCGTGGTGATCGCCGTGCTTGTAGCCGTAGGGTTGCGGCTCGAAGGTCGTACCACCGTCGGACGAGATGTACAGCGTGGCGTCCATCTGGTAGATGCGGTCGAAACGGTGCGGGTCGGCGAAGATTTCCTGGTAGTAATGCGGCCCGGTGCCGCCGGACAGGTAGTCGCTGCGTTTCTCCCAACTTTCCCCGCCGTCCTCCGAGCGCCAGAAGCCGCCGCTGCGTGCGCCGAGTTCGATGGTGGCGTAAACCACATCGGGATCGATCGGGGAAATGGCCAGGCCGATCTTGCCCATGTCCTCGTCGGGCAGGCCGGTGGTCAGTTCCCGCCAGGTGAGGCCACCGTCGGCGGATTTGAATATGCCGGATTCGGGGCCACCGTTGACCAGGGCCGCGACGTTGCGCAGGCGCTGGTGTTTCACTGCGAAAATCACGTCCGGATTGCGCGGGTCCAGGTGCACTTCGTTCACACCGGTGTACGGCCCACCGGACAGGATGTTTTCCCAGGTCTGACCGCCGTCGGTGGTTTTGAACAGGCCACGGTCACCGCCGCCTGACCACAACGGACCCTGCGCGGCGACGTAGACCACGTCGGAATCACGCGGATCCACCCGGATCATGCCAATGTGCTCGGAGTTCTCCAGTCCCAGGTTCTCCCAGGTCTGGCCGCCGTCCCGGCTGCGGTACACGCCGTCACCATAGGCTACGTGCCGGCCGCTGACGTTTTCGCCCGTGCCGACCCAAACGGTATTCGGATTGTTGGGGTCCAGCGTCACACAACCGATGGAATAGGAGCCCTGGCCGTCGAAAATCGAGGTCCAGGTGACCCCGCGATTGTCGGTTTTCCATACTCCGCCACTGCCCACGCCGATATACCAGGTACTCCGGTCTTCGGGGTCGACGGCGATGTCCGCGATGCGTCCGGACATCAAAGCCGGGCCGATGCCGCGCCACTCCAGACCTTCGAAGGTGGTTGCGTTGAGACCGGGTTCGTGCTCGGCCGCCAGGGCGGCGCCCGCGCCGCTCAGCAAGCAGATTGTCGCCAGAAGGACGTGAATCCGTTGAATCATGAAAAGCTCCGGAAAAGGGTTTGTTGGAACATTGGCGCGGGCGGATCGCGTCAATCGGTGATCAGGCCGCAATTATGCCACAGCCGATCCCGGGCGAATGTGCCTGAAGTCGTGCCGGAGGCCCGGCGCTCGCACCCCGGTTTGGGCGACGTGAAATCATTCAGTCCGAGCGCTCGGCCGTGATCCGGCTGACGCCGACGGTCAGTGCGAGTCCGACCAGAAACCCGGGGATGATTTCAAGCAGATCATGGGTCAGCGGCTTGAACCAGATCACCCAGGCCATCGTGGTCAGAAAGCCTCCGAGCATGCCGGCCAGCGCACCCTGGCGATTGGTCGGCGGATACCACAACGCGCACAGCAGCACCGGGCCGAATGCGGCACCGAGGCCGGACCAGGCAAACAACACGAACCAGAAAATCAGGGGGCTCTGCTGCAATGCGAAGACGATGCCAATCGCTCCGATCAGCAGGGTTACCCACTTGCCGGCAGTAGCCAGTTGCCGGTCGTCCCGCAGCGAGCCGCGCATGCGTTGCAGAAAGTCCCGCACCACGGCCGATGAAGCCAGGATCAGCAGGCTGTCGACCGTGGACATGATGGCGGCGAGCACCACCACCATCATCACGCCGGCCAGCACCGGCGGCAGCAATTCGGTGGACAGCAGGGGCAGGATGCTCTCCGGGTCTTCCAGCCCCGGAAACAGCGCGCGGCCGGCCATCCCGGTGAGCACGGCGCCGATATCGAACAACAGGATGACGATGACCGATATCGTCATCGCCGGAACCAGGCTTTTCTCCGACCGCGCGGACATGAAGCGAACCATCAGCTGTGGCACGCCCATGAAGGGCAGGCCGATGGCCAGGAAACTGACGATGCCGACCAGGGCGGCGGTGGACTTGCCTTCCGGCCCCCAGGGTGACAGCAGGCCGGGGTCGGCGCTGCCCAGGGTGGCGACGACCGTGCCCCAGCCGCCGGCCGCGTGGATCGCGACGGCTGGCAGCACCAGCAGTCCGAGCAGCATCAGCACACCCTGGATCAGGTCGGTCCAGGCCACGGCCTTGTAACCACCGACCAGGGTATAGGCGATGATGACCGCTGACCCGACCAGCACCCCCTGCGCGTAATCCAGCGGGGTGAAGCCGGCGAAGGCCTTGCCGGTCGCCACCATCTGCGCTGCCACGTAAGCGCCGACCATGCCGAGGATGATCAGCACACTCAGTCCGCGCAACAGGTGCAGCGAGTCGCCGAAGCGGGCGGCCAGCACGTCCGGGACCGTGATGCTGTCGTGCTGGTCGGAGATTCGCTTGAGGCGGCGGGACAGCAGCAGCCAGGCCAGTCCGATGCCAATTACCTCGCCGGCCACCACCCAGAACGCCTGCGCGCCGACCGCGTAGCCCATGCCGGTCAGTCCCAGCAGCAGCCAGCCGCTCTCACCGGTCGCGTTGGTGCTGAATGCCACCACCCAGGGCGGCAGTTTCTTGCCGGCGATGAAATAGCCGTGGAGCGTGCGGCTCTCGGCCCGGCTCCACAGGGCGAGGCCGGCCAGCAGGGCCAGGTACACCAGAAAAACGGTCATCGTGATTGTCATTGTTATCCTTCCCTCAGGTCTGAAACCGTCCCGTTCCCGTACCGGCGAGGGCCGGCCGGGGCTGCACGCCGGGGGCGGCTCACACTATACTGGATGCGACAGGAACCTCCGTGCGCACGGCTGCCGGGTCCGAGCCGGCCCTGCTTCGTGGCTGTCCGGACGCCGGTTCTCCAAACCATACAGCGGATTCCAGCGTGTCCAACAGTCAATCCAGCAACGTACAGTCCATTCACGACAAGGCGCCGGAGCGCAATCCGGGGATGGACTTCGACCCGGGCGTGTTCGCGGGTCTGCGCGTGAATCGAAGTGCGGTCGAGCGGCGTGCCGCGACCCTGGGCAAGCGGCGCACGGTCAAAAAAGACTACCAGGCCGCCTGGCTGCTCAAGGCGGTCTCATGCATCGATCTCACGACTCTCGCGGGCGATGATACGCCCGGCAAGGTGCGGCGGCTGTGTCAGAAGGCGCGGCGCCCGGTGCGCCAGGACATTCTTGACGGACTCGGGGTCGGGGACCTGGGGCTGACGGTGGGTGCGGTGTGTGTCTATCACAACCTGATCGGCGTTGCGGTCGAAGCCCTGCAAGGCACGAACATTCCCGTCGCGGCGGTCTCGACCGGGTTTCCGGCGGGCCAGATTCCGCTGGAACTGAAACTGGCGCAGGTGCGCGATGCGGTCAAGGCCGGCGCCAGCGAGATCGATATCGTGATCAGCCGGTCACGGGTGCTGACCGGCGACTGGGCGGGCCTGTACTACGAGGTGAAAGCGTTTCGGGAAGCCTGCGGCGATGCGCACATGAAGTCCATCCTGGCGACCGGCGAACTGGCCACCCTGACCCACGTGGCGCACGCCAGCTGGGTCTGCATGATGGCCGGGTCGGATTTCATCAAGACCAGTACCGGCAAGGAGGCGGTCAATGCAACCCTGCCATTCAGCCTCGTCATGGTACGGGCGATCCGGGACTATTACGCCCTGACGGGCTGCCGGGTGGGCTACAAACCCGCCGGCGGAATTTCGAAAGCGAAAGAGGCGCTGGAGTATCTCTTCCTGATGAAGGAGGAGCTGGGCCGGGAGTGGTTGTCGCCGACGCTGTTCCGCTTCGGTGCCAGCAGCCTGCTGGGCGACATCGAACGGCAGCTCGAGCATCACCTCACCGGCAGCTATTCCGCGCAACATCGCCACCCGGTGAGTTGAGCCGGGCCGTGCGGGTCGTCTGAAGCAGCGAGGGAGCGGGAGAAACGGGTATGTCGGTCAGGGATATTTTTGAAACGATGGAATACGGCCCCGCGCCGGAAAGCCCGGATCAGGCACTTGCCTGGCTGAAAGAGCGCGGCGGGCGGCTGCGTCATTATGTCGGTGGCCGCTGGCTCGATCCGGCCGAGGGCGGCTGGTTCGACACCCGGAATCCGGCCAGTGGCGAAGTGCTGGCGCAGGTCGCGGACGGCACCGCTGCGGACGTCGACCGCGCGGTCGCGGCTGCACGGGAGGCGCTCGATGGCTGGGTCGCCATCGGCGGCCACGCCCGGGCCCGTTACCTGTACGCCATCGCCCGCCACATGCAGAAGAACAGCCGTCTGTTCGCGGTGCTGGAAAGCCTGGATAACGGCAAGCCGATCCGCGAATCCCGCGATCTGGACATCCCGCTGGTCGCGCGGCATTTCTACTACCACGCCGGCTGGGCGCAGTTGCAGGAAAATGAGCTCGCGGCCTACCGCGAAGTCGGTGTCGTCGGTCAGATCATTCCCTGGAACTTCCCGATGCTGATGCTGGCCTGGAAAGTGGCACCGGCATTGGCCATGGGCAACACCGTGGTGCTCAAGCCGGCCGAATTCACCTCCGCCACGGCGGTCCTGTTCGCCGCGATGTGCGATGAAATCGGCCTGCCGCCCGGAGTTTTCAACCTGGTGCTGGGCGATCACAAGGCCGGCGAGGCGCTGACCGTTCATGATGACGTCTCCAAGCTGGCCTTCACGGGGTCGACCGAAGTCGGCCGCATTCTGCGCCGCGCCACCGCCGGTACCGGCAAAAAACTGACCCTCGAACTCGGCGGCAAGTCGCCGTTCATCGTGTTCGAGGATTCCGACCTCGACAGTGTCGTGGAAGGTCTGGTCGATGCGATCTGGTTCAACCAGGGCCAGGTGTGCTGCGCCGGATCACGCCTGCTGGTGCAGGAATCCGTGGCCGAACGGCTCCACGCCAAGGTGCGCGACCGCATGTCGCGGCTGGTCATCGGCGATCCGCTGGACAAGGGGATCGACATCGGGTCCCTGATCGACCCGTCCCAGCTCGAACGGGTCGCGGGTTTGGTCCGGCAGGGGGTCGAAGAAGGTGCGCGGCTGTGGCAGCCTGAGTGCGAACTGCCGGCCGAGGGCAGTTTTTATCCGCCGACTCTGCTGACCGAGGTGCAGGCGGCTTCCACCCTGGCGCAGGAGGAGATTTTCGGCCCGGTGCTGGTCTCGATGACCTTCCGCACACCCGCCGAGGCGGTGCAACTGGCGAACAATAACCGCTATGGCCTGGCGGCCAGCATCTGGACCGAGAACATCAATCTGGCGCTGGACATCGCGCCACAGGTCAAGGCCGGATCGGTGTGGGTGAACTGCACCAACGTATTCGACGCCGCGGCGGGGTTCGGCGGATACCGAGAGTCGGGGTTCGGACGCGAAGGGGGCCGCGAGGGCCTGTTCGAATACCTCAAACCGCGCTGGGAGGAGCGGCTGAGCGACACGCCGGTCCAGCCAATGCCGGACACGGAAATGCAAGCATCCGCCGACGATGCGCCCGCCGGGCGTCCCGATATCGACCGCACGGCCAAGTTGTACATCGGCGGTCGCCAGGTTCGTCCGGATGGCGGCTACAGCATGGCGGCGACCGATGTGCGCGGACGGGTCATCGCCGAAATCCCGGCCGGTAACCGCAAGGACATCCGCAACGCGGTTGAAGCGGCGCGTGGCGCCAGGGGGTGGGGCGGCACGACGGCCCACAATCGCGCCCAGGTGATGTACTTCATCGCCGAAAACCTCAGTGCGCGGGCCGACGAATTCGTCCGCCGCATCGTTCAGCTCAGCGGTCGCACCGAAGCGGCGGCCCGGGACGAGATGGACCAGTGCATCCGGCGAATCTATACCTACGCGGCGCTGTCCGACAAATACGACAGCCAGGTGCACGCCACGCCGTACCGCAACGTGACCCTGGCGATGAAGGAGCCCCAGGGCGTGATCGGCATCGTCGCCCCGGAAGAGGCGGGTCTGCTGGGTTTCGTGTCGACAGTGATGCCGGCGATCGCAATGGGCAACACGACGGTCGTCGTGCCGTCGGAACATTATGCGCTGCTCGCGACCGACTTCTACCAGGTGCTCGATACCTCGGACCTGCCGGGCGGGGTGATCAATATCGTTACCGGCAATCGCGACGTGCTCTCCGAAGTGCTGGCGAAACATTACGACATCGAAGGTCTGTGGTACTGGGGTAGCCGGGAAGGCAGTGCGATGATCGAGCAGGAAGCGGCGGCGACCATGAAGCGGACCTGGGTCAACCACGGCCGCTACCACGACTGGAACGATGACGAGCAGGGCGAAGGAGAGGACTTTCTGCGGCATGCCGTGGAAATCAAAAACATCTGGATTCCTTACGGGGAATAAGGGACCGGATCGAAAGGCATCGCAATGATCCTGTCGCAGAGTTCAACCGGGACCGGCAGGCGCCGGCAGGGCCGCTTTTCGTGCCATCCGCTACGGGTGCGGGCGCGCGCCGTGTCGCGGGCGGCCCGCTGGCTCGTCACGCCGTTCTGGGCGATGGTGCTGTCGGCTTGCGCGACCGTCGTGGCATCGGCCGGCAGCGGCCTGGCGGGAAACCTGACGGTGGCGATGATGAATCAGGATGACCCGGCGATCGTGCGCGACGGCGCACCGGCCTATCTGTTGATGCTGGACAGTTTTGTCGAGGGCGCTCCGGAGAACGAGTCCGTGTTGTCGGCGGCGGCGGAATTGTACGCGGCCTACGGGGTGGTTTTCGTCGACGAGCCCTTGCGCGCCCGGCGTCTGACCCGCCGGGCGCGGTCCTACGGTCAGCGGGCGCTGTGTTCATCCAATGCGGATCTGTGTGGGATCTGGGACCTTGCCTACGATGATTTTCTCGACCGGCTCGGGCGGGTGCGTGAGCGTGACGTGGCGGTGCTGTATACCTTCGCGCTGAGCTGGATCGCCTACATTCAGGCCCACAGTGACAATTTCGGGGCGCTGGCCCGCCTGCCGCAGGTCGAGGCCGCCCTGCGCCGCGTGCAGGAAGTGGATCCGGCCCATGAAGCGGCCAGCGTGGAGCGATTCCTGGGCATACTGAACACGATTCGCCCGCCCGCGCTCGGCGGGGATTTCGAGGCAGGCCAGGCGCATTTCGAACGCGCCATCGAACTTTCCGGCGGCCGCGACCTCGGAATCCAGGTGGACTATGCGCGATACTATGCCCGCACCCTGTACGAGCGCGAATTGCACGACCGTTTGCTGCAGGACGTGGTCGCCGCCGATCCGGTCGCCCGCGGCCTGACCCTGTTCAACACCCTGGCACAGGACGAAGCCCGGGAACTGCTCGACAGTGCTGATGCGTACTTCTGAGCCGATCGATCCGTATTCACCGTGCCGCCGAACCGATGACACGCCAGACATGAAGAATTCCACTGTCACCACCGCCCGTGCCCTGCCAATGCCGTTCCGGGTCCTGGCCCTGATCCTGGCACTGGCCCTGTTTCCCACTTGCGCGTCGGCGCAGACCCTGAAAATCGCCACCATCGCACCGGAGGGCTCCGCCTGGATGAATGACATGCGGGCGGGGGGCGATGAGATCGCTGAACGGACGGCCGGCCGGGTGAGCTTGAAGTTCTATGGCGGCGGCGTGCAGGGCAATGACCGCCAGGTTCAGCGCAAGATGCGAACCGGGCAACTGCACGGCGGCGCGTTCACGTCCGGGTCGATGAACAAATTCCAGCGCGATGCGGATATCTACGCGTTGCCGCTGCTGTTTCACAGTCTGGATGAAGTCCGCTTCGTGCGCGAGGAACTGGACGCCGAGTTGCGGGAACGTCTGGCACAGGCGGGCTATGTCACGTTTGGATTCGCCGGAGCCGGTTTCGCCTACATGATGGCGAACCAGCCGATGCGCTCGCTGGCCGATCTGGACGGACAGAAAGTCTGGACACCGGAAGGCGACGCCTTCGCCTTCGCGGCCCTGCGTTCACTCGGGGTCGCCCCTGTCAGCATGCCGGTGACCGACGTGATGACCGGCCTGCAGACCGACCTGTTGGACAGTGTCGCGGTGCCCCCCGTCGGCGCCATCGTGCTGCAGTGGCATACGCGGCTGAAGTACATTACCGATCTGCCCATCTCCTATACCTATGCCGGCATCATGCTGGAGCGCCGCGCCTTCGAGCGCCTGCAGGAAAATGATCAGGCGGTGGTGCGCGAAGTGCTCGAAGGCATCTACCGCCGTTTCGACGAAAGCGGCACGGCGGACAATCGCCAGGCCCTGCAAGCGTTGCTGGACAGTGGTCTGGAACTTGTTGAGCCGGAGCCCGATGAAGTGAGATCCTGGCGCGAGAACGTGCTGCGCTCCCACCAGCAGCAGGTTGCGAAGGATGTGATCGATCCGCAGTTGTATGCCCGGCTCCTCGATTTGCTGGCCACCTACCGCAGCAAGTTTCCCGGACCGGCGACGCCCGGTGGTCCTTGATTCCGATCCGGACCATTCTGCGGGGGGCGGATCGGTGGGCGCGCCGGCTGGAGGACACCTTCCTGGTCGTGGTGCTGACGGCAATGATCGGTCTGGCGGCCGGCCAGATCGTGCTGCGGAATTTTTTCGACATCGGCCTGTTCTGGGGCGATGAACTCCTGCGTCTGCTGGTGCTGTGGATCGCCATGGGTGGCGCCGTCGCCGCCAGTCGCGCCGACCGTCACATCAATATCGCCTTGCTCGACCGCTACCTGAGCGGTCGCCCACTGCAGGCGGTTCGTGCGATCACCCACGCGTTTACCGCCACGGTGTGCGCGCTTCTGGCCTGGGTCAGCGGTCGTTTCGTGGCGACTTCGCTCGAATACGGCGACGTGTTGCTGGGCGGGGTGCCGGCGGCGGCGTTGCAGGCGGTTCTGCCCCTGGGATTCGCGCTGATGGCATGGCGTCATGGCGTGACCGCGGTTACCAGCGTGCGGCAGCGCTCGGACGAAGAGCCGCTACGATGATGCCGGCCGCGCCGTTGCTGTCGATCGGACTGGTGCTGCTTGCGCTGCTGGGCGCGCCGCTCTTCGCCATCATTGCGGCCAGTGCGATGTGGGGTTTTTTCAGTGAAGGCATCGACCTTCAGGCGGTTGCGATCGAGTTCTACGGCATGGCCGAAATGCCGATTCTGCTGGCGATTCCGTTGTTCACTTTCGCCGGCTACGTTCTCAGCGAGAGTGGCGCCCCGGGCCGCCTCGTTCGCTTGACGCGGGCCTTGATGGGCTGGGTCCCGGCGGGTCTGTCCATTGTCGCGCTGGCGGTGTGCGCGTTCTTCACGGCCTTCACGGGCGCTTCGGGGGTCACCATCATCGCGCTCGGCGCCTTGCTGGTTCCCGCATTGCAGCAGGCCGGATACCCGGAAAAGTTCAACCTGGGCCTGGTGACATCGGCCGGCAGTCTGGGTCTGCTGTTCGCCCCGTCCCTGCCGTTGATCCTGTATGGCGTGATCGCCGAACTGCCGGTCGAGGACCTGTTTCGCGCGGGAATCCTGCCCGGCCTGCTGATGCTCGTAATGCTGTCCGGATACAGTGTGATTCGGAACCGGGAGTTGCGCACACCCCTGTCCGAATTCTCCTGGCGGGAGGTTCGCGGAGCCGTCCGCGAAGCCGCGTGGGAGATCCCGCTGCCCCTCGTCGTGCTCGGCGGCATTTACAGCGGCTACTTCGCGATCTCCGAGGCGGCCGCGGTGACGGCCCTGTACGTGCTGATCGTGGACGTGCTGATCCTGCGCGAGATTTCCTGGCGCCGATTACCCGCCATCATGCGCGAATCCATGGTGTTGGTGGGCGGGGTCCTGGTGATACTGGGCATGTCCTTGGCCTCGACCAATTACATGATCGATGCCGGTGTGCCCCAGAAACTGCTGGCGCTGGTCGGTGGCTGGGTCACGGGTGAAGTCAGTTTTCTGTTGCTGTTGCTTGCCTTCCTGCTGGTGCTGGGCGCGATCCTGGACATCTTTTCCGCCATTGTGCTGGTGGTGCCGCTGATCCTGCCGGTCGCCGCGCAGTTCGGAGTGGACCCGATCCACCTGGGAATTGTCTTTCTGGCCACCATGCAGTTGGGGTATCTGACCCCGCCGGTCGGGCTCAACCTGTTCATCGCCAGCTACCGCTTCGAGCGCAGCATCATCGAAATTTACCTGTCGACCCTGCCATTCTTCGCCTTTCTGCTCCTGGCCGTCCTGATCATCACCTTCTGGCCCTGGCTCTCGCTGGCCCTGCTCTGAAACGGAAAGCACTCGTGAACCAGTTGTTGGACACCCACAAAGCGGGGCGGCGGCCAAGTGTTGGACACCCACAAGGGCACAAGTGTTGGACACCCACCCAGACCGGGGCAGGGCGCCTTCCTGTAATTTCCCTATTTTTATTTTGTTTTATATAATACTTACATGCGGTTATTGACCTCCATTCTCGTCCTGCTTCTGCTGCTGCCCGCGGCACCGGTAACGGCGTGTGACGGAATGTCCGGCGATACCGGTGCGTCGATGGCGCATGCCGGACATCCGGGCATGAGCGGTGAGCAGGCCGGGCACGGTGATCATCCGTCCGGGCACGACTGCTGCGCCGACGAGACCGCTCCACGGAACTGTGACGCGGAGCAGCATTGCACCGCACCGACGCCGGGCGCCGCATTTGCCGGCCTGCAGAGCCGGGCCGCACAAGCCTGGCCGCCGCATCTGGTCGTTCCACGTTCCGGCGCCGACATCCCCCCCTCCCACAGTCAGCCACCTTATCGACCACCCTCAGTCTGACCGTTCATCGCGGCTGGCGGTCTTCTGACCGGCCAGCATTACGGTTGTGATTGAATGCGGGCGCCCTGGCGCACCGCAAGTGGGAGTAAGAAATGTTTCTCAATAGCATGGTGCGCGTGCGCCCGGCCTGCGTATCGGCGTGGTTCGCGCTGATCCTGTCCCTGAGCCTCGGTTCCGCGGCGCAGGCGGAGTTGACCCTGGAACACGCAGAGTCGCTGGCCCTGTCCGCTGATCCGGCCGCACAGCGATTTGATTCCGAATCGCAGGCGTTGCAGGCGCTGGCCATCGCGGCGGGCGAACTGCCCGATCCCATGGCCCGCCTGGGGTTCATGAGCCTGCCCGTCGACAGTTTCAACCTGGGCCAGGAAGCCATGACCCAGGTGGTGGCCGGGGTGGTACAGCGTTTTCCGCGGGGTGATACCCGTTCGCTCGAACAGCGGCGTTTGCGCGAGCGGGCGTCGGGCCAGGACCACGCGGCCGCCGATCAGCGCCTGCTTACGGTGCTGTCGGTGCGTGAACGCTACCTGGAAGTGGTCCTGCAGCAGCGCCTGCAAACATTGACCGGCACCGCGCGGTCCGTTTTCGCCGGACTGGCCGATATCACCCGCGATTACTACGCCACCGGCCGGGCGCAGCAACAGGACGTGTTGCAGGCGAGCGTTGAGTTGGCGCGGATCGAAGAGCGTGCGTTGCAATACGAGCAGAGGGAACATGAGGCGCGCGCCGAACTGGCGGCTTTCGTTGGCCCTGCCGCCCATGACGAACTGACTTCGGCCTGGCCGATCCTTCCCGAGGTTCCCGCGGCGGGTGAGCTAAAGGCCGCACTTGCGGAACACCCGCGGCTGCTGGCACTGCAGCAACAGGTGCTGGCGGCCGAGACCGGTGTGGACCTCGCCGACGAGCGGTATCGTCCTGAATTCGCGGTTGATGTCAGCTATGGCCTGCGCAGTGGCTCCGATCCGCAGGGCGTGAGCCGGCCGGACCTGTTCTCCGCGATGGTGGTCATGGATTTACCTTTCTTTCACGAAAAGCGCCAGGACCAGGTCAAGGCCGCGCGCCTGGCCGAGTCCTCGGCGACGGCCTACCGTCGCGACGATACCTGGCGCAAACTGCGCGCGGATCTGGAGCGGAGTCTGGCAGCGCTGAAAACGGTCGAGCAGCGGCGGGAACTGTTTGAGTCGGTTCTGCTGCCGCAGGCCGAATTCAGCGCCGAAGCCTCGTTCGAGGCGTACCAGTCGGCAGTCGGGGACTTGACCGGTCTGCTGCGGGCGCGAATCGCCGAATACGAACTGGGGCTGGATCACGCACGGGTCCAGGCGGAGGTTCTGCGTTTGCGTGCTCGCCTGCTGTATTTGGGAGGTGAAACGCCATGAATGCCACATCTTCAACGAAGAATATGAGCTGGATCGGAATGGGACTGGCGGGCTTGCTGCTGGGAGGATGGCTCGGTTGGGTGGTGGCGCACCGCATGGGGCCGGCGCCGCCGGGGGAGGCCGCCGATGCTGATGCATCCACGGAACCGGTTAAAACCGCAGCCCCGGGCGAACCGGAAGTCCTCTACTGGGTCGCGCCCATGGACCCGAATTATCGGCGTGACGAGCCGGGCAAGTCGCCGATGGGCATGGATCTGGTGCCGGTATATGCCAACTCGGAACCGGATTCCTCGGGTGCGGTGAGCATCAATCCCGCGGTGGAGCAGAATCTGGGGATTCGTACCCGCGCTGCGGAGTTTCGGCCTCTGTGGCGTCGTATCGAGGCCACCGGCTACGTCGGCTTTGACCAGAACCGGCTGGAACACATTCATCTGCGAACCTCCGGGTGGGTTCAGAACCTGCAGGTCAATGCCGAAGGCGAACGCGTGCGGGCCGGAGATCTGCTGTTTGAGTTCTACGCCCCCGACCTGCTCAACGCGCAAAAAGAATTTTTGCAAGCGCGGCGCCGCGGAGATGCTCGACTGGCTGCGGCCGGGCGGCAGAAATTGCTCGCCCTGGGCATGGAACGCGGCGAGATCGATGAACTCGACACACGCGGTGCGGCGCGGCAGACAATCGCGGTACTGGCTCCGGCCGACGGCGTCATTACCTCGCTGAATGTACGCGCCGGAGCCTATGTCGAACCGGCGACCGAGGTCATGAGCGTGGCCGATCTGTCGACGGTCTGGATGCAGGCTGAAGTGTTCGAGTCCCAGGCCGATTGGGTCGCCACCGGCCAGTCCGCCGAGGCGCGGCTGGACTACATGCCCGGTGAAGTCTTTGCCGGCGAGGTCGACTATGTGTACCCGGTGCTCGATCCACAGACGCGAACGCTGCGGGTGCGGCTGCGTTTCGACAACCCGGGGGAGCGGCTCAAACCCAATATGTACGCCCGGGTCACCATTTACGGCAAAACCCACCTCGATGCCCTGGCCATTCCGCGTGATGCGGTCATCCGCGCGCCCGAGCGTGACCGGGTGGTCGTCGCGCTCGGAGACGGGCGCTTCCGTTCGCACGAGGTGATGACCGGGATCGAAAGCGGAGAATGGGTCGAAGTCATCGCCGGGCTGGATGCGGGTGATGAAGTGGTGACTTCAGCGCAGTTCCTGCTCGATTCCGAAGCCAGTCTCACCGGCAGTCTGCGACGCCTGGAGTCGGGGGCGGAACGCGATGATGCGCCGCCGCGGGTGGTCTTCGGCAGCGGTGTGGTCGATGCCGTCGATCGGACGGCACGCCGCATGCGGATCAGTCACGGGCCGATCGAACGGCTGGGCTGGCCGGCCATGACCATGGAGTTCGATGCCCTGCCTGCAGTTGACCTCGGTCGTATTCAGACCGGTCAGAACGTGCACTTCTCGATTCGCCCGGACGCCAGCGGCGTGTACGTGGTCGAGATGGTGCACCTGGTGGAACCGGGCGCTCCGGCGGGTCCGGGAGACCCGGCACGTTCCGGAGAAACGATCGAATCCGTTGCGGAACCCGCACCGGGCGAGCCGGGGCAGATGGAGCATCACGATCATGATTGAGCGCATCATCGACTGGTCGCTGAGCAACCGTTTTCTGGTGTTGTTGCTGGCGCTGGCACTGGCTTTCGGTGGCGTGGTCGCATTGCGCGACACGCCGGTCGACGCGATTCCCGATCTGTCGGACGTTCAGGTGATCGTGAAGACCTCGTATCCCGGGCAGGCTCCGCGGGTGGTCGAGGATCAGGTGACCTATCCGCTGACCACGGCCCTGATGTCGGTGCCGGGTGCCCGCGCGGTTCGTGGTTACTCGTTTTTCGGAGACTCGTACGTTTACGTACTGTTTGAAGACGGCACTGACCTCTACTGGGCACGGTCGCGCGTGCTGGAATACCTGAACCAGGTCTCCGGCCGGTTGCCGCCGGATGTCCAGCCCGTGCTCGGTCCCGACGCGACGGGCGTCGGCTGGGTGTACGAGTATGCGCTGGTTGACCGGTCGGGTGCCCACGATCTGGCCCAGTTACGCTCGCTGCAGGACTGGTTTTTGAAATTTGAACTGCAGGCGGTACCCGGTGTTGCCGAGGTGGCCACCGTCGGTGGCATGGTGCGCCAGTACCAGGTGGTGGTCGACCCCAGCGCGTTGCGGGCCTACGGTCTGCCGCTGGGGCGGATTCGTGATGCGATCCAGCGGGGCAATCGCGAAGTGGGTGGATCGGTCATCGAAATGGCCGAAGCGGAATACATGGTCCGCTCCACGGGCTACCTGCAATCGGTTGCTGATCTGCGGTCGGTTCCCCTGGGCCTGAACGACAACGGCACGCCGATCCGGCTGGAGGATGTGGCGGAGGTCCGGTTGGGTCCGCAAATGCGGCGGGGCATCGCGGAGCTCGATGGCGAAGGGGAGGTCGTCGGCGGAATCGTCGTGATGCGCAGCGGCGAAAACGCATTGCGCACCATCGATGCGGTCAAGCAACGGCTGGGGGAACTGCGTTCGGGTTTGCCCGAGGGCGTGGAAATCGTCGAAACCTATGATCGTTCGGCCCTGATCGAACGGGCCGTCAGTACGCTGGAAGAAAAACTGGTCGAGGAAATCATCGTCGTTGTGCTCGTGTGTTTCCTGTTCCTGTTTCATTTCCGCTCCTCGCTGGTCATCGTCGTGAGTCTGCCGCTGGGTATTCTGGCCGCCTTCGGAGTCATGCACCTGCAGGGTCTGAATGCCAACATCATGTCACTCGGTGGCATCGCGATTGCGATCGGGGCAATGGTGGATGCGGCGATCGTGATGATCGAGACCCTGCACAAGAAGATGGAAGAACCCGGTTACCGTCCGGAGCGCCATTGGAAAACGGTGCGCGAAGCGAGCGGCGAGGTTGGGCCGGCGCTGTTTTTTTCACTGTTGATCATCACGCTCAGCTTCTTGCCGGTATTCACCCTGCAGGCGCAGGAAGGGCGGATGTTCGCCCCGCTGGCTTTCACCAAGACCTGGGCCATGGCGGCGTCTGCCGGGCTGTCGGTGACCCTGGTGCCGGTGCTGATGGGCTACCTCGTGCGCGGCCGCATCCGGCCCGAGCGGGCGAACTCCCTCAATCGCGGACTCGCCGCCGCCTACCGGCCCGTGGTCACCTTCCTGGTGCGTCATCCGGTACTGGTCTGCGTGCTGGCCCTGGTCGTAATGGTTTCAGCCGCCTGGCCGTTGTCGCGGCTGGGCTCGGAATTCATGCCGGAAATGGATGAGGGTGATCTGATGTATATGCCCACGACGTATCCGGGACTCTCGATTGGCAAGGCGCAGGAATTGTTGCAGCAGACCGACAAACTGATCCGCACGGTCCCTGAAGTGGAGCGTGTTTTCGGCAAAATCGGGCGAGCCGACACCGCTACCGATCCGGCGCCGTTGACGATGATCGAGACCGTCATTCGCCTCAAGCCGCGTTCCGAGTGGCGGCCGGGCGTGACGGCGGCGACGATCCGGCATGAACTCGACCGGGTCGTGGACCTGCCGGGACTGACCAATGCGTGGGTGTGGCCCATCCGAACCCGCATCGACATGTTGTCGACCGGGTTCAAAACCCCGGTGGGCCTGAAGGTGGCGGGACCGGACCTCACCGTCATCGAGCGCATCGGGGCTGACATCGAAACCATCCTGCGGGAGGTTCCGGGTACGGCTTCGGTATTTTCCGAACGGGTGCAGGGCGGTCGCTACGTGACCGTCGATATCGATCGGGTCGCGGCCTCGCGATACGCCCTCAATATCGACGACGTGCAGGACGTTGTGCGAACCGCCATCGGCGGAATGAACGTCACGGAAACCGTGGAAGGGCTGGAACGCTACCCGGTGAATCTGCGCTATCCGCGAACGGTGCGCGACTCGGCCGAACGCATTCGTCTGCTGCCCATCGTCACCCCCGACGGCCAACAGATTCCGCTGCAGGCGGTGGCCGACGTGCGCATCGAAGACGGCCCGCCGATGATTCGCAGCGAAAATGCCCGGCCCAACGGCTGGGTCTACGTGGACATCGATGGCCGCGACCTGGGCCGTTATGTCGCCGACGCCCGCAACGCCGTGGAAAGGCAGCTGAAGCTGCCGCCAGGGTATTCGGTGCGCTGGTCGGGTCAATACGAGTACATGGAGCGCGCGCTGGAACGTCTGCGCATCGTCGTGCCGGCGACCCTGGCGGTGATCGTGCTGCTGCTGTATCTGAACTTTCGTGGCGCGGCCGAGGTGCTGATCATCCTGGGTTCGCTGCCGATGGCGCTGGTGGGTGGCTTCTGGCTGTTGTGGTGGCTGGATTACAACCTGTCCATCGCGGCCGGCGTGGGATTCATTGCCCTCGCCGGCGTCGCCGTGGAAACGGCCGTGGTGATGCTGGTGTATCTGCAGCAGGGTGTGCGCCTGCAACGGCGGCAGGCTGCCTCAGAGGGCCGGGCACTCGATGCCGGGGACCTGGAGGCGGCCGTGGTGCACGGCGCCCTGAGGCGATTGCGTCCGAAGGTCATGACGGTGACGACCATCATCGCCGGCCTGCTGCCGATCATGTTCAGTTCCGGAACCGGATCGGAGGTCATGAAACGCATCGCAGCGCCGATGGTGGGGGGGATGGTGAGCGCGACCGTGCTGACCCTGGTCGTTGTGCCGGCCCTGTTCCTGTTGTGGCAGCGATGGTGCCTTCGCAGGACCGGCTGAGGCGGGCGCGCTTGCCGTAGGGCGTGAAGCAGAGCGGGTGCCGGATACCGATTACACCGCCATTGCAAAAGGTACAAGAACGGGCCCGCAGGGCCCCGGTGACCGCTTCCTGGTGCGGCCGGAACACCGGATATCTCCACTGGTGCGGAATTTGCATGTCTTTGCAGACCTTGCAAATCCAAACCGGAAGGAGAAGAAGAAATGCAGTCATATCTTCGCTTCGGCGCGATGATCCTGACGTCGACCGCCCTGATGCTGCTCCTGATGTATTTCAATTCCTACTCCATGGAGCATGTGTTCTGGAGTGAAACCCGCTTTTACATGGCGCTGTACATGGGGGCGATGATGGCGGTTGTGATGCTCACCTACATGCTCGCCCACTATCGCAACCGGGCGGTCAATGCCGCCATTTTCGCCGGAAGTGCGGTCGTATTCGTCGTCGCACTGTTTCTGCTGCGCAGCCAGTCGACGGTGCAGGACGTGTCGTGGATGAAAGCCATGATCCCGCACCATTCGATCGCCATTCTGACCAGCGAACGTGCGCAGATATCCGACCCGCGGGTACGCGAACTGGCCGACCAGATCATCGAAGCCCAGCGCCTGGAGATCGATGAAATGAAAGCCCTGATCGCTGACCTGGAAGGCGGGCCGCGTGCCACACCCGAAATCGACGGGAAATAAGACATGTCCCGCACTGATCAAAAAGACAATCGTCGCAACCAAACCGCCGAGCTTCACCGCATGGTGATGGAGGACCACGTCTGTCCGTACGGACTGAAGGCGCGTGATCTGCTGCAACGCGAAGGATTCGTGGTGGATGACAACTGGCTGGAGAGTCGCGAGGAAACCGACCGGTTCCAGGATGAACACGACGTCGAAACCACCCCGCAGATTTTCATCGGTGGCGAGCGAATCGGAGGCTACGAGGCCCTGCGCGAGCACCTGGGTCGCGATGTCCGGGAGGCGGGCGAGACCACCTACCAGCCCGTGATCGCATTGTTTTCCGTGGCCTTGCTGATGGCTCTGGCGCTGAGCTGGGCCGTATTCGGGTCGCTGCTGAGCGTGCGGGGGGGCGAATGGTTCATCGCCATTTCCATGACCTTGCTGGGTGTGCAGAAACTGCAGGACGTGGAATCCTTCAGCACCATGTTCCTCAACTACGATTTGCTGGCGCGCCGGATGGTGCGTTACGGCTACGTCTATCCGTTCGCCGAAACCCTGGCGGGCGTGCTGATGATCGCCGGCGCACTGACCTGGCTTTCCGTGCCGGTGGCGCTGTTCATCGGAACGGTAGGCGCGGTTTCGGTGTTCAAGGCCGTGTACATTGACAAGCGCGAGCTGAAATGCGCTTGTGTCGGTGGCGATAGCCAGGTTCCGCTGGGTTTCGTATCGCTCACCGAAAACCTGATGATGGTGGCGATGGGTGTGTGGATGTGGCTCAAGTGAACCGGCCGGAAGAACGGGTCGCAGCGTACGAGCGTTGAAGTTCTGAATCGAGTGATGAGTGTGCCGCCGGGGTGCTGCATTCACGCCGGGCGCGAAGTACACTCATTCGATGAATTTGTTGCGTGAGCCCCTGGTCCTGTTTCTTGCCGCCGTATTGCTTGGCTGGGGTGTGTTCCTGGGCTCCGGGGCGCCTGCTCCGCTACCAGCGGATACGCCCAATGAACAATTTTCCGCCGGTCGCGCCGAATCCATTCTGCAGGATCTGTATCAGGGCCTTGGGCCCCATGTCAGCGGTTCACCCACCAACCGGGTCTTGCGTCAACGGATCGAAGACCAGTTACTGGCCGCCGGTTACGAACCGCAATTGCAATCCGGCTATTACTGTTCGCCGCTGTTCGCGGCTTGCAGTCCGGTCGAGAACCTCGTGGCGGTTTTGCCGGGAGGTGGTGAGGCTCGCCATGCCATTCTGGTCACGGCACATTACGACAGCGCCTGGGCGGCGCCCGGCGTGTCCGATGACGGCGCCGGGGTCGTCGCGGTACTTGAAATCGCGCGCATGGCAGCGCGTGGCGCGGATTTCAGTCACGACATCATCTTTTTGTTCAGCGATGCCGAGGAGCAGGGCCTGATCGGCGCGTACGCGTTTGCCGCCGAACACCCGGCCTTCGAGCGGGTGCGTGCCGTGATCAATCTCGAGGCGCGCGGAGTGGCGGGACCGAGTGCGATGTTCGAAACCGCGCCGGGTAATCGCGGAATCATCCGGCTTCTGGCCAAACACCTGGACCGGCCGATGGCCAATTCGCTGACCTACGAAATGTATCGGCGGATGCCCAATGACACGGATTTTTCGGTGTACCGTGCCTACCCCATCGTCGGGGTGAACTTCGCGTTCACCGAGGGTGTGGCCGCCTACCATTCCCAGGCCGACGACCTCGATCGCCTGGACCGGGCGAGCCTGCAGCACCACGGGCAGAATGCCTGGTCCGTGTTGCGTGCGCTGGACGAACGCACTCTGGACAAGATGGTGGAGGGCGAGGATGCGGTCTACGTGGATTTGCTGGGACGCGGCTTGCTGCATTATCCGGTCAGCAC
Source organism: Elongatibacter sediminis (assembly GCF_037892215.1). Taxonomy (NCBI): domain Bacteria; kingdom Pseudomonadati; phylum Pseudomonadota; class Gammaproteobacteria; order Chromatiales; family Wenzhouxiangellaceae; genus Elongatibacter; species Elongatibacter sediminis. Next base: position 30,475 of record NZ_JAZHOG010000002.1, on the reverse strand, counting down.
CGCGGCCGGTCTCGCGCTGGTCATCAGCGTTCTCGTGCTGATCGCCATCCGGCGCAGTTATTCCCGGCAGGTATCCTTCCGTCAGATGTTCTGGTCCCTCGTCGCCGTGGCCGCGCTGGTGCTGGCCATACCGGGGGCAGGGTGGCTGTTGTCCTGGCCTCTGGGTCGCTGGCCGGATCTGCACGGGCTCGATCACCCTTGGCCCTGGGCGGGACGCCTGGCGCTTTTCCTGTCCGCCATCTGGTTGCTCCAGGCCGTGTCGGGCTGGCTGTCGGCGCGAGCCTCCACGGCATCGGTGATGTCCACCGTCTGGGGCCTGTATGCGCTGCTGGCGCTGGCGTTGGCGACGACCTTGCCGGCAGCCGCATTCATTCCCCTGCTGCCGTTGCTGGCGTTCATGCTGGGCCTGGGTTTGGACGGGCTTCGCTGGCGTCACTCACCGCGCCTGGCCATTTCCAGCTTCGCCGGGTTTGTCGCCTCGCTGTACATCGGTTTCTACCTGTGGCGGATGCTGGAGACCATCACCTCATTCAGTGACTCCGCGCTGAGCATGGCTCCGATGATCCTGCCGGCCGTGGCGGCCTTGCCGCTGCTGATTTCAAATGCCGACCGGCGCGGCACTCCGGTGGGCGGCCGACTGGTCGTTATTGTGCTGGTTCTTGTCTCCGGCACGGCACATGTCTTGCTCCCGGCTTATTCGGTCGACCGGCCGCGGGACATGTCGGTGTATTACCGCACCGACGCCGGTTCCGACGGTGCGTGGATGGTGCTGGAGTCGAGTTTCGGCCGGGTGGATCCGGTCTATGCCCGGAGCCATGGCTTCCGGCCGGTGGCGCAATTGGGCGGCCTGCAGGCGCAGCCGGTCGAGCCGTTGGACTTGCCGGAGCTGGCGGTTCGGGTCCAGGAGTCGGGGACTGGCGAGCGTCAGCCCAACGAGCGGCGCTACCGGTTTGAGTTGGTCGTTCCCCAGGACGTACGCCAGGTCGTCATCCAGACGCCTGAATCAGCCGAACTCACCTTTGCCCGGGTCGGCGATCAGATCGCCTGGGATGAGACACGCCCGACACCTCGTCCAAGGTCGCGGCGCGAATTGGTGCTGCACCAGCCGCCGCCGGGACGGGTGCGCATCGAACTGGAGTGGGCCGGCGCCGCGTCTGCCTCGTCCGTTCGGGTGACTACCCGCTACGACCTGCCGGCAGAGCGCCTGGCGCCGTTCATGGAGGAATGGCCGACTGGGGCGCGGCCGGCGTTCGCCGGACCGCGGGCCGAGGTTCGGCTTACGGTTCCGTTGCCGTCCCCACAGGCATCAGACGGGGACCGTCCTCCGCGCCGCAATGGCGGTTGAGTCAACGATTCGCGGCGGGATCAGGCCATCACCAGGTAGGTGTCGTACTCGAGCGGGTTCACCGCGCCGGTGAATTCCTGTTGCTCGGCCCGTTTGATTTCACGAAAAGCTTCCTGAAAATCGGCCCCCAGTGCACCGGCGATGAAGTCGGACTGTTCGAACACGCGCAAGGCGTCGTACCAGTTCGCCGGCAGGATCGGGTCTCCGTCCACCTTGCCGGAATTGACCGGTGCTTCCGGTTCCAGGCGGTTGTCGATGCCGTGCAGCATGCCCGCGAGAATCGCGGCCAGTGCCAGGTAGGGATTGGCGTCAGCCCCGGCGATGCGGTGTTCGATCCGGCGCGCAGCCCCTTCGCCGTTCGGGACGCGGATCGACACATAGCGATTTTCATACCCCCAGGTCGGCTGCAGCGGGCCGTGCACGCCGCGCCACAGGCGTCGATAGGAGTTGTGATGCGGTGCGAATATCAACATGCAGTCGGCCATGGTGTCGGCCAGGCCGGCGATGGCGCTGCGCAGCAGATCGCTGCCCGCTTCGGTGCCGTCGTCGAACACGTTGCGGCCATTCTTGTCCAGCACGCTGACGTGGTGGTGAAAACCATTACCGTCCAGGTTGCCGAACGGCTTGGCCATGAAGGTGGCGATGAGCCCGTGCTTGCGGGCCACGCCCTTGATGGCCTGTTTCAACCACTGCGCGTGGTCCGCGGCGGCCAGTGGGTCATCCACGTGATGCAGATTGAGTTCGTACTGTGAGGGCGCCAGTTCCTTGACCAAACCGTCCAGGGGCACCTGCATGGCTTCACAGGCGGCGCGGAAGGCGTGCAGCAGTTCGGAGTGCTCCTGCATGACCTCGGTGCTGTACAACTGGCCGCCGATCTGACAGTGGCCGTTGGCTCGCGTGGCCGGCAGACGCGGAGTTCCGTTGGCTTCCCGCTCCTCGGGCAGCAGGTAGAACTCGAGTTCCGGCGCGCACACCGGCGTCAGGCCGAGTTCGCGATAGCGCTCGCACACCCGGCCGAGAATCACACGTGGGTCGTAACCCCAGGGCGCGCCGTCCTCGGTGTTGAGTTGCAGCAGGATCTGCGCGGTCGGGCGTTCCAGCCAGGGCAGGGGGCGGATGGTGTGCTCGAGCGCGGTACAGATGCCGTCGCCGTCGCCGATTTTCTCGCACAGCACAGGAACGTCCCGTCCCCAGATATCCGGTGACACCGCGGTCAGGCTGATCTTGAACTGACCACCGAGCACCTTGCTAATCGCGCTCGCCGGAAGCCATTTGCCGCGCAGCACACCGTTGAGATCGCTGAGCACCACCTCAATGGAATCGGTCTCGGGATGCTCGTCGAGATAGCGAAGGACCGGCGACATCGTGGCATCGGTTTCGGCAGGGGGCATGACAACGGTTCGGCTGCGGTGTTGGGAGCATTCTACGGTGTTGCTGGTGGCGCGGGAATAGGCTGAATGGGCGAGCGGGGCGCAAGGTAACGTGGCAAATGCGCGTGGCGTGTGATTTCATACCCCGGATTCTTTCACGCCACGAGCCCATGACCCAATCAATGATCCGGCCGGTTACGCCCGCCGACTATCGCGAATACGCCCGCCGGCGCCTGCCGGGCTTCCTGTTTCATTACATCGACGGCGCCGCCAACGAGGAGCGGACCGCGGACCGTAACCAGTCCGATTTCGGCCGTTGGCAGTTGCGCCAGCGAGTGATGCGCGACGTGTCCGGGGTCAGCACGGCCGCACGGCTGGCCGGAGAGGATGTGGCGCTGCCGCTGGCGCTGGCGCCGGTCGGACTCACCGGGATGTTCGCCCGGCGTGGCGAGGCCAGCGCCGGACGGGCGGCTGCCCGCGTCGGTGTGCCGATGGGGCTCTCCACGGTGTCGATCTGTTCGATCCGTGAAGTGCAGGCGGCCGGACCGGCCGTTTGGTTCCAGTTGTACATGCTGCGCGACCGGGATCTGGTATTGCAATTGCTCGAGCAGGCCTGGGAGTCGGGCGTGCGTACCCTGCTGTTCACCGTGGACCTGGCGATGGAGGGCGTGCGTCACCGGGACATCCGCTCCGGCATGGTGGGTTCCACGCTGCGCGCACGGCTGGGGCGGGCCTGGCAGATCGTGAGCCATCCGCGGTGGGTCTGGGATGTGGGGCTGCGGGGCCGTCCGCATACGTTCGGAAACCTCGGCTTCTTCGACACCGCCTCCAACGATCTGAATGCCTACAAGTCCTTCATCGCGGGGCAGTTCGACCGGGCCGTCACCTGGGAGGATATCGGCTGGTTACGTGAGCACTGGCAGGGCCGGCTCTACATCAAGGGCGTGTTGTGCGAGGAAGACGCGCGCGCGGCCGCCGAACGGGGTGCCGACGGCGTGGTCGTCTCCAATCACGGCGGCCGGCAACTGGACGAGGTGTCCTCGACCATCGGCAAGCTGCCGGAAGTCGTGGCGGCGGTGGGCGACCAGCTCGAAGTGCTGCTGGACGGCGGTGTGCGCAGTGGCCTGGACATTGTGCGCGCGGTGGCGCTGGGCGCCCGGGGCGTGCTCATCGGCCGGCCGTTCGTTTACGCACTGGCGGCGCGGGGCGAGGCCGGCGTACACGACCTGCTCGCCACCCTGCAGCACGAAATGACCGTGGCGATGGCCCTGATGGGGGTCACGCAGGTGAACGAACTCAACCCGGACTGTCTGCAGTACTGCGGCCCGGAACGGGTCTGAAGCGGGCTGCCGGCAACGCGGCTGTCTGGCAGGCTGCGAACCCCCTTCAGCCGGGCAGTTCCTGGGTGACGACGGCATCGATGAGCGCCGGTCCCGGCCGCGCCACCGCCGCTTCGAACTGTTCATGGAATTCCGCCGGCGTGGTCGCGCGCGTGGCAGGCACGCCCATGCCTCTGGCGATTTCCACCCAGTCGATGTCGGGACGCGACAGGTCCAGCATGCTGAGCGTTTTCGGCGTCGGCGTGCCGGCGCCCACCCGGGCCAGTTCGATATTGAGGATGGCGTAGCTGCGATTGTTCATGATGACCACGGTCACGTCGGTCTGTTCACGGGCCATGGTCCACAGAGCCTGCACGGTGTACATGGCACTGCCGTCGGCCTGAAGCGCCACCACCTTGCGTTCGGGACAGGCCACCGAGGCGCCGAGAGCCAGCGGCAGGCCGATGCCGATGGCACCGCCCGTCAGGGAGAGCCAGTCGTGTGCCGCGGCCTGGGTGGTGAGGGGATACAGCGCCATGCCGCAGGTGGCGGCTTCGTCCGTGACAATCGCGTTCTCCGGCAGCAGTGCGGACAGTGACTGTCCCAGCGCCAGGGGGGTCAGCGGGCCGTGCTGCGTTGCGGCGGGGGTCTCCACCTCCGGTTCGGGTGCCGGCGCTACGACGTTGGCGGGCTCGTGTGCCGAAAGGGCGTCCGCCAGGTCCAGCAAGGCCTGCTCGACGTCCTCATCCACTGTCGCCAGCTCCAGTGTTTCGCAATCTTCCGGCGTCAGCCAGCTCGGTTTGCCGGGATAGGCGAAAAACGACACCGGCGGCCGGGCGCCGATGAATACGATCCGGTCGAGACCGGCCAGGGCCTGCAGCGCTTCTTCGGCAAAATAGGGCAGGCGTTCCACCGCCACCCGGCCCACGCCGCGTTGCAGCCGGGCGGAGAAGGTTTCGCACAACAGGCGCGCTCCGGTGGCCCGGGCGATGCGCCCGGCCGCGTCCAGGCCCGGTTCGCGCAATGCTCGACCGCCGAGGAACAGCGCGGGCGTTCGCGCGGATTTGAGGACGGCTGCCGCCCTGGCGATCGACGCTTCGGGAACCCGGGTTCGCCGGGGAACGGGCAGCGGCTCTGCGGCGACTTTGGCGTCCTCCCAGGCGTGGTTGGCGGGCACGATGACGGTGGCGATGCCGCCGGCTCCCGTTTGCGCGGCCTGGATGGCTTCCGCGCCAGCCTGCGCCAGGTCATCGGGCGATTCCGATACACGCACCCAGTCCGACGGGATGGCCGCATGGGCGGCGACATCGGAAGTCAGCGGGGCGTCGTACTGCTGATGCCAGGTCGCGTGATCGCCAACCAGGTTGATGAGCGGCACATGCGCGCGCATGGCATTGTGCTGGTTGGCCATGCTGTTGGCGAACCCGGAACCCAGGTGGAGCAGGGTCAGCGCCGGAGTGTCCGTCATGCGCGCGTAGCCATCGGCCGCGCCGGATGCCACGCCTTCGAACAGGCATAAAATGGCGCGCATGCCGTCGCGGTTACCGATGGCGGAAACCAGTTGCATCTCCGAAGTCCCGGGATTGGCGAAGCAGACCTCGACGCCGCCGGCGATCAGGGTGTCGAGTAGATTGTCGGCGCCATTCACTGTTCAGCCTCCTGCAGGGAGAAGATTTTGCCCGGGTTGAGCAGATTGTGCGGATCCAGCGTGCGTTTGAGTGTTTTCATCAATTCGATTTCCACGGCGCTGCGCGAATGGCCCAGGTAGGGGCGCTTTTCCAGCCCGATGCCGTGCTCCGCCGATACCACGCCGCCGCGCTTGCGCAAGGCGTCGTAGACGATGCCCTTGGCCTCGGAGACCGCGGCCCCCTCTTTTTTGCCGACGGTCAACACCGGGTGGATGTTGCCGTCGCCGATGTGACCGAAAAACACGCAGCGTGAGCCCGGTATGCGTGCTGTCAGGGTGTCGCGTACCTCGTGGACGTAAGCGTCCATCTGCGGTATATCCAGGCTGACGTCAAAGGTGATGGTTGGCGCCAGGCGTTCCACCAGATGATCGATGTCGTCGCGGATGGCCCAAAGGTCCTCGCGCTGCTGCTCGCTTTGCGCCACGATCGCATCGGCGATCAACTCACCCTCGAAGGCCTCTTCGAGTGCTCGTTCGAAACGCTGGCGGTCGATGTCTTCGTGGCTGCCGGTGGCTTCGAGAAGCACATAGAACGGGTAGTCGGTGGCCAGCGGTACGCCGTGGTTCTCGCCGTCGCCAATGATCAGGCGGTAGAAATCGTTCCACAGCACTTCAAAAGCGCTCAGCGATCCGCCCAGCGCGGTGTCCATGGTCCGCAGCAGTCCGGCCACCCGGTCGAAATCCGTGGCGGCGACCAGCGCGGTATTGCGTGAGCGGGGCAGGGGCCGCAGACGCAGAACCGCGCGGGTGACGATTCCCAGGGTGCCTTCGGCGCCGATGAACCATTGTTTGAGGTCGTAGCCGGTGTTGTTCTTCAGCACCGAATTCATTGAGGATACGATCGTGCCGTCGGCCAGCACCACCTCCAGACCCAATACCTGCTCGCGCATCATGCCGTAGCGGATCACGCTGTTGCCTCCGGCATTGGTCGAGATGTTGCCGCCGATGGTGCATGAGCCACGTGCCCCGAGATCGAGCGGAAACAGCAGCTCCGCTTCCTCGGCAGCCTCGTGCACGGTCTGCAGCGCCACGCCGGCCTGCACCGTCATGGTCCGGTTGTCGCGATCGATGTTTTCGATGCGGCGCATCCGCTGCAGCGACAACACGATGTCACCGGGCCGTGTCACGGAGCCCCGGACCAGGCCGGTGAGTCCGCCGTGGGTGACCACCGGTTGCCGGGCCGCGTGGCAGCATTTCATGACCTCCGCGACTTCAGCGGTGGAGGCGGGGCGAATCAGTGCATGCGCCTGGCAGTCGCCCCGCGGCGGCCAGGTATCGGAATGGGCGGCCACATCTGCGCCGGTCAGAACGCCGGCTTCACCGACGATGTCGCGTAATTGCGCGATCAGGTCCGTCACGAAAGTCTCCTCAGCGGTGCAGTCGGATCAGCAGGTCGAGAACCCGGTCGGCCAGTCGCCCATACGGTGGGGCCAGCAATTTCAGGCTGCTGAAGCGTGCCTGGTGGAACACGGGTCGCAGTTTGGAAAAGGTTTCGAAACCTTCGCGACCGTGGTAGTGCCCCATGCCGCTGGGGCCGATACCGCCGAAGGGCAGGTCGTGCTGCGCCACGTGCAGCAGGGTGTCATTGATGCAGACACCACCCGAGCGAGTCTGTTCGATGTAGAAGCGCTGCAATTTGCGGTCGTGGGTGAACGGGTAGAACGCCAGCGGCCGGTCGCGCCGATTGATGGCATCGACCACGTCTCGTGGATCGGTGTAGGTGAACACCGGCAGGACGGGGCCGAAAATTTCCCGTTGCATGACTTCCATGCGGTCATCGGCACCCAGCACCAGGTGGGGCGGAAATTTGCGCTGCCGCGGCAGGGGCGAGGCGGGTGCGCTGAGATTGATCAGTTCCGCGCCGCGTGCCGCCGCGTCTTCCAGGCTTGCCTGCAGACGCTCGAAAGAGCGGTCGTCGATGATGGACGTGTAGTCCGGACTGGCGATGTCCGGGTAGTGGCGGGCCACGTACTCGCGGCTGGCGCTGACGAAGGCATCCAGCCGGTCCGCTGGCACATAGCAGTGGTCCACGCCCACGCAGGCCTGACCGGCATTGAGAAGCTTGCCGTAAAGAATGCGCTCCACCGCGCGTTTCAACGGGTAGTCCGGCGCGATCACCGCCGGCGATTTGCCCCCGAGTTCCAGGGTCACCGGCGTCAGGTTTTCCGCGCAGGCCGCCATCACCTTGCGGCCGGTCTGCCCCGATCCGGTAAACAGCAGGTGGTCGAAGGGCAGTTGCGAGAACTCGACACCCACGTTGCCCGTTTCGGCGAAAAACTGCAGTTTTTCCGCTGGAAAATAATCGGGACTCAGACGGGTCAGCAGTTCGGCGAGCCGCGGTGAGTTCTCCGACAGTTTGACCATCGCCGAATTGCCTGCGGCGAAAATGTTCGCCAGCGGCGCGAAAGCCAGTTGCACCGGAAAATTCCACGGTACGATCACGCCCACCACCCCGAGCGGCTGCGGAATGAGCAGATTTCGCGCGCCGGGATAGATCATCCAGTCAACCCGGCGGCGGCGGGGTTTCATCCAGCGTTTCAGGTGCCTGAGGGCATGATCGATGCTCTCCAGGACGACCACGATCTCGGAGAACATCGTTTCGTGCCTTGAGCGGTTGCCGTAGTCGGCGTTGATGGCCTCGACCAGTGCCGGGTGGTTGTCGCTCACCAGGCGCTTGAGTGCCAGCAGGCTGGCCTTGCGATTGCGATAATCGGGGCTGGGGTGGGCGTCGAACGCGGTGCGCTGATCCTGCAGCACCTGTGCCAGCCGGGCGCGGATGTCGTCTGGAGGCCCGGCCGCGAGATCGCCCTCGAGGCCGATCGCATCGGCACGGGGGTTCGTCACCGCGGACGAATCGGGGGAGAGATTGCCGGGAGATGAATTCATGGGTCCGATTATCGCATGAAGACGAGTGAAATCAGCGCTTTCCGCCGGAACAGTCCATGCTCTCGATTCCGCAACCGGGCTGACGTCGGCCCGAGTTACCGGGTTTCCTGCCGTTCGGCGCAGGCGATGCACAGCGTGACCGCGGGATCGGTCTCCAGCCGGGCCGGTAAAATAGCTTCCTCGCAATGGGTGCACCAGCCGTACTCACCAGCCTCGATGCGCCGCAGCGCCGCCTCGATGCGGCGCAGCCACAAGGTGCGGCGGCGCTGCGCTTCCACCGCCATGGCCTGTCCCTGCAAGGCGTCCATGCGCGACAGCCGGCCCACCCGGGCCTGGTCCAGCGCCACGGTTTGCGTGGATTCGTGCGCGGTTTCGGCGTTGTCCTGCAACTCCCGGCGCTGCGTTTCGAGCCGTTCGCGGAAGTGATCGAGATGCTCTGGATCCATGATGACAACGGTGGTTAACTGGCCTCGGGGGCGGGTTCGCGGCCGGCCGTCAGGCCAATCAGCCAGGGCCGGGCGCATTCGTCTGCGGGCGGTTGCGGACACCTCGCCGCGCACTCATGGTGATGAACGCGAGCCGTACGGTGCATGCCCTGCGAACGCGCATCGGGTACGTGGTGCGCCTTTCCTGCACGATGCAGCCATCGCTCGAGTCTTGCTGCCATCCACCTTACCCTGATTCCGCTGCCGTTTTAAATAGCGAGCGGTATCTGTTCACCACTTCAATCCCGGTCCGGTTGATAGAACGGGCCATTTCTGAAAGACAATTGCCCCGGGTCAACTCTCCGTAATGTCCTTTCCAGTAATGTGGGAGTACAACATCTCGACGAAGCGTAAAGGGGCGCTATGTCTGCTATCGATTCCTCAGATGACGCCAGCCTGCCCTTGCTGGAAAATGCCAGCCCGGCAATCAAGCGGGCTCTCGAGCAGATCCCGCGCGACGCGTTCCAGCTCGACACGTCTGTTCAGAATGCTTCCGGCCATCCGGCGTGGTCGACTCTCGGAATGCTCGAAACCGTCTCCCTCGGGCGTGCTGCGCGCATTGCGCCCGGCGACCGTGTGCTCGAAATCGGGACGGGTACCGGCTATCGGGCTGCGCTGCTGGGCGGGATTGCCGCCGAGGTGCACACGGTGGAAACCGTGGAAGCATTGGTCCGGCACGCGAAGACAGTGTACGAACGGCTTGGATACCGCAACGTGCATGCCCACTTCGGTGATGGTCTGCTTGGTCTTCCGGAGGAAGCCCCCTTTGACGCGATCGTGTTCTGTGTACGGGGTGGCCGAGTGCCTCCGGAACTTCGCCGGCAGCTGGCCGACGGCGGGCGCCTGGTAGCGTTGGTGGGTCAGCCGGCACGTATCCTGCGGGTCACACGAGTGGGCGACCGCTTTGATGAGGAACTGCTCAGCCCGGGCAGCGGCAGCTGTCGACTCGGTGACGTGCTCGTCGAAATGGGGCTGGTCGACCGCGGCAGCGTTGAGGAGGTCGCCCGAGACGCTGCCACCGAAGGCCGATCGTTCGAATCGGCGCTGCTGGCTCGTGGATTGGTCGACGAGGCCGAACTCTACCGGGCCCTGGCGGTTCGGCACGGCTGCGAGCAAGCCACCGCCGGAGAGCTGCTGCGACAACTCAACCCCGATTTGTACCAGCGCGTGTCGACCCCGTATCTCGAATATGCCTGCGTGCTGCCGATTCGGCGCGAAGGTCACCTGTTGTTCGTGGCGACAACAGATCCTTCCGGCCGGTTCGATGCGCTGGCCGCCGCCCTGAATGCGCATGACGTGCACCGTTATCTGGTCACGCCGACCGATTTTCAGCGAATCTGGTCCGCTCTGACACTCGGTCCACTGAAAGAACAAAAGCCGATGGAAGAGTCGGAAGCCAAGGATCTGGCGCCGACCCGGGATCTGTTCGGTGACCACTCGCTCGATTCCCGCATGGTAGCCATCTTCGAGGCCATGTTGCTCGATGCGGTCGCCGAACGCGCCAGTGATATTCATCTCGAGGTCTACGATGAAAATGTGCGCATCCGTTTTCGGATCGACGGCGAACTCCGCGACATGTCGCATTTTCAGCTGACCCGGTTCGAGCTGAGATCGCTGATCAATGTGCTCAAGATCAACGCCGAGCTCGATATCGCAGAGCACCGGCTTCCACAAGGCGGGCGTTTTCGGCGGCGGGCCGGATCCAGCACGTTCGATCTGCGTGTGCAGACCCAGCCGGCGCTCTACGGCGAACATGCCATCATTCGGCTGCTACCGCAGGATGAACATGTCCTTTCAATCCGGGAGCTGGGGTTTCCGGACCGGATAGCAGACGAGTATCGGCGCCTGCTCGAGAACCCGGGCGGACTCATCCTGGTGGTGGGCCCGACGGGGTCGGGAAAATCGACTACGCTCTACGCCGGTCTTCGGGTGCTTTCCAGAGATGCATCACGCAAGGTGATCACGATCGAGGATCCGATCGAGTACTCGATGCACAACATTCAGCAAACGCAGGCCAGGCCGGAGATCGGATTCGTCTTCGCCAATGCGATGCGAGCGTTCGTGCGCGAGGATCCCGACGTCATCCTGGTCGGAGAGATCCGCGACAGCGAGACCGCGCTCGAGGCCATTCGTGCCTCCCAGACCGGACACCTGGTGCTCTCGACCCTGCACAGCAATGATGCCGTGGATGCCGTCCAGCGCCTGTTCGATCTCGATATGCACGCCAACTCGATCGCGAGCGAGCTGCTGGCGGTGTTCGCGCAGCGCCTGGCCAAGCGCATCTGCGAGTGTTGCAGCGAGCCCGCCGAACCGGAGCCGGCGATCATGGCGGAGCTGTTTCCCACCGGTGACGTGCCATCGCGCTTCCGCGCATTCAAAGGCAAAGGGTGTTCGGCCTGCGGCGATCGCGGCACCAAAGGCCGCGTGGCGGTGCTGGAGTTCCTGCGCGCCAGCGCGGATGTGCGCAGCGCCATTACGCGACGCGTGACCGTCGACGAACTGCGCCAGGTGGCGCTGGGCGCCGGCATGATCACCATGCGGGACAGCGCCCTGAAACTGGTGACCGACGGCGTGATTCCCTTGTCCGAACTGCCGCGTGTACTGCCCGCCGAACGCATGGCCGAAGAGCGCCCGCCCGACAAAGTTCACTGACGACGGAGAACAGAAAAAGGCCACCCGAAGGTGACCTTTTGTGTTGGTGGAGGCGGCGGGAATCGAACCCGCGTCCGCAAGTACTCCGCCCTTGGCTCTACATGCTTATCCTTTCTACTGTTTTAGTTGCTGGCTACCCGAAAGGCAGGGAAGACCGGCAACGAGCCTGGCTGAGTTTTAACGAATCCACTCCAGGCGAGCTTCATCGCGATCCTGTGTGGGTCGACCCCCGGGCTCCGGCGCACACAGGCATGCTCCGGGCGGAGGGCACTAAGGCAGGTGTTTAAGCTGCTAGTGCGTAGTTGTCGTCGTTGGCAACTATATGGTTTGCAAGCAGTTTTACGAGATGTTTGCAACTCGGCATGCACCTCCGGTTTCGCTACCCGCGTCGAAGCCAGGTCGCCCCCGTGAGATCATTGGCCGCCATGATACATCAGCGGACAGGAATTCAGACAGTGCTCGAGGTGGATTGTTCCGTTTGTGGCCCCGGTTCGTGGACCCCGGCTCGGGGGCCGGGGTGACAGTACCGGGGTTGGTGCGTGAGTTGGGAAGGGTGCTGGAGTGGGCCTTGGCGTGTGGACCCCGGCTCGGGGGCCGGGGTGACAGTACCGGGGTTGGTGCGTGAGTTGGGAAGGGTGCCGGAGTGGTCCTCGGCGTGTGGGCCCCGGCTCGGGGCCGGGGTGGCGGTGCTGGCGCTGAGCTTCCGTCATCCCGGACGGCGCGCAGCGGCGATCCGGGATCCACCCGGCGTTGAATTTTGCGGCAGCGTTTGAAGCGAGTGGCCGCGCCAGACTTGTGAAGTGGTTCTGTGGTTGCAATGGTCCGGCCACCGAGTGGTCTTGGCGTGTAGGCCCCGGCTCGGGGGCCGGGGTGACAGTACCGGGGTTGGGGCGTGAGTCGGGAAGGGTGCTGGAGTGGGCCTTGGCGTGTAGGCCCCGGCTCGGGGGCCGGGGTGACGGTGCTAACGCTAACCCTTCGTTGTGCCGGACGTCGTTTAGCCTTCATCATCCCGGACGTCGTTTAGCCTTTATCATCCCGGATGTCGCTAACTCTCCGATATTCCGGAAGTGGTTTACCCTTCGTCATTCCGGATGGCGCGCAGCGGCGATCCGGGATCCACTCGCGCCAAGGTGGCGTGGTGCCGGGTAAGCTGCGTCTGAATGGTTAAGCAATTTATCAGAATAAGTTTTTAATTAATTGAAATATAAAGGATATTGATGATATGAAACTCGAAAACAGCGTCATTGTGATCACCGGGGCGGCCGGGGGGCTTGGCTCGGCCATGGCGCGGCGGCTGGCGGGTTCCGGTGCGCGGCTGGCGCTGCTGGACATGAATGCAAGCCCGTTGGAGGAACTGGCGGCGGAGATGGATCTGACTCAGGATCGGTGCCTGACGCTGGAATGCGACGTTAGCGGGGAAGACTCGGTGGATGGGGCGATGGCGCGGGTACGTGAGCATTTCGGCCGCCTCGACGTGCTGGTGAACAATGCCGGTATCACCCGTGACGGCCTGCTGGTCAAATTTCGTGACGGCGAATTGCAATCGCGCATGAGCCTGGAGCACTGGCGCCAGGTGGTCGACGTGAACCTGACCGGAGTATTCCTGTGTGGGCGCGCCGCGGCGGAGCAGATGGCCCGGGCCGGCGACGGTGGCGTGATCGTGAACATATCCAGCATTTCGCGCCACGGGAACATGGGGCAAACGAACTATTCGGCCACCAAGGCGGGGGTCCAGGCGATCACGGTGGCCTGGTCGAAGGAACTCGCGCGCCTGGGCATTCGCACGGCGTCGATCTCACCGGGCTTCATTCGCACCGACCTGGTGACGGCGATGAAACCGGAGGCGCTGGAAAAGATGTCCCGCGCCATTCCGGCCGGGCGCCTTGGCGTACCGGACGAAATCGCCGTGACCGTCCAGTTCATCATCGAGAATGATTTCGTCAACGGCCGTGATTTCGGGATCGACGGTGGCATGCGCCTCTGAGCGCGCGACGGCGGAGCGGCCCGGTCCGGGTTGACGGGGCCGCCGCGTGGTCGCATCCGGTGCGCCCCGTGTCAGTCGGAGTGGCGGGCGTCGATCAGGCGTGCCGGAATCAGGACCACGGCCTGGCACAGTAACAGGGCGCCGCAGGCGGTCCAGATCAGCAGGGCATAACGGTTGTCACCCAGCAGTCCGGCGGCGACCGCGGGGCCCGAGGCCAGGCCCATCTTCGATGCGAAGCCGCCCAGGGCGGCCATCGTTCCGGTCTTGTCGAAGCGGGCGGCCAGCCCCAGCAGGTACGGGATGGTGAAGGCCCAGGTGATGCCGATCAGCGCATTGACGGCGAAGAACAGGGCGGGAATGTCGCTGCGCAGCAGCGCCGCAGTCGCCAGGATGGTCACCCCGATGCCGGCCACCAGCGAGCGGGTGTAGCCGAGACGGTTGGCGAAAACGATGACCAGGCCGGCACCGGCCAGTCCGAGCCACGCCGAGAATCCGAGCGCAGTGGTGATGAACGTCCTTTCCAGTCCGTAATGCGTGCCAAGACCGATGATGTAGGCGTACAACCCCATGTTGGCGGCCTGAAACAGAAACAGGGCGGCCAGGGTCAGGGTCAGCGGCACGCGCGGAATCCGCGGTGCGGGTGCGTCGGTCGCGCCGGGGATGGCGACCGGGTAGGGCGGCAGAAACGGCAGCATCGCCAGGGTGACGCCGCTGAAGGCGACCAGTGACAGGAACAGCACGGGGGTGCCGAGCACCGGTACCAGGCCCGGCAGGAACATCACCCCGAGGCCGCCGAGGCCGAACTGCACGAACAACAGCACACCGAACGTCCGGTCCGGCTGCTCGGTGCGCGCGATGACCGCGAACGCGGTGCCGATCAACATGCCGCCAACGAAGCCGTGACCAAAGCGCAGCGCGGTCAGGGTCGTGGGCTCGGTAACGGCCAGTGAGGCGAGGTCGATACCGATCAGCAGGCCCAGCAAGACCGTCGCGGCGGTTTTCCAGCGCAGCCGCCGCACCACGAACACGATGGCCAAAGCGCCAAAGGCGGCGCCGTAGATATTGGCCGATCCCACCGCGCCCGCCTGCTGATTGGTGAACCCCAGGCCCTCGATGAGCCCATCGACGATGGCCGGCATCAGGTTGACGTAGAAAAAGCCCGCCGTGGCGAGGAAAGCGAGGAACACGCGGGCGGCCATGCCGGCTGGCGCCACGTGGCGGCCGGGTTTCGTATCAGTCGAATTCAAGTCCGTGCTCCTTGAGACGGGCAGCCAGGGGTCCGAGCTGGCGGGCATAGCGCCGCCACAGGCCCACCGAGCGGCTGTGAATGGGCTCGCGCACCTGGGCCGCGCTGGCCGTGGCCGCGGGCGCGGTGCTTTCGTGGAAACGCAGGCAGCCCGCCTCGAACGGCAAGCCGAGAAAATCCAGCACACGGCGGGTTTCGGCTTCCGGGTCACCCACCAGATTCTCGTAGTCCACATCCAGCAGGCCGTCGCCGGCCACCTCCCGCCAGTGATCCATCAACCGGTGCCATCCGATCACGTAACGCCCCACGTCCTGCAGGCGGTAGCTGAAGGGGTAGCCCATGCGGAACAGCGTCTTGTACATGGCCAGGCAACTGTCCACCGGGTGGCGGCGCACGTGAATGATCCGGGCTTCGGGCAGCGCGAGGCGGATCAGGCCCAGGTACAGGCCATTGAGCGGCGTTTTGTCGACCAGGCGCGGTGTGTTTTCGCCGAAGCCTTGCAGTGCCTGCCGGTAGCGCGCGCCGAGCCGGGCCATGTCGATTCCTGACGAGGCCGCGACGAAACCCGGTTTGCTCCGCGCCGGGTCGCTGCCGGGGGCTCCTGGCTCCGCCGTATTCTGCGCGCCGCCGGTGGTTTCGCTGACGGCGTGCATCACGCCGTAGGCCAGCATGTTGATTTCCCCCAGGCTGGTGGCCTGGCTGTGGGTGCCGATGATGCGGTCGACCAGCGTGGTGCCGCTGCGCGGCAGGCCGATGACGAAGACGGGGCACCCCGGTGATTCGAGGGCGGGTGCCTGCGCCATGCGCGCGGCGTCAAACGTGTTGGTGATCTGGCGCAGGGTTTCCAGGTCGTCCTCGACCTGGTAGCTCAGGCGTCGCCGGCGTGCCTGGGCGCCGCGCTGCAGGTAGTCGAATGCTTCGTCGTGGCGTTCCAGGTCTTCCAGTTCGCGGGCCAGCGCGTAGCATACCGGCACCAGGCCAGCTTCGTCCGGATCCAGGTGGGCCAGCACGTAGCGCAATTCGTCAATGTGATTGTCCGCCGTGCTGCGCCGCCGCAGGGTCGAACGGTTGTACCAGGCATCGTAGTCCCGGGGGTTAAGGCGAATAACTTCGGTCAGCAGGGTCTCCGCCTCGTGAATTTCACCGGCGGCGATGCACGCGGCGGCGAGGTTGTACAGGCTTTGGGGGTTGCCAGGCGCCTGGTCCGCCGCGCGTCGGGCACAGCGCAGGGCGTCGGTGTGCCGCGCGCACTGGGTGTAGCGTTCGGCGATGCGCAGCAGTTGCGCCACGTCGTGCCCGGCGGCCTTCTCGCGCTCGCCGAGCAGGCGGATCGCACCCGCCACATCGCTGCAGAAAAGGCGGCACTCGGCCAGTCGCAGGGCGGTGTCGGGGTGGTCCGGATCCAGCTTCCAGGCGTGTTCCGCCGCGGCCAGCATGGCCGCGAAGTCACCCAGGTTCTGGGCTGCCAGGCTGCGTCGCAGGGCTTCTTCCGCCGAATCCTTCGCGGCGCCGGTGGAGCCCGGGTCGGGTGTGGCTGCCGATGGTCCGGCCGGGTGGGTCGGGTCACTCGCGGGCGTCATGCCGTCAGTGTACCGGGTCGGATCGTCGTGCGGAGCGTGGCGCGGCGCCCGGCTGGACCGGTCGCCGCGCCCGTGCTCAGAAGTCGTAACGCAGGTTGACGCCGACGGTGCGCGGCCGCGAAATCAGTTCCTTGCTGCCGTTTCCGAAGTAATTCTGCGCCGGGTCGGTGCCCATGTACTGCTCTTTGAACACGCCCACAATACCGTCCTCGTTGAACAGGTTCTTGACGAACAGGGTGACGGCCCAATGGTTGATCGCCAGCGTGGAACTGAAATCCACGATCGCGAAATCGTCGAGAGTCTGGTTGAAGCGCGGCGACGGCAGAACGGAATTCTCCATTTCCGATTGCCAGTAGCCGGTGATCCGGTTGCGCCACTCCCAGCCGTTCGACAGATTGAAGGCATGGTCCACGGTGGCGTTGAGGGTGTGTTCGGACAACCCGGGCAGTTTCGTTCCCTCGCGCGCGATGGGGCTGGTCTGGTTGGGGTCGTCGGCGGCGAAAAAGTCGTTGTCGAGTTCGCCGCTCACGTAGGCATAGCCCAGGTTGGCGTGCCAGCCCTGTCCGAAGTAGAAGTCGAATTCGGCCTCCAGCCCGGCGGTGTGGGCATCTTCGGCATTCTGAGCGGCGAAGAAGGCCCAATTGGTGGTGGCGGTATTGAGCTGGATGTCCTCCCAGTCCACGTAGAACAGCGAGATGTTGTAGAAGCTCTGGTCGCCGGTTCCCTTGATGCCGATCTCGTAGTTGGTCACGGTGTCGGGTCCGTAACGCTGCCAGACCGGATCCTCGGCGAACACGCCGGACAGCGGTACGGCATTGGTGCCGCCGCGCCGATATCCTTCGGAGATGGTGCCGTAGGCCATCATCCGGTCGTGGATGTCCCACGAGGCGTTGAACTTGAACAGGGTGTCGGAATCGCTGTCCGAAAACTCCACCGTATCGTCGAACGAGAACGAGGTGTACAGACCCACACCCATGTTGGTGGTGTTCTTGTAATCATGGTCGAAAGAGCGGAAGCCGCCGGTGATGCGGAACGTCTCGCTGATGTTCCAGGTCAGTTCGCCGAACAGCGCCTTGTCCTCGAAGTTCTCGTCGCGCCGGTAGCGGAAGTCCTGGTCGCTGATCACGCAGCAGCCCCAGGCTGCGTCCGCCCAGTTCTTGAAGCCGCGCAGGAAACTGTCCTGCGAGGCGAACTTGTCTTCGTCGGCGTAGTAGGCACCAACCACCCAGTCGAACATGCCGTCGCCGTTGGAAACCAGCCGCAGTTCCTGGATAAAGGCCTCGTCGTCGTAGGTGCGAACGGCCGATGCCATCGGGCGCGGGTAGTTGTAGTAGAACGCGCCGAGCCAGCCGAGCTGGGCATAGAACCCGGTGTTCTCGCTGGTCGACGAGCCGGAATGTTCGTATCCGGACGTGCTGCTGGTCAGGGTCGCGAATCCGAGATCGATGTTCATTTCCAGACTGACCAGGTCGACCTCGCGTTCGGACGGCTCGCGCTGGATGGAGCCGGCCTCGTAATCGTCGTATGGGTCGCCCCAGCCGTCGAGTCCGTTGGTGGGGTGCATACGCCCGCCGATGTCGTCGTCCTGTGTGGTCCATGTGAGCAGGGCGTCGAACTTGTCGTTTGGCTCGAAGGCCAGCGATACCCGCGCGTACTCGATGTCGACCGTGTCGGCGTCCTCGATGGACTCGTACACCGCGGTGTCGGCCAGCGGCCCGTCGGGTGCAACGGGAATGCCCTCGTTGTCCAGCACGTAGACATTGGGCAGGTCGACGACCCCGTCGTTGTCGATCTTGCCGGCCACGATGCGGGCGGCAAAGGTGTCGCCCAGCGGGATGTTGATCACGGCGCTGGCGCCCCAGTTGGTGCCAGAGGAACCCTTGGTGTCGCTGATGTGGCCCTCGACCATGCCTTCCCATTCCCCCAGCACGGGCCGGCGCGCGATGTAACGCACCGTGCCACCCAGCGAGCCGGAGCCGTACAGCGTGCCCTGCGGGCCACGCAGCACTTCGACCCGTTCGAGATCCTTGAGAATGAAGTTGGCGAATACCGGGGTATCGTTGAGGTAGGTGGAAACGGTCGGCACCGTGGACAGCGAAAAATCGCCCACGATGTTGCTGTCGATGGTCAGGCCGCGGATGCGGATGGTGTTGACCACACCGGTGTTGCGATGGCCGATGTCGACCACGGCGGCGCCCGGCACCGAACGCAGCAACTCGGAGGTCTCGAGAATGAACCCGTCGTCGATGAACTCGCCGCTGACGGCCGAGATGTTGTAGGGAATGTCGACGATGCTCTGTTCACGCCGCTGCGCGGTGACGACGATCTCCTCCAGCAGGCGGCCGCCGGCGCTCTCGGAGCCCGCCTGTTCCTGAGCGGCGGCGATGCCGGCCTGACCCGTGGCGAGCAGGGCGGTGGTGATCGCTGCGCTGAGTGTGTTGCGTTTGACCTGGCGGTTCGAATTCATGTGATTTGCTCCGGCTAATCGGTTTTCGGTGGTCTCGGGTCGTCGTGCCCGGTTTCTCTGTCCCCATGGGCGGACCCGTCCGCACGGGTCCGAGGTTTAAGCTATCGAAGTCGCGCCGCCAGGCGTAGGGCCAGTTCGCGGGTTCGTTTGAGTCCAGGTGGGTCAGTGGCGCCTTTCAGCACGGTTTAGGACGGGAACCCGGGGCCCGTCAGTCCGTGGCCGGCCGCCGCGGCAGTTCCAGGGGGCCAAGCTCCCCCAGCGCGCCGGCGCCGGCGTCCGCGGCGTACACGGGAAAGTCCACCGGTCGGTCGCGAAAGCTCTTCAGGGTCTGGGTCTGGCCGTGCAGGCCGCGCTGCCGCACCCGCCGTACGTGCGCGAAATCGATTTCCGCGGTGATGATCTCGCGGCCCGAGCCGGCGGTGTGGATCACGGTGCCGTCCGGTCCGGCCACGATGGATCGGCCGAAACCGAGGTGGCCGGCGCAATTGAGGTTGAAGAACCACACTTGATTGACCGCCGCGTTGGCACGGGCGATGGACAGCTCGACGTCGCGATCGATGGTGGTCGTCATGGTGGGGCACAGAATGGCTTCCGCGCCCATCCAGGCCAGGGTGCGCACGGTTTCCGGAAACCACATGTCGTAGCAGATGATCACGCCGATCCGGCCCGCGCCGGGCACATCGAACACGGTAAACCGGTCGCCGCCGCTGACGCCTTTTTCGTAGGGTGCGAAGGGAAACTGCTTGCGATAACGGGCGATGACCTCGCCCTGCGGGTCAATCACCGGGCTGGTGTTGTATACCTGGTCTCCCGCGCGTTCGAACATGGAGCCGGGCACCAGCCAGACGCCATTGCGGGCGGCAGCCTCGCAATACCGGGATTCAACTTCGCCCGGCAGGGCCACGGCCTGCCCCGGGTTGGGGCCGAAGGTGCACAGTTCCGGAAGCAACAGCAACTGCACCCAGGGATAGCGCTGGCAGGTGCGGTCGATTTCGCGTTCCAGGCGCGACAGGTTGTCCTCGCCGGCGAGTTCGAGCTGTAATCCGGCGACGGCTAGATAGGCCATTATCAACTCCACGGCTGTGCGGCCGCCCGCGGCGGCCGGTGATTTTCGAGACTAGACTACGTGTGGGCCGTGGGTCGGCGTAGAACCAGTTGGCGCTGGCGTATGAGGCCAGTCAGGGTTCCGGCCGGTGCAGGATGGCTTCATCCACCAGCCGGCCCGAATCGTTGTACCAGCGGATGTGCTGGCCGTCGAGCGTTACGTGGTAGGCCGATTCCTCGCCATAGGCCCAGCGTTGCCATTGCCGGTGCCACAGATCGCCTTCACACCACCAGCGCCCTTCATCGCAATCTTCGTTGGCGGCGCCGGCCCGTCCGGCCATGCTGCCGTTGCGCCGCAGTTCGATAACACAGGGATCGCAGTACACCGTGCGGTAGATCAGGGTGGCGCCGCTCATCGCGGACTGGAGCTCATCGCCGCGCAGCAGGTGCGGATCGTCCGGGTCGAGTTGCGTGCCTTCCACCTTGCTCAGTTCCCACATCAGTTCGCGCAGGCGTTCCACGCCTTCCCGGATGCGCTTTTCGGGGATACTGGTCACCCCCATGCGGAAACAGTTGCGCGAGGTGTCGCGGTTGGCGTGGTAGTGCGTGTCCGGCTCGATCAGGATGCCGCGTTTGGCCGCGGTACGGGTCAGCCGTTCGACCTCGATGTCGTCCGGGGCCCGCACCCAGAAGGCGGTGCCGCCCTGGTTGGGCGTGGTGACGATGGATTTGGGCCGGTAGTGGTTGAGGGCATCGCGCAGGGCGGTCCAGCGTACCCGCATCTCCTGGTGCAGCCGGGCCATGAACGAGTCGTAGTGCCCCAGCGACAGAAAGTAGGCGGCGGTTCGCTGATTGACCAGCGAGGGCCGGCCGACCACCAGTTGCCGCAGGCGGCGCGCGGCGCGAATCAGTTCCGGCGCGGCCACCATGAAACCGATGCGCAGCCCGGGAGCCAGCACGCGGGGCAGGGCGGAGACGTAGATGACCCGGTTGTCCCGGTCCATACCGCGCAGAGCCGGATGCGGTTGACCGAGGTAGTTCCGTTCGTGTTCGAAGTCGTCCTCGATGATGATCTGGTCGCGCTCGTGCGCCTTCTTCAGCAGTTGTTCGCGGCGCTCATTGGGCATGGTGACGGCCGTGGGCACCTGGTGGCTGGGCGTGACGTAGACCAGTTGGCTGCGGTCCAGGCGGTCGTCGATCACCATGCCCTGTTCGTCCACCGGCTGCGGTCGCACGGCCGCGCCCGACTGGCGCAGCAATTGCCGAATGCGCGGGTTGCCGGGTTCCTCGACCGCCACCTGGATGCCGGATCCGGCCAGCAACTGCACCAGCAGGAACAGGGCGTTCTGCTCTCCCAGGGTAATCAGGATCTCATCGGGCTGCGCCGTGATGCCGCGCCGGGGCAGCATCTTGGATCGTATTTCGTCAATCAGCATCGGGTCGTCGGCATCGCCCTCGGTGACCGTTCCCTCGTTCACCACCCGGTCGCCCAGCGCCATGCGGCTGGCTTCCCGCCACGAGGCGGTCGGATACAGCGAGGCATCGAAGTGGCCGTCGATGAAGGGAAAAGGGTGTTGCTGCCAGTTTGCCGGCCAGTCGAATTCGGGCCGTTCTCCGACGTCCGTACGGATACGCGATTTCCACCGCGCCACCTGCTCTGCGTCGGGTGTCTGCGCCTGGTGCACGCCAATCCGGTTCTCGCGCACGCTTTCGTTGACGAAAATGCCGCTGCGCTCGCGGCTGACCAGATAACCTTCTTCGATCAACTGTTCATAGGCCAGCACGACCGTGTTGCGCGCCACGCCGAGCTGCTCGGCCATCTTGCGCGACGAGGGCAGGCGGGTGCCGGGCGGGTAGGCGCCCTTGAGCACGGCGTCCACCAGCTTCTGGCGGATCTGCGTCTGCAGGCTCTGCTTGCTGTCCGGATCGAGGTAGATCAGCGACTCATTCATGGTCACGCTCGTGACTCAGCCACGCTTGAGAATGCGGCCTTTCTCGCGTTCCCAGTCGCGTTCCTTGATGGTTTTGCGCTTGTCGTGCTGGCGCTTGCCCCTGGCCAGGCCGATTTCGACCTTGGCCTTGCCGCGGGTCCAGTACATGGCCGTGGGTATGAGCGCGTATCCCTTGCGTTCCACCGCTCCGATCAGTTGGTCGATCTGGCGCCGGTGCAGCAGCAGTTTGCGGGTGCGCAAGGGGTCCGGCTCGATGTGCGTCGACACCGTGGGCAGGGGACTGATCTGGCAGCCGAACAGATAGGCCTCGCGGTCCTTGAGCAGAACGTAACTGTCGGCGAACTGGACCCGTCCTTCGCGCAGGGATTTCACTTCCCAGCCCTGCAGGGCGAGGCCCGCTTCGAAACGCTCCTCGATGTGGTAGTCGAAGCGCGCGCGTTTGTTGACAGCGATGGTCTTGCGGCCGGTGGCGCTGGTGTCGTTCATTCGTCTCCCTGGGGCTTGTGTGGCTCGGACCGGCGGTGGTGCCTGCCTTCCGCCAGACCGGATATTGCACCACGCCGGTACCACGCGGGTCCAGCGGTGTCGGCTCGTGTTATGCTGGCGCGCCCCGGTCAGACGCGTTGTTGCCGCCTTGGAAATCACCCGCACAGCCCTGGTGCCCCGCCCGGCCATGGCGATGTTTCGCCTGGTGGAGGACATCGAACGCTATCCGGATTTTCTGAGCTGGTGCGCGGCGGCGGATCTGATCGAGCAATCCGGTGACATGCAACTCGCCCGCCTCGAAGTCTCGCTGGCCGGGTTGCGCCAGGATTTCACCACGCGCAATCGACTGGAACGGGGTCAGCGGCTCTCGATGTCCCTGGTCGACGGTCCGTTCCGGCAACTGTCCGGCGAATGGCGTTTTCTTGCGCTCGGTGATTCCGGTTGCAAGATCACTCTCGATCTCGCTTTCGACTTTTCCAACTCGGTGTTGTCGGCCGCATTTCGCCGCGGATTCTCCAATGTGGCCGATCGACTCGTCGCTGACTTCGTGCGCCGGGCCGAAGCGGTCTACACCCAGGGCGAAGAGAACGGCAAGCCATGAGTGGCGCGGACCCGGACACGATGACCGTCGAAGTCGCCTGGGCCACCCCGGAGACCCAGCAGATCGTGACCCTGACCGTGCCGCGAGGCAGCACGGCGCGGGAGGCGATCGAAGCGTCCGGTATCCGGATCCGTTTCCCGGAAATCGAGCCCGAACCCGACGTGGGAATCTTCAGCCGCAGGATTACCCTCGACCAGGTTCTGTCCGAAGGAGACCGGGTCGAAATCTACCGTCCGTTGATCGCGGACCCGAAGGAAGTGCGGCGCCAGAAAGCAGAGCGCGATCGCGGCCGGGGCTGAAATTCACCCACCGCTCCCGGGTCTCCCGGTATCCGTTCCCCGATCATGGGTGTGTCCCGGGCTCGGACATGCGAGACGGGCCGCGGCTATGAAAAACGCCCGGCGGACTCAGCCGTCGATATCGGGTGAAGTCAGGTCGTCAGCGGGGCGCTGATTGATCACATCGCGTCCGGCTTCCAATTCACGCTCATCCGCGGTGCGCTCACCGAGCCCGCGAATTTCCGGTTCGAGGGCTTCCGCGCTGGCATCCTCGACGGATTCCTTGTGCGGGTCGGGCTGGGCTGCCGCGCCTGATGCGGCGACTGCCGAATCCGGATCGTCGGCGCCGGCGGGCTCATAGCCGATGATCTCGGTCAGCTCGTCGTTTTCGAAACGCAGGGTGATGGTGCGCTGAGTCGGTTCACCACCGCGGCGGCTGTACGTCTGCACGTAGTCCCAGCGTTGCGGCTGGAACGGGTCGTGTATGGAGGGCGAACCCAGAACGAACAGAACCTGACGCTTGTTCATGCCCAGGTACAACTGGTCGAGGTCTTCGTCCTCCAGGGCATTGCCTTGCTGCACATTCTGTTTGTAGATCAAGCCGCAGCCGGCCATGGAGGACAGCAGCAGAATCAGGGGAATGGAGCGGATCAGTCGTTTCATTCGGTAACCGGGCATTCGCTGAGGGACGTGATGAATGGTTTTCGCGCCGGTGGTGCCGGACGCATCGCGCGTAAACCACGGATGATACAATATCGGACCGTCGCACCGACAGTACCGAGTCATGAAACAGGAAAGCTCCGGGCAGCAGGAAGTCAGGAATCTGCGCAAAGCCGGTCTCAAGATCACGCATCCGCGCAAACGAATTTTCGAGATTCTCGAGCAGAAAGCGCACAAGCACATGACCGCGGACGATATCTACCGGGCGCTGGTCGAGTCCGGCGAGGATATTGGCCTGGCCACGGTTTACCGTGTGCTGAACCAGTTCGAGGCAGCCGGGCTGGTGGTGAAGCACAATTTCGAGGGTGGTCAGGCGTACTACGAGCTGGATTCAGGCAAACACCACGATCACATGGTGTGCGTGGAAACCGGCAAGGTCATTGAATTCGTCAATAACGAAATCGAGGCCCTGCAGGAAAAAATAGCCGCGGCGCATGGCTACACCATCGAAGACCACAGCCTCGTCATCTACGTGCGGCCCGCCAGGAAAAAAGCGAAGCCCGAGTAATCGGACGAGCGGTCCGGGACCGGGCGCGGGTCAGTGGCGGGTCAGCGCGCCGTGCAGCAGTTCCTGAGCGTGCGCGCGGCTCTGTTCCGAAAGATTGCCCCCCAGCATGCGGGCGATTTCATCCACCCGTTCATCCTCGTCCAGCACATGCGTGCGCACGCGGGTCGCTTCATCGCCGGTGCTTTTCAGAACCCGCACCTGCCGGTCGGCGCATACCGCGACCTGCGCCAGGTGGGTGACGCACAGCGCCTGCCCGTCGCGGGCCGCGCTGCGCAGCAGGTGGCCCACGGCGTTGGCGGTTTCGCCACCGATGCCGGCATCGACCTCGTCGAAAACCTGGGTCGGGGGCGGGCGGTCCGCCGATGCGGCCACCTTGACCGCCAGGCTGATGCGGGACAGTTCGCCGCCCGAAGCAATCTTCTTCAGCGGGCCCGGCGGCAAGCCGGGGTTGGCGCTGACGCGTAATTCGATGCGGTCGTCGCCGCGGCGGCTGGGTGGACCTTCGGGGTCGTGATCGAGGTGCATTTCGAACACGCCACCCTCCATGCCGAGTACCTGCATCAACTCGGTGACCGCCTGTGACAGGGTGGCGGCCCGCCGCGCCCGTGCTTTGTGGAGCTTTCCGGCGGCCTTGCGGTAGGCTTCGAGCAGCCGGGCGCAGGTCTGCTCCAGAGCGCGCCGCCGCTCCTCGCGACTGCCGGCTTCCTCGCACCGGGTACGCAGCCGTTCGAGCACCTCGCACAGCTGTTCCGGCCCGACCCGGTGGCGCCGGGCCAGGGCATGCAACCGCGCCATTCGCGCATCCAGGTCGGCCAGTTTTTCCGGACTCAGATCAATCCGGCTCAGGGCACCCTGCAGGCTGCTGCGAGCCTCTTCGCAATTGATGGCAGCCTCGCGCAGGGCTTTCTCGGCATTGGCGACATCCGCGTCCGCCCCGGCGTTGCCCGAGACCCGCTCGACCAGTTCGTTCAGCCGGTGGCCAATGCCGCTCTCGTCGTCCTCCAGAACATCCAGGGCGGCTTGCAGGGACTCGACGACATCGCCACCCCGTGCCAGCAGGCGGTGTTCGGATTCCAGCGCTGCATACTTTTCGGCGGACAGGGCCCAGGGTTCGAGTTCCTCGATCTGGTGATTGAGCAGTTCCAGTTCGCCCGCCGGCAGGGGGTCTTCGGCATCCAGTGCCTGCAATTGGCCATCTGCTTCGCGCCAGTCCTCGAAAGCCTGTTCGACGGCGGCTCGCTGTTCGGGGTGGCTGTCACCGGCATCGAGCAGGCGAAACTGTTCGTCACCACGGGTCAGCCGGATGTGTTCGTTCTGGCCGTGAATTTCCACCAGCAGTTCGCCCAATTCCTGCATTTGCGACAGGGTGACCGAACTGCCGTTGATCCAGGCGCGCGACCGTCCGGCGCTGGTGAGTACGCGCCGCAGCAGGCATACCGAACCGTCCTCCATGTCGTGCTGCCGCAGCCAGTCCAGGGCTGCGCTGTCGTCGCCCAGTTCGAATTCGGCGATCAGTTCCGCCTTGTCGCAGCCGCTCCGCACACTACCCGAATCCGCGCGCCCGCCCAGCAGCAGGCCCAGTGCGTCGACCAGCATGGACTTGCCCGCACCGGTTTCACCGGTGATGGCGGTGAAGCCGGCGCCGGTTTCCAGTTCGAGGTTTTCGATAATCGCGAAGTCGCGGATGTGCAGCAGCGTCAGCAAGGGTATGCGGGCTTCCGTGGCCAGGTTCGGTGGGGTGGCGCCAGCCCCTCAAGCTAGCATGACCGGGGTCAGGCGGCAACGCGTCCGCTGTCGGAAATCGGCTTGAATCAACAGGTCATAGCCCCATATCGGAGAGCGGGACGGAACGCCCCGGCGTTCAATGCACTCAAGGAGCCAATCATCGTGACCCAAGACGAACAAAAGCACCCCGCGCCGGAAGCCGAAGACGCCGGCCGGGATTCTCAGGACGGCACGGAATCCGGAGGCGCCTCGGCGCAGGCCGAGGCTGCCGGTGATGGGGAGACGGGAAGCCTGGAAGAGCAACTGGCCGCCGCCGAACGCGAACTCGCCCAGCATCGCGAGGCGATGTTGCGCATGCAGGCGGAGATGGACAACCAGCGCAAACGACTCGCACGTGACCAGGAGCGTTCGCGCAAGTTCGCGCTGGAAGGAATCATCAAGGACCTGCTGGAAGTGCGGGACAGCCTGGAGCGCGGTCTGCAGATGGCCGATGAGTCCTCGACCGCTGAATCGCTGCGCGAGGGCAAGGAATTGACCCTGAAAATGCTGAGCAAGGTGCTCGCCGATCACGGACTGGAGGAGATCGATCCGGCCGGTGAAGCTTTCGATCCCGAGCAGCATGAAGCGATGACGATGCAGCCCTCGGAGGACCAGCCCGAGAATACGGTGCTGGAAGTGCTGCAGAAGGGCTACCTGCTGCACGACCGGCTGATACGCCCGGCGCGGGTCATCGTGTCGCGGCAACCCTGAACAGGGCCTGGCGGACATTTCGGTCACGAAAAGCCCTCCAGGCAATTGAAAAACCGGGCCACAGCCCCATTTTTGGCATATCGACTTTAAACCCGAATATCGGAGTCTGGGAGACAAATTCATGGGCAAGATCATAGGTATCGACCTTGGCACCACCAATTCCTGCGTCGCAGTGATGGAAGGGAATGCGCCCAAGGTCATTGAAAATGCCGAAGGCGATCGCACCACGCCCTCCATCGTCGCGTTCACCAAGGACGGCGAAGTCCTGGTGGGCCAGCCGGCCAAGCGCCAGGCGGTGACCAATCCGACGAACACGCTCAATGCCGTCAAGCGGCTGATCGGGCGCAAGTTCAAGGAAGACGTGGTGCAGAAGGACCGGGACCTCGTTCCCTACCAGATCGTCGAGGCCGACAACGGCGACGCATGGGTCGAAGCCGGCGGCAAGAAGATGGCGCCGCCTGAGATTTCCGCGCGCGTACTGATGAAGATGAAGAAGACCGCCGAAGACTACCTCGGCGAGGAAGTCACCGAAGCCGTGATCACGGTGCCGGCCTACTTCAACGACTCGCAGCGCCAGGCCACCAAGGACGCCGGCAAAATCGCCGGCCTGACGGTCAAGCGCATCATCAACGAGCCGACCGCGGCCGCGCTGGCTTACGGCCTGGACAAGAAGGGCGGTGAGCGCAAGATCGCGGTCTACGACCTGGGTGGCGGCACCTTCGACATCTCGATCATCGAGATCGCGGAAGTCGACGGCGAGCACCAGTTCGAAGTGCTGGCCACCAACGGCGACACCTTCCTTGGCGGTGAGGACTTCGACAAGCGCGTCATCGATTACCTGGTCGCCGAGTTCAAGAAAGACCAGGGCGTGGATCTGAAGAACGATCCGCTGGCCCTTCAGCGCCTGCGTGAAGCGGCCGAGCGCGCCAAGATCGAGCTGTCCAGCAGCCAGCAGACCGAAGTGAACCTGCCGTACATCACGGCGGACGCCAGCGGTCCCAAGCACCTGAACATCAAGTTGACCCGCGCCAAGCTGGAATCCCTGGTCGGTGAACTGGTGACCCGCACCATCGCTCCGTGCCGCACGGCGCTGGACGATGCCGGTCTCAAGGTCAGCGACATCGATGATGTCATCCTGGTCGGCGGTCAGACCCGCATGCCCAAGGTGCAGGAAGCCGTGGCGGAATTCTTCGGCCGCGACCCGCGCAAGGATGTCAACCCGGACGAGGCCGTCGCCATCGGCGCCGCGGTCCAGGGCGGCGTACTCGCGGGCGACGTCAAGGACGTGCTGCTGCTCGACGTGACCCCGCTGTCCCTGGGCATCGAAACCCTGGGCGGCGTGATGACCAAGCTGATCGAGAAGAACACCACGATCCCGACCAAGGCGACCCAGGTGTTCTCCACCGCGGAGGACAACCAGACGGCCGTGACGGTCCATGTGCTGCAGGGTGAACGCGAAGTCGCCTCGGCCAACAAGTCGCTGGCCCGCTTCGACCTGGCCGGTATTTCGGCCGCGCCGCGCGGCATGCCGCAGATCGAGGTCACCTTCGACATCGACGCCAACGGCATCATGCACGTCAGCGCCAAGGACAAGGCCACCGGCAAGGAACAGAAGATCGAGATCAAGGCCGGTTCGGGGCTCAGCGACGATGAGATCCAGCGCATGGTGGAAGACGCCGAGGCGCACGCGGACGAGGACCGCAAGTTCCACGAACTGGTCCAGACCCGCAATAGCGCGGATGCCCTGGTTCACGCCACGCGTTCCAGCCTCACGGAAGTCGAGGACAAGCTGTCCGAAGACGAGCGCAAGAAGATCGAAGACGCGCTCGCCGGCGTGGAAGAAGCCATGAAGGGCGACGACAAGGACGCCATCGAGGCTGCGGTGAACACCCTGGGTGAAGCCGCCCAGGCGATCCACCAGCATGCCGCGGCGGCCGCTCAGGAGTCGGCCGAAGGCCAGGCTTCCGAAGGCCAGTCCGACAGCGGTTCGGCTGAAGATGTGGTCGATGCCGAGTTCGAGGAAGTGGACGACGACAAGAAGTCCTGACCTCGGGGGCAGTCGGCCCCAACCGCTCCAACCAGAACCCCGGCCCCGGCCGGGGTTTTGCGTTTCCGGATCGGTATCAAAACACGGCACAACTCACCTCAATGGCACCCAGTGCATGTCATTGACGGCTCGGGTACGCGGGCTCTGACTTCCTGCGGGTTTCGCGTCAGTTCAATTCCGTTCATCTGGAAGGTTCACGCTAACCGTGCCCTCGAGCAGGCAGGTGCTACGGCACATTCCCCTCAGGGGACGGCTTTAATACGTCCGTGTAACCTTCGCGCCGCCGTCCTGGCGGCGAGACCCCTGAGGGGAACGCGCCGCATCACCTGCCTGGGCAGATGTGGACCTGAGCGGTGGATCTCCTCAACCCCGTACCGCTGCTACGGCGCTCAAATTCACTTCTGCCTTTGTGTTCCGCTCGCCAACGTCGCTGCAGCCAAGCCGGGGGGCGTGACATACCGCTCAGGGTCCTGGTTCAACGGCTTTGACTGTTTACTGGTTTCGCATAGTTCAGATTCCGCTTATCTGGAAGGCTCATGGAAACCGTGCCCTCGAGCAGGCAGGTGCTACGGCACATTCCCCTCAGGGGACGGCTTTAATACGTCCGTGTAACCTTCGCGCCGCCGTCCTGGCGGCGAGACCCCTGAGGGGAACGCGCCGCATCACCTGCCTGGGCAGATGTGGACCTGAGCGGTGGATCTCCTCAACCCCGTACCGCTGCTACGGCGCTCAAATTCACTTCTGCCTTTGTGTTCCGCTCGCCAACGTCGCTGCAGCCAAGCCGGGGGGCGTGACATACCGCTCAGGGTCCTGGTTCAACGGCTTTGACTGTTTACTGGTTTCCCTTAGTTCAGATTCCGCTCGTTTGGTGCGCTTGTGGAAAAACGTGCCCTCGAGCAGGCAGGTGCTACGGCACATTCCCCTCAGGGGACGGCGTGAATACTTCCCTGTAGCCTCGTATGGTGTACAGCGCCCGGATTCGGGAAGATGAAGGGCGCCGGGATGGGAGGGACGATGTAGCCTTCTGACCTGTTGGTACAGACTGCTGAAGATTTCGCCCCCATCCCTCCTCACGCAGGAACGCCGATTAGGAACCTAGCTGTCGCTCAGCCGATTCATACGAGCTTGCGTCGCGTGAGTCCCGGCGCACGGCATGGTAACCGCGGAGGTCATTATGGCAAGTCAAGCACAGCTCGTCACGTTGGGCGTGGATGTTTCGAAGGACCACCTGGATATATGTGCGTGGCCAGACACACGGACTGAACGGATAGCCAACCAGCCGGATGCGATCCGCAAGTGGCTTTGCCGCTATGAACGTGGTGCAGCATTACAGCTGGCCTTTG